>NZ_CP022278.1:312055-624111 GCF_002216145.1 Neisseria chenwenguii
CGTTTCGTCGGGCTTGGCTTCATGCCCCAATCCGCGCCCGTAGGAAACGTAAAACATATCGCTGAGGCCCAAAAGATTGTCCGCCGCCAGCGCCAGCGCGCCCTGATATTTGCCCGTTGCTTTGCTGCCCGAGTCATCAAGATTCAGAGAAACCCGGAAAGGCAGAAGCTGCTGCCGCCATTCGACGGCGACATCGCTTTCAGACGGCCTGTCCGTCCCCGAGGGTTCGATGCGGATACAGGCATCTGCCGTCGGCAGGCGTTTCAGGTTTTCCAAACCGTGTTCCAAATCGTGCAGATTCAGAATCTGCCCTTCGGCAAGCGGGAATTCGTTTTGAAACGCGGCAATCCGTTCCGCATGGGTTGTTTCGTCATGATTGCGGTCGATAAAGCCTGCCGATGCGGCCGGGCAATACCGTCAGCACTAAAACGCCGCTGTTCAGGTTCTGCCGCCCCGTTACAATCCGCGTCGTGAAATAGCCGCGCCCGATAACGGCGTTCTGTGCCGATACCGTCAGGCGGTTGATGCCTGCCGCACCCAAACATTTCCCGCCGCAAACTCCGTCTGCCGCAGCGCCTTTTTCAGCGCGAACTGAAAGCGGTGTGAAGCCTTGCCCTCCAGCCGCACTTCACGAATCGGAAAACAAGGAACATCCGGCTGTGGTCCGGATGTGGCAGCGGCAGGTTCGGTTTGCTCCAAACAGACGGAAACATCAGGCTGGAACCGCTGCCGCAAAGCCTCCTGCCTCTGGGATTCCTGTTGCAGGATTCCGGCTTCGGCATAAGCGGGAAAAGACAACGCGGCGGACGACACGGAAAAAATAATCGGATAAAGCAGTTTCATAACGGATTCACGGCAGTATTTACATATGTCGTTTTAATTTAATTTCATAACGATATTTCCAATCTTTTCCAAACGGCCGCTTTATATGACAAACGGCATTTATCGTAAAAAACAAGGCCGTCTGAATATTCAGACGGCCCTGATGCCATAAAACAGAAGACTGATTCAAAGAATAAAAGCCACTTCCGACGATGGAAGTGGCTCTCTAAATCTGGCACGCCCACGGGGAATCGAACCCCGGTTACCGCCGTGAAAGGGCGATGTCCTAACCGCTAGACGATGGGCGCGGATATTGTGTTTGGCGCACCCGGAGCGATTCGAACGCCCGACCCTCTGGTTCGTAGCCAGATACTCTATCCAACTGAGCTACGGGTGCATCCTCATCACTTCGCTTGCGCGTTGTGAATCAAGAAAACGGAATATATAGAAAACGGCTGAAACTGTCCAGCTTTTTCAGGCTGTTTTTGTGTATAAAAAATCCAACTGTTTGAAAGACAAAAGTTAAATTTCAGGCCGTCTGAAAATCGTTTACCGAAACGGTGAGACGGCTTTCAGACGGCCTGTTTGTTTACCCGATGCAAAACGCCGAATTCAACGCAGCATGCCCAATCCCGACAAATCCTGCGCCATTTTGGCGGCGGCGTTGTCGGTCATGCCGCCGACGAAGTCGAGGATTTTCATGTAGGCCTGATACAGGCTGTCGTCGGCGCTGACGGGGTTTTCGTTTTTCAGAAGTTCCAAAGCGAGCGACTGGCGGGTGTCGGTTCGGCCGTTGGCCAACAGCGCATGGGCGGCGGGAACGAGAATATCAAGCAGCGTGCCGAGGCAGGGGAAAGTGGCGATTTCGGTAATCAGCTTGGTGTGGTGGCGGAAAATGCGGGTGCGCGCCAACTCTTTGGCTTTTTCCAGCGTATTCTGCACTTCGGGGCTGCACAGGGCGAGCAGGTCTTTGCCTTTGAACGCACCGCGCAACAGATCGGACTGGTGCATGATAAAGGTTTGCGCGACATCTTCAATCGCCCGCCCGATGGCGATGCCGCGCAGCATGGCGCAGCGTTGGCGGCTGGATTGGGCGTGCCACGCGCTTTCGCTGTAGGTCAGCTCGGAAAGGATGCTTTCGACTTCGGTATCGGTCAATAGGTCGAGTTCGACCGCGTCTTCCAAATCCAGCAAGGCATAGCAGATATCGTCGGCGGCTTCCATCAGGTAAGACAGCGGATGGCGCGCCCAATGGTCCGCACCGAGCGGCAGCAGCCCGAGCTCGTCGGCTACGCGGCGGATAAACGGCAGCTCGGTTTGGTAGATATTGAACTTTTTCATGCCGTATTGCGGATGCAGCGTTGTCCACGGATATTTCAGCAGCGCACCGACGGTGGCTGCGGTCAGGCGCATGCCGCCGCGGTTGGGGTACATTTCCAAACTGGCCAGAATCCGCAGGCTGTGGGCGTTGCCCTCGTAAGTCTGCACATCGTTGCGCTCGGCCTCGCTCAAACCTTGCAGATACGCGGCGTTTTGCGGATTGCGGAACCAGTCGCGCAGCGCGTCTTCGCCGGTATGGCCGAACGGCGGATTGCCCAAATCATGCGCCAGACAGGCCACTTGAACCACGGCGCCGATGTCGCCCGGCGTGTTGCCCTGCGGCAGAAAACCGCCCGCCTGAAGCATCACGCCGCCGCGGTTGCCCAAACTGCGGCCGACGCTGGCGACTTCGACGCTGTGGGTCAGGCGGTTGTGGGTCAGGTCGTGCTGCGCCAGCGGATGCACTTGGGTTTTGCGCCCGAGCCGTCTGAACGAGCCGGAAAACACCACGCGGTCGTAGTCGATATGGAAATCCGTGCGCAGCGCATCCGCGCCCTCTTGGGTCGATGGGGTAACGGTGGGGACAATTTCGCCTTCTTTAGTACGGAATCGGGTGGTGGAAAGAAGGTTTTGCCAGTTCATCGCATTCATGGGCAGGCTCTTTGGATTTAGGAATTTTGAAACGGAAACCGATATTCGAAAGGCCGTCTGAATGATTTTCAGACGGCCTCATGTTTTATTTGCTGCCGCGCATCAGCTCGAAAAATTCATCGTTGTTTTTCGAGGCTTTGAGCTTATCGACCAAAAATTCCGTTGCCTCGATTTCGTCCATCGGGTGCAGGAATTTACGCAACAGCCACATCCGCTGGAGCCGGTCGTTCGGCACCAGCAGCTCTTCGCGGCGCGTGCCCGATTTGTTGATGTTGATGGCAGGGAACAGGCGTTTTTCGGCCATGCGGCGGTCGAGGTGCAATTCCATATTGCCCGTGCCTTTGAATTCCTCGTAAATCACATCGTCCATGCGGCTGCCGGTTTCCACCAGCGCGGTGGCGATGATGGTCAGCGAACCGCCCTCTTCCACATTGCGCGCCGCGCCGAAAAAGCGTTTCGGGCGGTGCAGCGCATTCGCGTCCACACCGCCGGTCAGGATTTTGCCCGAAGTCGGCACGACGGTATTGTAGGCGCGGGCAAGGCGGGTAATCGAATCGAGCAGGATGACTACGTCTTTTTTGTGTTCCACCATGCGCTTGGCTTTTTCAATCACCATTTCCGCCACCTGCACGTGGCGCGTGGCCGGCTCGTCGAAAGTCGAAGAAACCACTTCGCCGCGCACGGAACGGCTCATTTCGGTCACTTCCTCGGGGCGCTCGTCAATCAGCAGAACAATCAGCTCGGCATCGGGATAATTCGCCGTAACCGCATGGGCGATGTTTTGCAGCATCATGGTTTTACCTGATTTCGGCGGCGCCACCAACAGCGCACGCTGGCCGCGGCCGATGGGCGAGACCAAATCAATCGCGCGGGCGGTAATGTTTTCTTCCGACTTAATCTCGCGCTCGAGTTTGAACTGTTTGGTCGGGAACAGCGGCGTCAGGTTTTCAAACAAAATCTTATGCTTACACACTTCCGGATCGTCACCGTTAATCGAATCCAGCCGTACCAGCGCAAAATAGCGCTCGTTGTCTTTCGGCACGCGCACCGTCCCCTCAATCGTATCGCCGGTGTGCAGGTTAAAACGGCGGATTTGGTTGGGCGAAACATAAATATCGTCCGGCCCCGCCAGATAAGACGTGTCGGCGCTGCGCAGAAAACCGAAGCCGTCGGGCAGGATTTCCAGTGTGCCCGAGCAAGTAAATCCTTCGCCCTGCTTCATCAGCTGGCGGACGATGGCAAATACGAGGTCTTGCTTGCGTAAGCGGTTGGCATTTTCAATGCCGTGTTCTTCGGCCATTTCCAAAAGTTTGGAAATGTGGAGGGTCTGAAGTTCGGAAACGTGCATGATTTTTGGATGGAACCGATTGGAAAGTAAAAGGAATTTTTTAAGATTTTTTAGAACGACGGAGAGGCCGTCTGAAAAGATGTTTTCAAGACTGCCGCAGAGCGCGGCGTTTTGAGAATGGCGGAATTCTAGGCTTTCGGGGCGGAAGTGTCAACTTTTATATGGCGCGGCAGGCTTTTCAGACGGCCTGTCTGCCTTGTTGGGTTAAGACGCTTTTTTAATCCGAATCAGATTGTTCATTTTTATCCCGATATGAAGCAGGCCGTCTGAAAAAACGCAAAATTTTCAGACGGCCCAGCTGTTTGGCATATTCAACGCGCCAACAAACCTTCGCGCGTCAAGACTTCTTCGGCATAGCCGCATTCCGCTTCCAGCGGCAGGCCGAGTTTTCCCGCTTCGGCAACAGCGGCATCGAGCAGATGTTTCGCCAAGCCCTGCCCCCGAAATTTCGGATCGACGCGGGTATGGACGATGTTGAACATCCCGTCGGCCAGCCGGTAGTCGAGTTCACCGGCGATTTCGTTTTCGTGCGAAAGGACGAAACAGTGCGCTTCAGGGTAATGTTTGACGGTCGGCATAACGGTCTCCTCAGGTTTTGATTGGCAACGGTTTGAGTATAAAGCGGTTTGGCAGGAAAACCAATGCCGGAAAAAAGTATAGTGAAATAAAAGTAAGAAAGATACGAGGCGGCAAGGCGCAGCCAACGAAGTAGATTTTTTATTTTGGTTCACTATAAAGGCCGTCTGAAAATTCAGACGGCCTTTTCGGTTTACGGCACATCAGCCCCGTTTTTTCAGGGCGGCGTTCAGAATGCAGCCGAGCACGAAACCGACCAGCGCGGGCACAATCCAGCCCAAGCCGATGTCGTACCAGGGCAGGGTTTTGTTGATGGCGGCGGCGGTTTCTTCGCCAAAGCCAAACGCAGCTTTATAAGCATCCAAAACGCCGACAATCAGCGTGAAAAACATGGTGCAGACGTAAACGATGCGGCTGCCGCTGAAAAATTTGTCGAGAAACGCGAGCAGAATCAACACAATAGTCAGCGGATACAGCAGCATCAAGACGGGGATCGAGAAGCTGATAATGCCGGCCAGACCTTTGTTGGCCAAGCCCATGGAAACGAGGGTGAAAATGACGACGAAGGCTTTGTAGGAAATGCCCGGGCAGAGGCGGTTGAAATATTCCGAACATGAGGTAATCAGGCCGACGGCAGTGCTCAGGCAGGCGAGGAAAACGATGACGCTCAGGAGGATATTGCCGCCGGTGCCGAAATAGTGTTGCGCCGTTTTGGAAAGCACGTTTGCGCCGTTTTCCTGCAACCCCAAGCCGGCCACGCTGGTCGCGCCCATGTAGCCGATAAGCAGGTAAACGACCGCCAGACAGCTTGCGGCCACCACACCGGCGATGGTGGTCGTGCGCAAAAGTTCGTCGCGATTGTCCACGCCCATTGCGCGCACAGCGTCAATCACGATGATGGCGAACACCAATGATGCCAACGCATCCATCGTGCCGTAACCTTCCAAAATGCCTTTGGCGAGCGGGCTGACGGCAAAATCGCCCTGCTCGGGCATCAGCGCGCCCATCGGATTGAATGCGGCATAGCCGACCAATACAGTAATAGTCAGCAGCAAAACGGGGGTCAGGATTTTACCGATTCGATCAACCAGTTTACCCGGCGAGAGCGACAGCCAAAAGGCAACGGCAAAGAAAAACACGCTGAACAGCGCCAAACCGATGGTTTTATCGCTTTCACCGATAAACGGCGCGACACCGATTTCAAACGACACCGTCGCCGTGCGCGGCGTGGCAAACAGAGGGCCGATGGCGAGATAAAGCGCAGATGCAAACGCAATGCCGTACCACGGCGTGACCCTTGAGGCCAGCGCCTGCACGTCGCGCGAACTTGAATAGCCGATGGCAATCACGCCCAAAAGCGGCAGCCCCGCGCCCGTCAGCAAAAAGCCGAGCATGGCGGAAAACCAGTTTTCACCGGCCTGCTGGCCTAAAAATGCGGGGAAAATCAGATTGCCCGCGCCGAAAAACAAAGCGAACAACATCAGGCCGACAGCCCAAAGCGATGCTTTTTGGTTTCCAGTTGAAGAATTCATGTGCTAAACACCTGTTTTTCTAATTGAAAATCCCTGCTGCAAAACAGGGTTGGTCTGACTGCCCGACCGAACGGCAAAAGCCAAAAACGGTTAAAAATACGCAGCTTGCGCAAGAGAATAGTCAAAAAAACCGTTATCTTCAACTGGTTTTTCACGCAAACGGGGCATAAACCGCCCTTTTATAGCGAATTAAAATAAAAAATCTACTTCGTTGGCTGCGGCTGAGCCCAAAGAGGACGATTCACTAAGGCGCTGAAGCGCCAAGCTCATCTGTCCCGTACCTGTACTGTCTACACCTTGCGGCCTTGTATCTTTCTTATTTTATTTCACTATATACGCTGCCCACGCGAAAGGCCGTCTGAAAATCCGGCAATGCCAAATTTTCAGACGGCCTTTTTGAATTGATTACGACTGGACATTAATTCCCGTACTTACGCTCTGCACCGTACTTGCCGTCAGAAACGAAGCCGCCAGCTCGCTGCAACAGCCACAGCAGGTTGCCACGCCCAGCTGCGCCTGCAAATCACCTATCGTCATCGCGCCTGCGGCAACGGTTTCTTTGATTTCGCGGTCGGTAACGGCATTACAGATACAGACAAACATGATGTGCTCCTGTGTTCTTTCCAATGAGAGTTAGTTTTATTATTAAACACAAATATAAATAAAAACGGTTTGCATTGCAAGAGTAGAAAACTCAGGGATTATTTTAAAATCGCTATGAATTTTAATAATTCGATTGATTTTAATTAAATTTTTGATTTTAAAAATAAAAATGCTGTTTAAAAACAAAAGGCCGTCTGAAACGGTTGCAATGCAACCTTTTTCAGACGGCCTGATTTACGCAACAGGCGCTCTGAGAATGTCAGGCCAAAACGCCCAAAATCACGCTTCCGGCTTTAAACACTGCCGTCGCCCGCTGACCGGGACGCAAATCCAGCGCCTCCGTACTCTGCATGGTCACGCCCGCGGTAATCTGTATGCCGTTTTCCAGATCCAGCGTAACCACGGAATTAACCGCTCCGCGTTCGACGTGCGACACCAAACCCGCCAGTTGGTTGCAGGCGGAAAGGCGGATATGTTCCAAATCGGTGGCGATAATCACGCCGGTGGATTTAATCAGCGCAACCGCCGTCTGCCCGACTTCCAAACCCAATTCATCGCAGCTTTCGCGGGTAATCGAAGCGGTAATTTCCAAACCGCCCGCCAAAGCCAATACGACGATACAGCCGACATCGCCGCGTTTGATGCTTTTAATGGTGCCGGCAAACTGGTTTCTGGCGCTGGTTTTCATGGGTTTGTTCCTTAAAATCGGGTTGGGTTGGCGGTTTATTTCTTTCAGACGGCCTGAGACTTTGAAAAAATCATAAATGCCGTTTAAAGGCCGTCTGAAACTCAACTGCGCGGATGATGTTGCGCAACCACGCTTTTCAAACGCTGGTTGGCGACGTGGGTGTAAATCTGGGTGGTGCTGATGTCGGCGTGACCGAGCAGGGTTTGCACCACGCGCAAATCGGCGCCGTGGTTGACCAAATGGGTGGCAAACGCGTGGCGCAGCCCGTGCGGGCTGAGGTCGCGGATGCCGGCGGCGGCGGCGTATTCTTTCACAATCAGCCAGGCGAGCTGACGGCTGATGCCGACGCGTTTTTGGCTGACGAACATCTCGTCGCATTGGCGGTTTTTCAGTAGCGCACCGCGCGCTTCGGCGCAATAACGCATCACCCAATAGGCCGCCTCTTCGCCCATCGGCACCAGCCGCTGCTTATTGCCCTTACCGACCGTCCGGATCAGCCCTTTTTGCAGGTCGATTTCGGTCAGTTTCAACTTCACAGCTTCGGTCACGCGCAAACCTGTGGCATAAATCAGTTCCAACAGCGCTTTATCCCGCAGGCCGTGCGGCGTTTCGGTATTAGGCGCGGCGAGCAGCGCGTCGATTTGCTGCTCGGTAATCAGCTTGGGCAGCGTTTGCGCTTTTTTCGGCGCGGTCAGAAAACGGGTCGGATTTTCCACCCGCTGCCCGGTTTCTTCCAGCCAACCGTAAAGACGCTTGCAGGCCGACAGCGCGCGCGCCTGCGAGCTGTTTTTTTCAGACGGCACATACACGGCATCAGCCAGATCGACGCTTTGCACGTTCAGCCAATCCAGGCATTTTTCATGCAAACGCGCCGCAACTTTTTCCAAATCGCGGCGGTAGCTTTGCAGGGTGTTTTGGCTCAAACGCTGGCTCAGCCATAAATGTTCGAGCAGCCTTTCGATTAAATCGTTCATTTTGATTGAAGCCGTCCGAATTTTCCAACTACGGCCTCAGAGGTTGCTGAGCGAAGCCGAAGCACCTGTGCTGAACGAAATCGAAGCATCAGACGGCCTGTTCCGTCATTTTCCCAAAGTTTCCAAAACCTCCTGCGCGTGGCCGGCGACTTTGACCTTACGCCATTCGTGAATGATTTCGCCGTTTTTGTCCAAAACAAAGGTGCTGCGCTCGACGCCCAGAGATTCTTTGCCGTACAGTTTTTTCAGCTTGATGACGTCAAATAATTTGCACACGGTTTCATCTTTGTCGCTCAACAATTCAAACTGAAAGCCTTGTTTGGCACAGAAATTCTGATGCGATTTCACACCGTCACGGGAAATGCCGACCACGGTGTAACCCAAACCGGCGAATTGCGCCAAGCGCGCGTTAAAATCCAAGCCCTCGGTGGTGCAACCGGGCGTGCTGTCTTTCGGGTAGAAATAAACCACCAGCGGCAGGTGTTCGGCGGAATGAAAATCTGTGCCACTGCTGGAAGGCAGAGTGAATTTGTATTTCGGCATGACAGCTCCTTTAGATTTTTTCAGACGGCATTCAAGCGGATGTTTATTATTTTTGCAAAAGTCTCAGCCTATTCGCTTAAATTCAAGTAGTTACGACTTCCCTGCAATTCAGTCATCGCGTTGAGCAGCAGGCGGAAATGCTCTTCGTTGCCGTTCAAATCCAGCTCGTCGGCATTCACAATCAGCAGCGGCGCGTTTTGATAGAGATGGAAAAAACGGCTGTATTCGTCGTGAATCTGCCCCAGATACCCCTGCGGAAACAGATTGACCACGCCGTCACCGCGCTTTTGCAGGCGCTTGCGGTTGTTGTCGGCGGCAGTTTGCAAGTAAACCACCAAATCGGGCACGGGATATTGCGGCAGAGTCTTGCGCTTGATTTCCCAAAACAGCGTCTGTTCTTGGTCGTTCAACACCACGGGCACGAAAATCTGGTCTTTTTCCAGCAGGAAATCGGCCACGATGATGCCGCCCAAATCGTCTTCGCTGTTGATGGTTTCCACGCTTTCGGCGCGACGCATCAGAAAATACAGCTCGGTCGCCAAACCGTGATTGCTGGCATTGGCGTAAAACTGCGCCAAAAACGGATTTTTATCAGGATTTTCAGTCAGATGCAGCGCACTGAAATGTTTGGCCAAACGGCGGCTCAATTCGGATTTGCCGCTGCCGATTGCGCCCTCGACAACGATATAACGGTAATTCATGGGATTCCTGTTTGGTTATGTTCTGAGAAATGTCGTAATTTCTGCAATTCTAACACACCCGAACCGCCCGACCGGCGCATTCGGCTCTGAATGCGTCATTTTATACCAATAGATTATTTCAAAATCATATTCCCGCTTAAATTTAATCACGCCTTTGCCATAAAACAACAGGCCGTCTGAAATATTCAGACGGCCTGTTTGCCATCTCCGCCCCCGTCCAACAGCACAATGCCCTCATCCCCCAGCGCCGCCGCCAAATCTGCGGCTTTGCCGTGTTTGCCCAACACAAAATCAGGCAGGATTTCCGCCAGCGGCACCATCACAAAACCGCGCTCGTGCGCGCGCGGGTGCGGCAGGGTCAGGTGCGGGTCGGCGCTGGTTTCGCCGTTGAAATCGACAATGTCCAAATCCAGCGTGCGCGGGGCGTTGCGGAAACTGCGTTCGCGGCCGAAATCGGCTTCGATGCGGTTTAAAACGGACAACAGCGACACACCGTCCAAGCCGGTTTCGGCCAAACAGACTGCGTTGACAAAATCAGGCTGGTCGTCGTAGCCGACGGGCGCGGTTCGGTAGAGCGACGAGGTTTTGAGGATGCGGATTTGCGGATGCACAGCAAGGGCTTCCAGCGCGGTACGGATTTGCGCGGCGGGCTTGTCGAGATTGGCACCTAGCGCGATAACAGCCTGTTTTCGTTCAGACATTTTTCAGACAGCCTCAGAAAAACGGTTTGAAACGCGCAAGGTAAACGATGGTCGCCACGCAAAGCATTGCCAGCGCGTAAGCGGCGTAAAATTTGCCCGAACGCGGGCGGGCGCGCATCATCATCATGCCCAAACCGATGTAAACCAACACCAGCAAGACTTTCAAACCCAGCCAGTGTACGGTGAAAATGGAAAGATGAGTCAGCTTCAGCAGCCACATCGCGGTAAACAGCAGCATGGTGTCGTTAAGATGCGGCAGCGCTTTCCAAACACCCGCCAGCGGTTTTTCGGGGTTGGCGCGCAGCAGGAAAAAGCGGACATTAAACAGTAATATAGTAACTGCCACAAAAAACATATGGCTGTGTTTGACAATCAGATATTGCATTTCAAACGCCTCAACAGAGGTTAAAAACAGAGCGCTTATTCTACCTTAACATTCATTTTTGATGTCGGTTTCAAGCCGTTAATTTTTCGACCGCCAGAAGATACGGCGGCGCATTTCTGCGGTTGGTAAAACCGTATTTCAAGACCGAAAATTCCTGCTGCGGCAGGTTTTCCGCCCAATTTTCAACGGCCTGCGCTTCCCTTCGCCCGACTTCGTGACCGGGGTAAAGCACCGCCAGCAAAAGGCCGTTTGGCTTGAGCAGCGGCAGCACGGCGTTGAGGGCGTTGACGCTGCTTTGCGCTTCGGTCGTGCAGCTTTTGTCGCCGCCCGGCAGCCAGCCGAAATTAAATACCGCTGCGTCCAGCGGTTCGTCCACATAATCCGTCAGCTTTTCATGGCTGTCGTGTATCAGCGTAACCCGCGCCGCCACGCCCGCCTGTGCCAGACGCGAGGCCGTCTGAAACAGCGCGGCTTCCTGCACGTCAAACGCCAACACTTTGCCTGACGCGCCGACCAATTCTGCCAAAAGCAGCGTATCGTGGCCGTTTCCCGCCGTACCGTCGAGCGCGCGGCAGCCTGCGCTCAGACGGCATGATAAAAGTTTGCGGGCAAACGGAAGGATATTGTCGAGATACATGATGTTTGAAAACAATGGGTTAGAGAAAGCGGCAGGATTTTCAGGCGGCCTGAGGTTTTGCAAAAATGAGAAAGGCAGTCTGAAAACAAAAATACCCTACCGGAAACAACCGGTAAGGTATTTTTAAAGCATGAGCTGCGTTATTCTGCTGCCTGCGGCGCGGTTTCAACCTGAACCGGCGCGGCGGCTTGTGCGGCCTGCGGTTTTTGCTCGTGTTGCAGGCTGACGGCGCGTGCGGGCACGATGGTCGAAATGGCGTGTTTGTAAACCATTTGGGTTACAGAAGTATTGCGCAGCAAAACAACGTATTGGTCGAATGATTCGACCTGGCCTTGCAGCTTGATGCCGTTGACCAGGTAAATCGAAACCGGAACGTGCTCTTTACGCAACGCATTCAAAAAAGGATCTTGTAACATTTGTCCTTTAGCTGTCATATTCTTAAACTCCGTTATTATGTTTATAAAAGGGCTTGTTAAAGTGCTGATTTCGGATTGTAGCCTTGAATGCAACTTTTTACCAACAATTTATCCGTAAGAATGTGCAAACTTGCAGTGAATGACCGTCTAAAAATTTCATCTTTCGGACTGTTTTCATTCTCAAAAACTGATTACGCGCATATTTTCACTTTTGACTGTTAAACCGCATTAAACGGGCTTCTTTCAGACGGCCTGAATGTCTTGCCAAACGCCGAATCATGCCGTCTGAAACCGTAGCGCGCGCAATCATCACGCCTTATTTGCTGTGCTGCTTTTTCACACTGACTTTGGCTTTTTTCTTGAAGCGGTTTTTCTCTTCTTTGCGGTTTTCGCGTTTTTCGATGCGGTTGCTCAAAGTAACGCGGCGCAGCGGTTTCTTTTTCGGTTTTTCATCGGCGTTTTCATACGGATTTTCCGAAACATTGTATTGGATGCGCAGCGGTGTTCCCTGAAGATTGAAGGCTTTGCGGAAAGTTTGCGTCAGATAGCGGGTGTAGCTGTCGGAAATCGCGCCCAGCGCGTTGCCGTGCACCACAATCACGGGCGGATTCATGCCGCCTTGATGGGCGTAGCGCATTTTCGGGCGCACCAGACCTGCGCGCGGCGGCTGCTGGCGCTCGATGGCGCTTTGCAAAACGCGGGTGATTTTCGGCGTCGGCATTTTAATCATGGCCGCATTGTAGGCCGCCTGAATGCTTTCAAACAGGCCGTCTATGCCGCGTTCTTTCAGCGCGGAAATGTAGTGGAACTTCGCAAAATCAAGGAAATACAGCTTGCGGGCAATGTCGCGCTTGACCTGCTCGCGGCGCTCGTCGGAAATGCCGTCCCATTTGTTGACCGCCACCACCAGCGCGCGGCCTGCTTCCAGCGCAAAGCCGGCAATCGTCGCGTCTTGGTCGGCGATGTCCTGCTGTGCGTCCAACACCAAAACGGCCACATTCGAGGCTTCTACCGCCTGCATCGCTTTGATTACAGAGAACTTTTCCACCGCCTCGTCAACTTTTCCGCGACGGCGCACGCCGGCTGTGTCGATGATGGTAAACGGCTTGCCGTCGCGCTCGAAATCAATGTGGATGCTGTCGCGCGTCGTACCCGCCATGTCGAAGGCGATGACGCGTTCTTCGCCCAAAATGGCGTTCACCAGCGTCGATTTGCCGACGTTCGGGCGGCCGATAACGGCGAAAACGGGGTGTTTCGGCGCTTCGCCCTCCTCTTCGGGCCCGGGGAACTCTTCCAGAATTTCTTCAATCAGGTAATACACGCCGTCGCCGTGCGCGCCGGAAATAACGTGCGGCTCGCCCAACGAAAGCTCGTAAAACTCGGCCGCCAAAACCGCCTGATTGCCGCCCTCGCCTTTATTAACGGCAAGATAAACGGGGCGCGGGCTTTGGCGCAGGCGGTCGGCGATGATTTTGTCCTGCGGTGTCAGGCCGGTGCGGGCATCAACCAGAAACACCACCGCATCGGCTTCGTCCACCGCCTGCAGCGTCTGTTTGGCCATTTCATGCAGAATACCGCTGTCCACCACCGGCTCGAAACCGCCCGTATCCACCACCAGATAAGGCTTGCTGCCGACTTTGCCGTGTCCGTAATGGCGGTCGCGGGTCAGGCCTGGCAGGTCGTGTACCAGTGCGTCTTTGGTGCGGGTCAGACGGTTGAACAAAGTAGATTTGCCGACATTCGGGCGGCCTACCAAGGCTATGGTTGGTTTCATTTCGGGAACTTTCATGGGTTTTCGGACTGCCTTTATAAGGATGCCCGCCGTCTGAAAACGGTTTGTTTCTTTTGTTTTCCAATCAATTAATCAATTGAGAATTTACCCGATCTCATTATTACATTTTCGCAGATCGGCACTCAACCCGGCATCTTTGACAATATTAAAGTACATTAACATTTTTAACCGGGCTGAAGTTCAACCTATACGGATTGTGTGAGTTATCAAGCGATGTATCCGCTACCTGTGAGTTGAGGCATACCAATCGCGTCCACGGCAAAATATGCGCTGCCGCCCTGTATGCGGTACATTCCGCACTGACGGCCATGTGCATGGCTGTCGTGTTCCACTTTCAGCGATACCGCTCCGCATGAGCATTGGGCTTTCATGTTTTTTCCCTTATGAATAAAAAAGTTGAGAAAATTCAAGCTGCCTGAAATAAGCATGCTGGTCACGATAAATCAATCAATACGCCGAACAGCAATCCGGCCACCAAGCCGAGTGAAATGCTATATGAAAGGTCTGTTTGCAGGGTATGGGATACCACCACGCCTGCCAGCATACCAAAAGTGGCAAAGAGGGGGAGCGTCTGTCCTTTTTTCTTCATAATCATAATATAGTATCTAACAGTTAAATCAGTACCTGACAATACAGTTACCGTAAAACAAACAGTCTCATTCTGCACGGCTTCATGATTTTGGAGCAACAACACAGGCACAGGTAAAATTCCATCCCGTTTTTCAGGCCGTCTGAAAACAGATAAGGGCTTGCCGGAGGATTCCGACAAGCCTGTTTGCAAACGCGGTTTAAACGGCGTTTATCCGGCGCGTTTTCTGTTTAAATAGGCAAACCGTTTTTTTTTCAGACGGCCTTATTTCAGCGCATCGCGTTTCATTTGGATCAAATCGCGGCCGGCAGCTTCCTGCGGCATTTTGGCCAGCGCCTGATCGTAGCTTTGCACGGCTTCTTTGGCTTTGTTTTGCGCGGCGTAAACGTCGCCTTTGGTATCCAGCAGCAGCGGCTCGAAATCAGCTTCGACTTTGGTGTCCAAAACCGTCAGCGCTTCATCGTATTTTTTCTGCTGCATTTTGACCACCGCCAGACGCTGCGCCGCCAAAGCCTGAACCAGCGGTGCCGGCTGGTTTTTCAACACCCAGTTCAGATGGCCTGCGGCCACGTCGTGACGGCCGGCGTCAAACTCGGAGGCAGCCGCCATCAGCGTGGCCTGCGCGGCGGCGACGGTTTCGGGATAATCCTGCTGAAGTTTGAGCAGGTCGGCGTTGGCCAATTTCGGATCCTGTTTTTGCTGAACCTTTTCAACCATTTGCGCCAACACTTCGGCTGCTTCCTGATTTTTGGTCACCAAATGGCGCTGGTACATGGTGTAGCCCAGATAGCCCAAAGCCGCCAAAACCAGCAGCACAAAAACCCAGCGCCCTGTTTTTTTCCAGAAATATTTGAAATTGTCGAGTTCCTGCTGTTCGTCGATATGTGCCGCCATTTATGCGCTCTTCCATTGTTGTAAAGTATTGATTAAATCGGCTGCCGCCACCGTTTGCTGTCCGTGCATGCCTTGCAGGTCTTTCAGCGTGGCGCTGCCGGATTCCAACTCGCTCTGCGCCACAATCAGCGCAAAGCGCGCACCGCTTGCATCGGCTTTTTTCATCTGCGCTTTCAGGCTCTGACAACCCGAATGCTGCATCACATCAAAACCCGCCGCACGCAGTGCCTGCGCGTATTTCATCGCCTGCAAATCCGCACCATCGCCCTGATGGATAACGTAAACATCAGGCGCAGCGTCGGCCTTGAGGCTGCCGTATTCGTGTACCAGCAGCAAGAGCCGCTCGATGCCCATCGCAAAACCGATAGACGCCGCCGGTTTGCCGCCCAATTCCTCAATCAGGCCGTCGTAACGTCCGCCGCCGCACACCGTCGCCTGCGCGCCGAGTTTGTCAGTCGTCCATTCAAACACAGTCTGGTTGTAATAATCCAAACCGCGCACCAGCCGTGGGTTTTCGACATATTTGATGTCCAAACCGTCGAGCATGGTTTTGAAGCAGCGGTAATGCGCCTGCGACTCTTCGCCGAGATAGTCCACCAAGCGCGGCGCAGCGTTGCAGATTTCCTGCAAATCGGGATTTTTGCTGTCCAACACGCGCAGCGGATTGGTTTTCAGACGGCGTTTGCTGTCGTCGTCCAATTTATCTTCATAACGGGTCAGGTAATCCACCAAAGCCGCGCGGTGCGCCGCACGCTCTTTGCGGTTGCCCAAGCTGTTGATTTCCAAAGTCAGATAACCGCGGATGCCGAGTTTGTCCCACAAATCCGCCGACATGGCGATGATTTCGGCGTCGATGTCCGGCCCTTCAAAGCCCAGCGCCTCGATGCCGACTTGGTGAAACTGGCGGTAACGCCCTTTCTGCGGGCGTTCGCGGCGGAACATCGGCCCCATGTACCACAATTTCTGCGGGCTGTTGTAAAGCAGATTATGCTCCACCACCGCGCGCAGGCAGGAAGCGGTCCCTTCGGGGCGCAGGCTCAGGCTCAGAGAATCGTTGGAATCGGAAAACGTGTACATTTCCTTGCCGACCACGTCGGTTTCCTCGCCGATGGAACGCACAAACAAACCCGTCTGTTCGACAATCGGCGTGCGGATTTGGCTGTAGCCGTAGCTTTTCGCCCAACGGCCGACCACATCCTCAAACGCCTGCCAAAACGCGGCGGTCAGTTTGAAATCTTTCTGCTCGACGGGTAAAAGGTCGTTCATGCCTTTTACGGATTGGATTTTCTGTGCCATTTCTAATCAAAACGCCCGAATCAAATAGCTGGGAATTATAGCCGATTTTTCGCCGTTTGTGGTTTTCAGACGACATCAGGGGGGGGGAGAGAGGCCGTCTGAAAACGCCGCACCGGTTTTTCAGACAGCCTGAGCAACGCATCCATAAAACAGTATTTGCCACACCCGTATTTGCTACCCATAAAATTCAAACCGAAAAAACCGCTTCCGCCTGCAAAAGCCGTCTGAAAAACCCGCCGCCTCGGCTACAATACGTCCATGAAAAACCGCACCGCCCCCCTGCCCGTTTCAGACGGCATCAAACCCAGCTATCTCGTTCTGCCGCACGACAAACAGTTTTACGGCCTGCCGCTGCTGCATTTCCTCTGTATCCGCTTTCCCTTTGTCGGCGAAGCGGGCTGGCGCGCGCGGCTCAACAGCGGGTTTGTCGTCGGACAAAACGGCGCGCCGCTTAGCGAACACACGCTGTTTGCCGCCGGCGAAACCGTCTGGTATTACCGCGAAACCAGCCGCGACAGCGAACCGCACATTCCGTTTGACGAAAAAATCCTCCATATCGACAAACACTTAATCGTCGTCGATAAACCGCATTTTCTGCCCGTCATCCCCAGCGGCCGCTTCCTGCGCGAAACCCTGCTCACCCGCCTGCGCCTCAATCCCGCGCTGCAACATCTTGATACGGAGGCCATTTCCCCCGTCCACCGCCTCGACAAAGACACTGCCGGCGTAATGCTGTTTTCCCATAACCCCGAAAGCCGGCGCGATTATCAAATGATGTTTCAAAACAAAGAGACCGTCTGCAAAACCTACGAAGCCCTCGCGCCCTACCGCGCCGGTTTGCAGCTTCCCGCCAAAATCCAATCACGGCTGGTGCGCGGCGAAAAATTCTTCCTCAGCCAAGAAAGCAAAGGCGAAGCCAATGCCTTCACCACAGTCGAACTCATTGAAACCAATGGCGGAACCGCCCGCTACCGCCTGTTTCCGCACACCGGTAAAAAACACCAGCTCCGCATCCACATGATGAAACTCGGTATCCCGATTCTCAACGACCCGCTCTACCCGACCGTATCGGAAGCGGGCGCGGAAGATTATGAAAAACCGTTGAAATTATTGGCGAAAAAGATTGAATTTACCGATCCGATCAGTGGGGAAACACGCTGTTTCGAGAGTTTGCAGCAGCTTTGAATTTGGGAAAACAGACAGGCCGTCTGACATTTCAGCTACGCTCCGTAATCGGGTTTCAGACGGCCTGTCTGCCCCTGCTTCACGCCTCAGGCGAAAATCCTGTAAAATAGCGTAAACCCGATTCAAGGCCGTCTGAAATCCGGCTTCACCGCAAGCGGATTTCAGACGGCCTCAACCAAAGGAACCCCAACCATTATGGATACCAAAACAAAAATCCGTTTAGGCGGCCTGCTTCTCCTCGCCACCGCCGTTTTAAGCCTGATTCTGGTGTTGTTCACCGACTCATGGCCGCTTGCCATTTTACTTGCCGTAGTAATTATGGCCACTGCCGCGGGCGGTTTTGTTTGGACTTCGCGCCGTCAGCAGCGTCAGTTTATCGAGCGTCTGAAAAAATTCGACATCGATCCGGAAAAAGGCCGCATCAATGAAGCCAACCTGCGCCGCATGTACCACACCGGCGGACAGGCGCAGAAGGATGCGGTGACGCTGATTTGTCTGTCGCAGAAATGCTCGGTTGACGAGGCGCATGCGATGTTTAAAAAACGCCCGACCCGTCAGGAAATGAACCAGATGGCGATGCAGCAGGCCAAAGGCCGGAAGCGTCCGCACCGCTGATTTTGTTTCCGACAAAATGCAAAAAGGCCGTCTGAAAATCTTTTATTTTTTCAGACGGCCTTTTTGCATTTTGCAGGAAAGTTGTTTGGGGAAGCTGTTGGAAAGGGGAAATGGCGGCCGCGAACAATCGGTTGCTGAGCGAGCGAAGTCGAAGCATCAGACGGCCTTTTCTCCGTCTTCCCCCTGCCCCGCTTTCAGATCTACCAAGCGTGTTCCGGCCAGAAAATCATAAAGAAACTGGCGGTCGGGGTTGAAGAGCGCAAAGCCCCACGGCAGAATCAGCCAAATCAGCGCGGCGCCGAATGCACCCATCGGCGGGATGTTGAGCAGATGGCGCAGGCCGGCGTAGGCCAGCATGGGGATGAACACAATAAACACGCATGCCCAAATAAAGCGCAGGCGCAGGATGTGCAGCGGCGGGCGTACGCCGCGTTGGTCGGTCAGGCCGATTTTCCAGGTCTGCATCGGCAGGGTTTGGCCTTTGAGCAGCCAGTTTGTGCGGAAGTAATACCACCAGAAACCGAACATCAGCAGGCAGGTGACGAAAGCGGAAAGCCGGGGAGAAACAGGGTTGAGGAAAATCGCGGCAATGCCTGACAGAATAGCGGCAATCGCGCTGACGGCGCCGACAAGCAGCAGCTCGTAAAGCATGGCGGCAAGGCGGCGTTTGAGGGATACGGTGGGGAAGGTCATAGCGTCGGCAGATAAAGCGTAAAAGATTTTCAATATTTCAGACGGCCTGCACATTAAGCCAAACCGTCTGCTCGGAAAGATACGGGGAAACAGTCGGGAATCCGCCGGTTCAGCCGCACAAAACACCGGAACAATGCCGTCCGAACCCGTTTACGGGCATACATTGCCGTCTATGCACATTCAGACGGCCCGAAACCCTGTCGGAATGAAAATCAGCCGCCCGAACCACCGCCATTTTCAGACGGCATTCGGACAATTTCTCCATACAGGGTATTGCCCGGACTTATCCGTAACGCCGTTGGAAATCGCGCATAAATTCCGCCAGCGCTTCCACGCCCGCGAGCGGCATGGCGTTGTAGATGCTGGCGCGCATTCCGCCGACGGTTTTATAGCCTTTGAGCTCTTTCAGGCCGCGCAGTCCGGCTTCCAATACGAATTTTTTGTCCAATTCCGCATCGCCGGTTTGGAAAACCACATTCATTTTCGAGCGCGCATCGGGGTGGATGTTGTTTCGGTAGAAACCGCCGCTGCCGTCAATGGCATCGTAAAGCGTTGCGGCTTTGAGTTTGTTGACCGCCTCAATCTGCTTCACGCCGCCCTGCGCGAGCAGCCAGCGGAACACCAAACCCGCCATATAAATCGGATAGGTGGCAGGGGTGTTGTGCATGCCGTTGCGGTTGACGTGGGCGCGGTAGCTGAACACGTCGGGAATGTCGTCGGGGCAGCGTTCCAGCAAATCTTCGCGGATGATGACCACGGTCGCCCCGGCGGGGCCGATGTTTTTCTGCGCCCCCGCGTAAATCAGGCCGTAATCGTTCACATCAAATTCGCGCGACAGAATTTCGCTCGACATATCGCAAACCAGCGGCGGCAGGCCGTCTGAAAGTTTGGGCACTTCTTTATATTGCAGGCCGTTGACCGTTTCGTTGATCGCGAAATGAACAAACGCGGAATCTTCGGCGATATCCCAATCCGCCACCGCCGGCAGGCTTTGATGGTCAGACCCTTCACCGGCAAGTGCCGCGATGCGGATTTGCGCGTCGGTCAGGCGCTGCATCTGTTCGGCGGCAATTCGGCTCCAGTTGCCCGTTACCACCGCATCGGCGGTTTTAAAGCCGTGCGCCAGATTCATCGCCACCATATTGAATTGGGTAGTTGCGCCGCCTTGCAGAAACAGGATTTTGTAATGGTTCGGAATGTTCAGAAGCGTGCGCAAATCCTGTTCGGCGTGATGCAGAATACTCAAAAACGTGTCGGAACGGTGGCTCATCGCCATCACGGGAAAACCCGTACCCTTGTAATCGAGCATTTCCTGCTGCGCCGTGCGCAAAACGGCTTCGGGCAAAACGGCAGGGCCGGCGGAAAAATTGTAAATCGGGGCGGACATGAAACGGCCTTTGGTCGGGGATAAAAAAGAGGCTTTGATTTTAGAGGCCGCCCTTGCTTAATGCAAGGGCAAAGCGGGGGAAACAGAGAGATTGATATGCCGTCTGAAAAGCTGTTTTATCAGTTAATTTTTTGATTTTAAAAGAATTATTTTTTCAGACAGCATTTAGGCGTTTGGAAATTTGTTGACAATTTTTCGGCTGTTTCAATGATTGTTGCGATTTTTCAGACGGCCTTTCCGCTGTTTGCGCCGCGTCAGGCCGTCTGAAAAAACTTCCGTCGAAACAACGGCTTTTCTTTTTGCCGCAAAACGGGTTATAATAAGCAAATTTTTCAGTTTTCCCGAAAAATGGCCGCGAGCCATTTTTTTGTTTTTGCACTTTGGAGCAGCATGGATATTCAGAATATTCTTGATAAAACCCTGCCGGGCTTGGGCTACGAGCTGGTGGATTTCGAGCTGACCGCGCAAGGCGATTTGCGTGTTTTTATCGACAAAGAAGGCGGCATCACCGTAGAAGACTGCGCGACCGTCAGCAACCACTTGAGCCGCGTGTTTATGGTGGAAGACATCGACTACAAACGCCTCGAAATTTCCAGCCCCGGCCTCGACCGCCCGCTGAAAAAAGCGGCGGATTTTGTGCGCTTTGCAGGACAGCAGGCCAAAATCAAGACCCGTCTGCCCATCGACGGCCAGAAAAACTTCATCGGACGCATCGAGCGCTGTGAAAACGATACCGTAACCCTTTCTTTCGACGGCAAAACGGCTGAAATCGAAATCGCCAATATCGACAAAGCCCGCCTGCGCCCTGAATTTAAATTTTAATTTTTCGTTATTTGAATAAAAACTTGGAGATTCTAAAAAATGAGTCGCGAAATGTTGCAGTTGGCCGAAGCGCTGGCCAGTGAGAAAAACGTAGAGGCAGGCGTGGTATTTGATGCTTTGGAAGAAGCGCTGTCTATCGCCGCCCGTAAAAAAGCCAGCCGAGAGCACATGGATGTGCGCGTGGAAATCGACCGCGAAACCGGCGGATACCGTACCTTCCGCCGTTGGCTGATTGTTGCCGACGAAGATTACACCTACCCCGATGTGGAAAAAACCATCGAAGAAATCCAGGAAGAAATTCCGGGTACCGACATCCAAATCGGCGAATATTACGAAGAACAGCTTGAAAACGAAGGTTTCGGCCGCCAAGCCGCGCAAACGGCCAAACAGATTATTCTGCAACGCATCCGCGATGCCGAGCGCGAGCAGATTTTGGGCGAATTTATGACGCAAAACCAAGTCGGCGAAAGTGTTGTCATGGGTACGGTCAAGCGTTCCGAACGCCACGGCGTGATTGTCGAGCTCGGCCGTTTGGATGCGCTGCTGCCGCGCGACCAAATGATTCCGCGCGAAAATTTCCGCACGGGCGACCGCGTTCGCGCACTGTTTCTGCGTGTGGACGAACTCGGCAACACCGGCCGCAAGCAGGTTGTTTTGAGCCGTACCGCCGGCGAATTTCTGGCCAAACTGTATGAAATGGAAGTGCCCGAAATTGCAGACGGCCTGCTGGAAATCCGCGATGTCGCCCGAGATCCGGGTCATCGCGCCAAAGTGGCGGTGAAAGCCAACGACCAGCGCATCGACCCGCAGGGCACCTGCATCGGCGTGCGCGGTTCGCGTGTGAACGCAGTGAGCAACGAGCTCTCCGGCGAGCGCATCGACGTGGTGCTGTGGTCGCCCGAAACCGCGCAGTTTGTGATCAACGCGCTGTCGCCCGCCGAAGTCAGCCGCATTCTGATTGACGAAGACAAACATTCCGTTGACGTGATTGTGGCGGAAGACCAGCTTGCCCTGGCCATCGGCCGCGGCGGTCAAAACGTGCGCCTCGCTTCCGATCTGACCGGCTGGCAGTTGAACATTATGACTGTGGAAGAAGCCGACGAGCGCAACGCCGCCGAAGACGCCGCCATCCGCAATCTGTTTGTCCAACACCTGAACATTGACGAAGAAACCGCAGATATTTTGGTGCAGGAAGGTTTTGCGACTTTGGAAGAAGTGGCGTATGTGCCCGCTTCCGAGTTGCTGGAAATCGAAGGCTTCGACGAGGAAATCGTGGAAGCCCTGCGCAACCGCGCCCGCGATGCAGTGTTGACGCTGGCGATTGCGTCCGAAGAAAAACTGGAGGACGTTTCAGACGACATGCGCAATCTGGAAGGCGTGGATTCGGAAATGCTGCGCGATTTGGCGCAGGCAGGCATCACGACCCGCGACGATTTGGCGGAACTGTCTGTGGACGAACTGATTGAAATTACCGGTGTGACCGAAGAAGCGGCTAAGAAAGTGATTCTGGCGGCGCGTGCGCACTGGTTTACTGAAGAAAGCAACTGAGGGGGGGTGAAAAACAATGAGTAATGCAACCGTAGAACAATTTGCCGCCGAACTGAAACGACCCGTTGACGAATTGCTGCAACAACTCAAAAGCGCCGGCGTCAACAAATCCAGCGGCAGCGACAGCCTGACGCTGGAAGACAAACAGCTTCTGAGAAGTTACTTACAGAAAAAACACGGCGGCGACAATGCGACCATCAGCATCCGCCGCACCAAAACCGAAGTCAGCACCGTGGACGGCGTGAAAGTCGAAACCCGCCGCCGCAGCCGTTCGGTCAATATTCCGTCTCCGCAGGATTTGGCGGCGGAAGCGAAAGCCAAAGCCGATGCACAAAAAGAGGCGGCAGAAGCCGAACAGCAAGCCCAAGCGGAAGAGGCGGAAAAAGAAGCCGCCCGCGCGGCGGAAAAAGCCAAGGCCGAAGCGGAAGCCGCCCGTTTGAAAGCGGCGCAGAACGCGAAAGCCGATACGCCGAAAGAGGCTGTTGCCGCTGTTGAAGCAGAAGGGAAGCCGTCTGAAAAAGTGCCGTCTGAAAACAAAGCAGACGCGAAACCCAAACACGACAAGCCGAAAAAAGACAAAAGCAAAGATGCGAAAAAAGCCGCTCCCGCCGCCCCTGCCGTTCCGCAACCCGTAGTCAGCGAGCAGGAACAGGCTCAGCGCGACGAAGAGGCGCGTCGTGCCGCCGCTTTGCGCGCCCATCAGGAAGCCTTGTTGAAAGAAAAACAAGAGCGTCAGGCACGCCGCGAGGCTGCCAAGCTGCAAGCGCAGCAGGAATCGAAAACCGCGCAGGAAGCCAAACTGGCCGAACAGCGTACCGCCAAGCCGTCCAAACCCAAACCGGCTGCGGCAGACAGCAGCGTGCCGTCTGAAAAAACCGCCGCACCCGCCAAAGGCCGCAAAGACGAACGCCGCAGCCGTGACGATTCAGACGGCCGTCCGCGCGGCGGCAAAGGCGGTAAAGGCCGCAACCAAAGCGCGGGTCAGGAAGAACGCGTGCGCGGCGGCAAAAAAGGTAAAAAACAGCTCAAACTCGAGCCGAACCAACACGCCTTCCAAGCGCCGACCGAGCCTGTCGTTTACGAGGTATTGGTGCCCGAAACCATTACCGTGGCCGATTTGGCGCACAAAATGGCGGTGAAAGGCGTAGAAGTCGTCAAAGCGCTGATGAAAATGGGCATGATGGTGACCATCAACCAATCCATCGACCAAGACACCGCCCTGATTGTCGTGGAAGAGCTCGGCCACATCGGCAAACCCGCCGCCGCCGACGATCCGGAGGCCTTCCTGAGCGACGGCGCCGAAAATACGGTCGAAGCCGAACTGCTGCCGCGTCCGCCCGTCGTCACCGTGATGGGTCACGTTGACCACGGTAAAACCTCGCTGCTCGACTACATCCGCCGTGCCAAAGTGGTTCAGGGCGAAGCGGGCGGCATTACCCAGCACATCGGCGCCTACCATGTCGAAACCCCGCGCGGCGTGATTACCTTCCTCGACACCCCGGGCCACGAAGCGTTTACCGCCATGCGCGCGCGCGGTGCGAAAGCCACCGACATCGTGATTCTGGTCGTGGCCGCCGACGACGGCGTGATGCCGCAAACCATCGAAGCGATTGCCCACGCCAAAGCGGCGGGCGTGCCGATTGTGGTTGCGGTAAACAAAATTGATAAAGAGGCCGCCAACCCCGAGCGCATCCGCCAAGAACTGACGGCGCACGAAGTCGTGCCTGACGAATGGGGCGGCAACGTACAGTTTGTCAATGTTTCCGCCAAACAGGGCATCAACATCGACGCGCTTTTGGAAGCCGTATTGCTCGAAGCCGAAGTTTTGGAACTCAAAGCCCCGGTCGAAACGCCGGCCAAAGGCATCATCGTCGAAGCCCGCCTCGACAAAGGCCGCGGCGCCGTCGCCACCCTGCTGGTACAAAGCGGCACGCTGCGCAAAGGCGATATGCTCTTGGCCGGTACCGCCTTCGGCAAAGTCCGCGCCATGTCCGACGAAAACGGCAAACCGATTCTCGAAGCCGGCCCGTCGATTCCCGTCGAAATCCTCGGCTTGTCCGACGTGCCCAATGCCGGCGAAGACGCGATGGTCTTGGCCGACGAGAAAAAAGCCCGCGAAATCGCGCTGTTCCGCCAAGGCAAATACCGCGATGTGCGTTTGGCCAAACAGCAGGCCGCCAAGCTGGAAAACATGTTCAACAACATGGGCGAAAACCAGGCGCAGTCGCTGCCGGTCATCATCAAAGCCGACGTGCAGGGTTCTTACGAAGCCCTTTCCGGCAGCCTGAAAAAACTCTCGACCGACGAAGTCAAAGTGCAGGTCTTGCACAGCGGCGTCGGCGGCATTACCGAGAGCGACGTCAACCTTGCGATTGCATCAGGCGCCGTGATTATCGGCTTTAACGTCCGCGCCGACACTACTGCGCGCAAACTGGCCGAAACCGAAGATGTCGAAATCCGCTACTACAACATCATCTACGATGCCATCGACGACGTGAAAGCCGCCATGAGCGGTATGCTCGCGCCGGAAGAAAAAGAGCAGGTTACCGGCACGGTCGAAATCCGCCAGGTCATCAGCGTTTCCAAAGTCGGCAACATCGCCGGCTGTATGGTGACAGACGGCGTCGTCAAACGCGATTCGCACATCCGCCTGATCCGCAACAACGTGGTCATCCACACCGGCGAACTTTCCTCGCTCAAACGCTATAAAGACGACGTTAAAGAAGTCAAAATGGGCTTTGAGTGCGGCCTGATGATTAAGGGCTACAACGACATCATGGAAGGCGACCAGCTCGAATGCTTCGACATCGTCGAAGTCGCGCGCTCGCTGTAAAGCCGTTTTGAAACAGAGGCCGTCTGAAACTTTCAGACGGCCTTTTCGTATCACAGCATTCTTCATACATCCAAACATTCTCCCGTTTCCCGCTGTGCCTGTTTGTGCTATAAACAGACTCCTTAATTCCAACCCGAAAGCCGAATCATGGATGCCCTCACTTTATTGACCACACGCCGTTCCTCTAAAAAACTCACCGCGCCCGCACCGAATGCCGGACAACTCGAAATCATGCTGCAAGCCGCGACGCAGGTGCCCGACCACGGCAATATGCGGCCGTTCCGCTTTACCGTGATTGAAAGCGAAGCGGGCATGGCGCGCTTTCGCGGGCTGTTGCGCCAAACCGTTACCGCGCTGAATTTCGGCGAAGAATCCATGATTAAAGCCGAAAAAGTCGGCAACATGGCGCCGATGGTCATCGGCGTGACATTCGCACCGAATCAGGAAGTGCCCAAACCCAAACCCGAATGGGAACAGATGCTCAGCGCCGCCTGTTCGGCCTACGCGCTGCAACTGGCGGCCAAAGCGCAAGGCTTTGACAATATTTGGATTACGGGGCTTTGGACAAACAGCCCGCTGCTGCGCGAAGCCTTCGGCTGCGGCGAAAAAGACAGAATCATCGGCCTGATTCTGGTCGGCACGCCGGGCGAGGAAACCTGCGGCGCGAAAAATACCGATTTGACGCAGTTTGTCAGCCGCTGGTAAGGCGGTTTCTTAATCAGGCCGTCTGAAAACGCCGAACGCGCGCGGATTCTCAGACGATTTTTTTTACCGATTGTTTCCATCCGCAAAAAACGCCTGTTTTTATAGTGAATTAAAATAAAAAATCTACAGCGTTGGCTGCGCCTGAGCTCAAAGAGGACGATTCACTAAGGCGCTGAAGCGCCAAGTTCATCTGTCCCGTACTACCCCGTACTGTCTTCGCCTTGCCGCCTTGTATCTTTCTTATTTTAATTCACTATATTTATATTTTTCCGAACTATTCCGCCCAAAATCAGTCTGATAACGAATTCTCAGCCCCAACCGAACGGACATCAAAATGACGACCAAACAGACAGTTGCAGAAAACCATCTCGTTCCCGCCACGCCTGCGGCCAGCACCGGCGGCACCCTGCTGAAATTTATTACCGGCGGCAAAGGAAACGACACGCTCAACGGCAGCGCCGCCGCCGAAATCATGCTCGGCCTCGCGGGCAACGATCGCTTAAACGGCAATGCGGGCAACGACAAACTTTACGGCGGCAACGGCAACGACATTCTGTCCGGCGGCATCGGGCAAAACATGCTCAACGGCGGCAACGGTGACGATACCTACCTGTTCGGCAAAGGGCACAACACCGTCGTTTCCAATATCGGCCGCGACAGCGTGCACTTTTCAGACGGCATCGGTTTGGCAGACATCACGCTGAAAACCGTCGGGAAAAACTGGGTTATCGACGCCAAAGGCGGCAGCATGACGCTGGTCGGTCAGGCCGACGGTCCTGCCGTTGCCGACACCTTCCAAGTCAGCGGCAAAATCTACGCCGCCCATGATTTCGCCGCCGCCCTCGCCGCCGGAAAAACCGGCAAAACGCTCACGGGCACCGACGGCGACGACGTTCTGCGCGGCACAGAATACGCCGACACCATCAGCGGCGGCAAAGACGGCCAAGACACGCTCTACGGCAACGGCAGCGACGACGTCATCAGCGAAAAAAGCCTGACTTATTGGGGCAGCGAACCCGACGACAAACTCTACGGCGGCGCGGGTAACGACAAACTTTACGCCGCCACGGGCAACGACCTGCTCGACGGCGGCACAGGCCGCGACCATATGGAAGGCGGCGACCACAGCGACACCTATCTTTTCGGGCGCGACTACGGGCAGGACACGCTGTTCGACTACAATTTCCAGCCCGACGAAGAGTTCCTGCTTCACAAATCCAACGCCAACACCGTCAGATTTTCAAACGGCCTCACGCTCGATGATCTGACGTTGAACATCAGCAGCGGCTACGACCGCAGTTTGATCAAAAATATGCCCGAAATCTACGGCTACACCGGCGCCCCGCTGCTCGAGGGCGACACTTGGAAAATCGGCATCAAAGGCACTGCAGACACCCTGACCATCCTCAACCAAAGCCCCCTGCACGGCGCGGTCGATCAGTTCCAAATCGGCGGCAAAACCTACACCGCAGGCGAAATCCTGCAACATTTCTACCCCGACCCCGGGCAGATTACCACCCTGCACAACCACGCCGTCAGCAGTTTTTCAGACGGCAAATTAATCGTTTACGGCACATCGCAAAACGACGCAAACCTGACCGAAGGCAGTTTCCAAACCGAAAACAGCCCATACAACACCGACCGCCTGATTTACGGCGGTGCCGGCAACGATACCGTCGAGCTTGCCGCGTCCGACTTTTTCGAAGTCTCGTTTTACGGCGGCACGGGCAACGATGTCTTCACCGCCAACCGCCAAACCGCCGTATTCGAAGGCGGCGCCGGTAACGACACCGTCACCGACCTCTACAACTCGGAAGCCGCCAATACCATAATCTTCGGCAAAGGCGACGGCCGCGATACCGTCGAGTCCCAATCCGCCACCCCCAATGCCGTCTTACATTTTTCAGACGGCCTCACCCTTTCCGACCTCGTGTACAGCCAAACCGCCGAAAACGCCGTTGTCAGCCTAAAAAACAGTGCCGACAGCGTCAGCATCAGCCTGACCGACAGTAACGGCGACGGCAAAGCCGACACCCCCGCACTGCAAAAAATCCGCTTTGACAACGGCAAAACCCACAACATCAGCGAAATTTCCGGTTACAGCAGCGCCTGCGCGGATGCGGTGAATATTCCCGATGCGGCGGATAACGCGGGGATTTTGTAAAGCGTTTCCAAACGGGAAACACGGACTTGCCGCAGGAGTTTGAACCATGCAGCCCGAAGCAAGCGTAGGGACGGTTAGCTTTGTCCCAAGCAAAGCATAACCGTCCGAATGATAATGCCGTCTGAAAAGCAATAAACCTTTCAGCCACCCACAAGCCGTCTGAAAACAACCATTTGTAACGCCTTGAAATTGCCACGCCCGCCGCAGCGGGTTAAAATGCCGTTTCGATTTTAACTGCTAAAAACAACCCGACAGGCCGTCTGAATACTCCGTTACCGAATATTCAGACGGCCTTGAAACACCATGAACACCCGTTTACGCATTACATTCCGCCTCTTCTGCATCGTCCTCTGCCTGCTTTACGGCATGGCCGAAATGTTTTTCCTCTTTCCCTTCTACAGCAAAACCCGCAAGCTGCGCGCGATTCAGATTTGGTCGCTGCGCGTGATGGCTTCCTGCGGCATGAAGCTGGAAACCTTCGGCGTTCCGCCCTCTTCCGCCCACGGCCAGCTTGTCGTCGCCAACCATATTTCATGGATGGACATCATGGCGTTCAACGGCGCGTTCCCCGGCCGTTTCGTCGCCAAAGACGATGTCGCCGGATGGCCGGTGATCGGCTACCTCGCCACGCAGGCGCAAACCGTTTACGTTGCCCGCAACAAAGGCACGGCCGGCAACGGCGAAAAAATCCGAACCGTCACCCAAGCCCTGCAAAACGGCGATACCGTCGCCCTCTTCCCCGAGGGCACGAGCACCGGCGGCAGCAGCATCCTGCCGTTTAAAACCAGCTTTTTCCAAGCCGCATACGACGCAGGCGTACCCATCGTACCCGCCCTCTGCCGCTATCCCAACCCCGACGGCACTTCGCCCAGCCCGCATTCCGCCTACCACACCGACATCAGCCTGTGGCAGTCCATCATCATGATCATCAGCCAGCCCGAAAGCAAAGCCGAACTGCACTTCCTCCCGCCCGTTTCCCCGCACGAAGACCGCCGCGAAAGCGCTGCCGAAGTCCATGCTTTGCTGTTGGCGAAGCAGAAAGAACTGGGCTGAACATCTTTTCAGACGGCCTGAAACATCCGCAAAAATCAGAAAGGCCGCCTGAAAACCACGCCCCCTTTGCCTTACCTGCTTTTCAACGAAAAGAGTAAAAATGACCACAGCCGCCACTTTCAACCAAAGCACCCCGCGCATCGGCCTAAGCGTGCGCCTTGCCGAAACCGACGCCGAAATCCGCGCCGCCCAGCGCCTGCGCTACCAAGTGTTCGCCGAAGAACTCGGCGCCGACATCTACAACGAAGAAGGCATAGACGCCGACGAACTCGACGCCCACTGCCACCACCTGCTCGCCTTCGACGACGCTACCGGCGAAGTCATCGGCTGCTACCGCCTGATTACCGAAGAAGCCGTCCGCGCCGCCGGCTCGTGGTACAGCGCCCACGAGTTCGACCTCACCCCCTTGCAGCCCATCCTTTCCCAAGCCGTCGAACTCGGCCGCGCCTGCATCCACCCCGACTACCGCAACGGTGCCGTCATCACTCTGCTCTGGAGTGGTCTGGTCAAATTCATGAAAGACGCCGGCCTGCGCTACATGCTCGGCTGCGGCAGTATCGACACCCGCGACGGCGGCCACAACGCCGCAGGTATCTATTTGGATTTAAAAGAAAAACACCTCGCGCCCGAGCCGTTCCGCGTCAAATCGCTCAACCCCATGCAGTGGGACAAGCTCTCCCCTGTGCGCGGCGCCGAATGCCCGACGCTCATCCGCGGCTACGTCAAAGCCGGCGCATGGATTTGCGGCGAACCCTACGTCGATGAAGCATTCAACTGCGTCGATGTGCTGATTCTGATGGACATCGCCCAACTGAGCGACCGCTACCTGCAACGCTTCGCGCCTAAGGATTTGTAATCGTCCGGCAAAACAATCAGGCCGTCTGAAATTCAGACGGCCTGATTGTTTTTTGTCAAACGGCAATTTTACGGACAAGGACGGCAAGGACGGAATTACGCTGCCCTTAATGGTTTTGCGGACAAACCGGCAGCCCAAAGAAACCCCGAAAGGCCGTCTGAAAATCCGTTTCGTTCCGTATCAAGTCTTAGGCAGCGTCACGCCCGTCTGCCCCATGTATTTGCCGTTGCGGTCTTTATACGAAGTTTCGCAGATTTCGTCGCTCTCAAAAAACAGCACCTGCGCCACGCCTTCGCCGGCGTAGATTTTGGCGGGCAGCGGGGTAGTATTGGAAAACTCCAGCGTAACGTAACCTTCCCATTCGGGTTCGAACGGCGTGACGTTGACGATGATGCCGCAGCGGGCGTAGGTCGATTTGCCGAGGCACACGGTCAGCACGTTGCGCGGGATGCGGAAATATTCCACCGTACGTGCGAGCGCGAAGGAATTGGGCGGGATGATGCAGCAGTCGTCTTCGACGGTAACGAAGTTTTTCGGGTCGAAGTTTTTCGGATCGACGATGGTGCTGTTGATGTTGGTAAAAATCTTGAATTCGTTGGCGCAACGGATGTCGTAGCCGTAGCTGGACGTGCCGTAGGAGATGATGCGTTTGCCGTCGGCCTCTTTGATCTGGTTCGGTTCAAACGGCTCGATCATGCCGTATTCTTCGCTCATGCGGCGTATCCATTTGTCGGATTTGATGCTCATTTTGGGATTCCTTAGGGTCGGTTTTCAGACGGCATTGAGGCCGTCTGAAATTTTATAGTGAAATAAAATAAAAAAGATACACGGCGGCAAGGCGCAGACAGTACGGGACAGATGAACTTGGCGCTTCGGCGCCTTAGTGAACCGTCCTCCTTGAGCCCGGCCGCAGCCAACGAAACAGGTTTTTTATTTTAATCCACTATTTTTTCGCGTTTGCCAGCTTGGCCTCCTTCATCACGCCTTTGTCGAATTTCATCACAAACAGCGCCTCACCGTTTTGGCTGACGTTGAAATGGCCGTGTGCATAACCGTTTTTGAACATGCCTTCCAAAACCATTTTGTTGAGTTTGGTGCTGTTGACGTTGAACGGCTCAATAAAGATAGTTTTCGCGGGGTTGACGTTCACGCTGTACACGCCTTTGCCGTCGAAGCGGCCGTTTTTAAAACCGCCTTTGTAGCTGCGCCCGTCCTGACACGCCCACGCGCCCTGCCCCTGCGGCATGCCGTCTTTGCCGACTGCGCCCTCGTAGCGGCAGCCTTTGGACTGAAAGGGCTCGATAACGGCGGCGGCGGCGGGCAAGGCAAGGCCGAAGGCGGGCAGCAGGAAAATAAAGCGTTTCAACATAATTCGTTCCTTTCGTTTTTTCAGACGGCATGGACGTTTGCGGCTGATGTTTTCAGACGGCCTGACTGCTTAAAAAGGCCGTCTGAAAAACTTATTCCTGCCAACCGCCCAGCAACGACACCAGCTCTTCCAGCATTGTCGCCACTGCCTCGGTCATCAGAATCTGCGAAGCAAATTCGAGGCTGGCGGCATCGTCGCCGCTGCTTTCGGCCTCTTCCTGCAACACATCCAGATACTGAACGCGCTTGATGGTGAAATCCTGCGTCAGCACAAACGCCAGCTGCTCGCGCCACACCAACCCAAGCTGGGTCACGGTTTTGCCGTTTTTAACGTGCTGCACCACTTCGTCGGCAGTCAAATCCTGTTTCGACACTTTGACCACCGGCGCCACATCACCCGTGCCTTTCAATTCGCAATCGCTGTCCAATTCAAAACCGCCGCCGCAGGCGCCGTCGAGCAGCCACGACGTCATCAGCGACGAAGGCGACTGCTTGGTGTTCGGCAGGCGCGCTTCCAAGCCGCCCAAGGCCTCGCGCAGTTTGGTCAGCACGTTTTCCGCTTTCGCCGACGAAGCGTTGTTGACCAGCAGAAAACCGCGGCGCGTATCGAAAACCGCCTGCGTCGTACCGCTGCGGGTAAACGCGCGCGGCAGCAGATCGTCGGTAATCTGTTCTTTCAATTCCTGTTTTTCCTTGCGGCCGACATTGCGCGCTTCGTTATTCTGAATTTCGGCGACTTTCTCGTCCAAAATATCGCGGATCACACCGGCGGGCAAGACTTTTTCCTCTTTTTTCAAGGCCACGCGCCAAGTGTAGTCGGCAGGGAAAACCAGCTCGGGCGAAAAGGAAACCGGTGCGGAAAACCCCTCGCTGAACCAGTCCAAACCCTGACAGCGGGCGAATTTTTCTTCTTCGAGTTTGACGGCAAGCTTGTCCAAATCGGGCAGCTTGTCTTTGTCGAGCGGATAAAAACTGATCTGCTTAAACCACATGATTGCGTCCTTGAGTGAAAACCGCAGCATTATACAGATTCGCAGGCCGTCTGAAAAACCCGCCGGCTGCCGGGATTGACAGCACAACGGCGTTTCGGTATAGTTGCGCCCGGTACGCGCCCATCGTCTAGAGGCCTAGGACACTGCCCTTTCACGGCGGCAACCGGGGTTCGAATCCCCGTGGGCGTGCCAGATTTTGAATGAAAAGCTCCGCATCAATGCGGGGCTTTTTTGCGTTTGCAGGCCGTCTGAAAACCTGCGTTTTACCTTTCCCCCCTTGCCCGCATTTTTCAGACGGCCTATACTGGACGCCTGACCAATGAACGCCTGTCCAATCCTGAAATGACTGAAAACACCCGCACCCGATTTCTCGAACCCGGTCTGCGCCTGTATCCGCAATACGGCTGCCAAAAGCTGACCGTCCGCCTGCTGGCCGCCGAAACGGGGCTGAGCTTGGGGATGTTCCACCACCATTTTGCAAGCAAAGATGCCTTTATCGGCGAACTTCTGACGCTGAAATACGAAACCGCGCTGGCCGGCATGATGGCGTAGGCCGAAACCGGAACGGCGCCGGAGCGGCTGCGGCAGGCGGTGTTTTTTATTGCAGTGTTTGTGCGCGACAATCTGAACTGGATCAACCGTGTACTCGACGACAGCTCCTACGGTGACGAGGCGGTGAACCGCTTTCTCAAGCAGCACGCCACGCGCCATGTCGCACCCCTGCTCGCATTGATCAGACAAGCCGATAAAACGGCGCAGGCAGCAAAAAACGTTCCGATACAGCGTTTTGTCTTTTTAATGTCGTCTGTCAACGGCCCGATGATTACCGGCGACCACCTTATCGGATGCGGTCTTTGGCCGTCTGAATTCGAAGGGCAGTTTGCGCCGCAGATTCTTAGCGACGAGGCCATCAAACAGCGCATAGACTGGGCGTTTGCCGCGCTGTTCCCCGATGCCGCGCAAGCGCCCGAATCGAATTGAAACCGTTTTTTCAGACGGTCTGACCATCCGACCGCTACGCCACCCGAAACGGAAACCCTTATGAACAAACTCGTCCCCCTCGCCCTTGCCGCCGCCGTTGCCGCGGGCGGTTACTATATCTACACCCGACAGCACACCGACGCCCTGCCAGCCGGTATCGCCCAATCCAACGGCCGCTTGGAGCTGAACCGTTTTGATATCGCCAGCCTCTATCCCGGCCGCGTCGAAGAAATGCTTGTGGACGAAGGCAGCGAAGTGGCTGCGGGCGACGTGTTGGCGAAACTCTCGTCCGACACCAGCAGCAGCCGCGTCGAAGCCGCCAAAGCGCAGAAACAGCGGGCGGTCGAGAGCGCGACGCGGGCGGCGGCGGAGATGAAGGCTTTGGCACAGCGGCAGAAAGTGGCGCAGATGGAGTGGGACAACGCGCTGGAACTCAAACGCGACGATTTGGTGTCCGATTCCGAAGTGCGCCGCCGCAAAGCCGAACGCGACAGCGCCGCCGCGCAGGTTGAAGCCGCCCGCGCCGCGCAGGCCGAAGCGCAGGCCGCGGTCAACGCCGCGCAGGCGCAGATTAACGAAGCGGCCTCCGCCGACGGCGACATGACCATCCGCAGCCCGAAAGCGGGGCGGGTGGAATACAAAATCGCCGAAACCGGCAGCGTGATTGCCGCCGGCAGCAAAGTCGTCAGCCTGCTCGACCCCGCCGACGTTTCGATGAACATTTTCCTGCCCAACGGTCAGGCAGGCCGTCTGAAAACCGGCGACGACGCACGCATCCGCCTCGACAGCCTCAACGCCGTGTTCCCCGCCAAAATCAGCTTCATCGCCACCGACGCGCAGTTCACGCCCAAAGCGGTGGAAACCGCCGACGAACGCGCCAAGCTGATGTTTAAAGTGAAACTGAAAATCCCCGCCGACACCGCCCTCAAATACAACCGCCTGCTCAAAGGCGGCATGACGGGCAACGGGTTTGTGAAAACCGATGCGAAAGCGGCATGGCCGGCGGATTTGGCGGTGAAACTGCCGAAGTGAGTTTGCTGGCATAGGTCGGGCATTCGTGCCCGACGCTACTAGAATCTTCCGCCATGTTTGGAAATATGCGGGAAATGTCGGGAAAAAGTGTCCGACCTGCGGCTGAAGTGGGTTTGGTGGCAATGTGTTCATAAAATAAAACGGCAGGCCGAAGCCTACCGTTTGCACCGCCTAAAAAGTTTCAGACGGCCTGTATAAAAAAACAGAAATACTTGCTTTAAGGTTTAGCGTCAGCGGAACAGGCGGATAAGGATAATCGTAATCAGCATACTGACCGCCATCTGCCAATAAAACATATCCTTCCCTGGAAACAGATGTTTCATTGCCATTGCTACTGCAGCGGCGGCTACCGTTACACTTAATAGTAACACAAACCCTTTTTTCATACTAGAAATACGGGCTACCTACTGCAGTAGCAACAGCACTAGTAGTAAAAGCTCCACCTGCAGTCATCGCCGCCGAGCGGATACCGTTAACCGGACTGAATGCCCCACTTAAGCCGCCAATCGCCACAGCACCTAAAAATTTGTTTGGGTCTTTGCCTCCACCTGCAAGATAGCCATACCCTGCACCGTATGCACCGGCTATCCCGCCTACTGCATTGGCAACCCAGCCGCCAGAAACTTGATTCATTTCATTTTCATCTAAAATAATATACATAATAAATATACATAATATATTCCTTTGGGGTAATTAACTAGGAGTACAAGGAATCTGCATTATTTTTGCGGAGTTTCTTGTCTAATTAGTGACAGCCGGGAAAGGAAAAAGTTTAAAATTATTTAGAGTTATTTTTTTAATTTGTTGATTATATTGATAACATTATTTTCATTTTCTATTATTTGATAATTTGCTTTTGTCACTCTGTTTAGCTGTGTGGCTTAGAATGAAAATCCAACATGTTCTAAACAGCTATTTCGTCAAAATTGCATCCCAAGTTACAATCCTTTCAGACGGCCTGAAATGCCGTCTGAAAAACCAAATCCAAGAACCCAACCATGAATACCGAGTTAACCCCCGCCGTTTCCCTCTCCGCCCTCTCCCACCGCTACGGCAAGACTCTTGCGCTTGACGATGTGTCGCTGGACATTCCGAAAGGCGCGACGGTCGGTTTGATCGGGCCGGACGGGGTGGGCAAATCGACGCTGCTCTCGCTGGTTGCCGGCGCGCGCGAGATTCAGACAGGCACGGTAAACGTGTTCGGCGGCGACATGGCGGGAAAAGCCGTACGGCAGGAAATGTCGCACCGCATCGCCTTTATGCCGCAGGGTTTGGGACGTAATCTTTATCCCACTTTGTCGGTGTACGAAAACATCGATTTTCATGCGCGGCTGTTTGGGATGGCGGCAAACGAGCGTCGTGCGCGGATTCAACGGCTGCTGGACGCGACGGGTTTGGCGCCGTTTCCCGACCGCGCGGCGGGCAAACTTTCAGGCGGCATGAAGCAGAAGGTCAGCCTCTGCTGCGCGCTGGTGCATTCGCCCGACCTGCTGATTTTGGACGAACCGACCACCGGCGTCGATCCGCTCTCGCGCCGCCAGTTTTGGGCGCTGGTTGACGAATTGCGCGCGGAACACGCGGGGATGACGGTGATTGTGGCGACCGCCTACATCGAAGAGGCCGAGCGTTTCGAGCACCTGCTGGCGATGGATGCGGGCAGACTGCTGGTCAGCCGCCCCACCCGCGAAGTGATGGCGCAATACGGTACGAAAACGCTGGAGGAAGCCTACATCGCCATGCTGCCGTCTGAAAAACAGACCGGCGCGGGCGGGCTGGAAATCACGCCGTTCGTCCCCGATCCCGACGAGCCGCCGGCAATGGAGGCGCACGGCCTGACCAAGCGTTTCGGCGACTTTACCGCGGTCGATCATGTCAGCTTCACCATCGGGAAAGGCGAAATTTTCGGTTTTCTCGGTTCCAACGGCTGCGGCAAATCGACCACCATGAAAATGCTCACCGGCCTGATCCGCGCAACCGAGGGCGATGCCAAGCTGTTGGGCGAACCGATTGCCGCCGACAATATGCAGACGCGGCTGCGCGTGGGCTATATGTCGCAGGCTTTTTCGCTGTATGAAGAGCTGACCGCTAGGCAAAACCTTGATTTACATGCCAAACTCTACCAAATGGGCAGCAGGGGCAAAGCCGCCGTCAACGATGCGCTCGCGCAGTTCCAGCTCGCCGACGTCGCCGACACCGCCCCCGCCGCGCTGCCACTTGGCATCCGCCAGCGCCTCCAACTCGCCGCCGCCTGCCTGCACAAACCCGAAGTGCTCATCCTCGACGAACCGACCTCCGGCGTCGACCCCGCCGCGCGCGATATGTTTTGGCGCCATCTGCTGAAACTCTCGCGCGAAGACAAAATCACCATTTTCGTGTCCACCCATTTTATGAACGAGGCCGAACGCTGCGACCGCATTTCCTTTATGCACAAAGGCCGCGTGCTCGCCGTCGGCACCCCGCCGCAACTCACCGCCGCGCAAAATGCGCCGGATTTGGAAGAGGCGTTTGTGGCGTATCTGGTTGAGGCGGAGGGAGCGGAGAAAGATGGGCAAACCGCGCCGACGGGGAATCAGGCCGAACCACGCAGGCCGTCTGAAAATGAATGCCTGTCTGAAAAATCCATCCCTGTTGAAAATGAAAATGCCGGGCTGAAGCCCGGCCTACACGGTTCCGAACAAACCGCACAGCCAAGTAGGCCAGGCTTCAGCCCGGCATCCGTCCAAGCGATGCCGTCTGAAAAATGCTTGTCTGAAAACGCCGATACGGATCCATCAAATCCTCCACCCCAACCCACACCCCGTCTTTCAGACGGCCCAGACCCTGACCCAACTTCCACTCCCCCGCGCCGCCCTTCCCTTTCCACCGTTTGGGCGTTCGCGCGGAGGGAGACGAAAGAGTTGTTGCGCGACAAAATCCGGCTGTTTTTCGCCATCTGCGGACCGCTGATTATGATGTCGGCGATTGCGTGGGGGATTTCGTTTGATGTGCAGAACTTGAGATTTTCGGTGTTCGACCGCGATCAGACGGTGGCGAGCCGGCAGTTGGCGGAATATTTTTCGGGTTCGCGCTACTTTTTGCAGCAACCTGAAATCCATGACGAAAGCCGGATTGATACGGTGTTGAAAAGTTCGCAGGCGGTGTTGGTGATGGACATTCCGGCGGGCTTCGGGCGCGCGCTGATGCGCGGTGAAACGCCCGAAGTGAGTTTTTACATCGACGGGGCGCTGCCGTTTAATGCTTCCAATATTCAGGGCTATATCGGCGGTATCATGACGATGTATGCGCAGGACGGAATCCGCGAAACGGGGCTGCCGGTGTCGTTGCAGGCGCCGGCGCAGGTGGTGCCGCGTTTCCGCTACAATCAGGATTTCAACAGCATCAATGCGATTGCGCCGGGCGTGATGATGCTGGTATTGGTGATGATTCCGGCGATGATGAGCGCCATCGGGGTAGTGCGCGAGAAGGAAACGGGATCGATTACGAATCTTTATATTTCGCCCGCGGGCGTGCCGCAGTATTTAATCGGCAAGCAGCTTCCTTATATTGCGGTGGGGATGTTGAACTTCCTCTCGCTGGCGCTGGTGATGAATTTGTGGTTCGGCGTGCATCTCAAGGGCTCGTTTTTCGGGCTGGCATTCGGTACGCTGCTGATGGTAACGGCCTCAACCGCGATGGGCTTGCTGATTTCGTCGTTTGTGCGCTCGCAGCTTGCGGCGATTTTCGTAGCCGCCATCGGCACGCTGCTGCCGGCCATCAATTATTCGGGCTTCCTCTACCCGCTTTCCACCATGAGCGGCAGCGCCTATGTATTCGGCAAGATTTTCCCTGCTTCGTGGTACTTGAACGTGAGCATAGGTTCGTTTACCAAAGGGCTGAACGCAGCCGATCTGCGGCAGGAATACGCCGTGATTGCCGTGTTTGCGCTGGCGTGTATCACGGCATCCTGCCTCTTGCTGAAAAAACAGGAGCGGTAAAATGCGCGTTATCCGCAATATTTGGACATTGGTGCTGAAAGAGTTCCGCAGCCTGTTCGGAGATCCCGTATTGATGCTGCTGATTGCCTTTATGTTTACCGGCTCGGTTATCAGCGTGGCCAGAGGCATCAACACTGACGTGAAAAACGCCACCGTCGGCATCATCGACCTTGACCGCTCGCCCCTTTCGATGCGCATCCGCGACGCCGTACAGCCGCCGTTTTTCAAACTGCCCGAAGACGTCAAGCATGAAAACGCCGACGAAGCGATGGACAAGGGCAACTACATCTTCATCCTCGACATCCCGCCCAACTTCCAGCGCGACCTTGCCGCCGGCCGCAGCCCGCAAATCCAGCTACTCATCGACGCCACCACCATGACGCAGGCAGGCGTCGGCTCGTCCTACCTCACCCGGATTATCAATCAGGAAGTCAACGGCTTTCTCGGCCAGACTGCCGCCGCACCGCTCAAACCCGTGATCCGCAAGCGTTTCAACCCCAACGGCGAAAGCGCGTGGTTTATGCCCGTTTCCCAAGTCGGCAACAACGCCAGCCTGATTCTGCTCGTTTTGGTCGGCGCCGCCGTTATCCGCGAACGCGAACGCGGCACCATCGAGCATCTCTTGGTGATGCCGGTAAACGCTTTCGAACTGATGATGTCGAAAATCCTCGCCAACGGCCTCGTCGTCCTCGCCGCCGCCACCGCCTCGCAATGGTTTGTCGTCCACCTCTACCTCGGCGTACCGCTGCAAGGCGCGCTCTGGCTCTACGCCGTAGGCATGATGCTGTTTCTCTTCACCATCGCCTCGCTCGGCGTCATGCTCGCCACCGTCGCCCCCAGCATGGCTCAGTTCGGCCTACTGATGCTGCCTGTTCACATCATTATGCTGATGTTTTCCGGCTCCGCCTCCCCGCGCACCAACATGCCCGAAGCCGCGCAAATCATCAGCGAATACTGGCCGCTGACCCAGTTTATGAAACTCTCCCAAGACGTGATGTTCCGCGGCGCGGGCTTCGGCATCGTCTGGCCGCAGATGGCCGCCATGTCCGCCCTCGGCGCCTGTTTCCTTGGATTCGCGCTGTTGAGGTTTCGCACGATGTTGGAGAAGCAGGGGTAGGCTGTCTGAAAAACTGCAATGCCGTAGATCGGATACCCGTATCCGACGCCTGTGTTATGAAAATAATCCGTCGGATTCAAGAATCCGACCTACCGCCCGTTTGAAAAAACAAAACGTATTCCAGACGGCCTGAACCTCACAAACCCCCAAAGGCCGTCTGAAAACCCACCATCCCAAAACGAAAGGAACGCCCATGCTCCGCCCCACCCGCTTAACCGCCGTCCTCGCCACCGCACTTTCCCTCGCGGCCTGCCAACACACCGCCGTTCCGCAAAGCACCTTACCCGTGCCGCAGAAATTCGACCAAGCCGAAGCGGCGCGGGGGAGCGCGGAGATTGCTCAATGGTGGCGGCAATGGAACGACCCGGTTTTGAGCAGGCTGATCGAACGCGGTTTGCAGCAGAATTTCGACGTGCTCATCGCACAGGGCCGTCTGAACGAGGCGCGGTCGAATGCGGATTTGGCGCGTGCGGATTTGGGGCCGACGGCGGGCGCGAAGGCCTCCGCCGGGCGCATGGTTTCGGGGCGTGCGGATAATCCTTTGAGCAACGGAACCCGTGCGGCGGCGGCACGGTTTACCGGCTCGGACAAACTTTCAGGCGACGACATCAGTTTCTCAGGCAATAATTACCAGGCCGCGCTGTCGGCTTCTTGGGAACCGGATATTTTCGGGAAAAAACGCAGCGATGCCGACGCCGCGCGCTATGCGGCGCTCGGGATGCAGGAGCAGGTGTACGGCACGCAGGTTTTGGTAGCGGCGGAAATCGCTGACAATTATTTCCAAGCCCGCGCCGCGCAAGGCCGTCTGAAAAACGCGCAGCGCACCGTTGCCGTGCTGCGCCGCATGAAACAGTATGCCGACGCCCGTTTCCGCGCAGGGCAGACCACGGCTTACGAAACCAACGAGGCCGCCAGCCGCCTGAGCGCGGCGCAGGCCGTGCTGCCCGCGTTAGAAGCGCAATACGCCGTGCGCGTGCGCAATCTGGCGGTGCTGACGGGGCAGGTTCCGCAAAACTTCAGCCTGCCCTCAGGCCGCGCCGACATCCTCGCCAACCAGCCGCAGGCGCCCGCGGGGCAAACGCCGCAAGGGCTGATTGAACGCCGTCCCGACCTCCGCGCCCACGCCGCGCAAATCAGCGCTTACGCCGCGAAACTTGCCAGCGCCAAAGCCGACCTGCTGCCGCGTTTTTCCATCGATTTTCTGTCGCAAGGCATCCGCATCAGCGGCGACACCGCGCTGCAAAGCTGGGGCAACCTGCTTAGCGCCGGCATTCGGATCCCGCTGTTCACCAACGGCCGCGTCAAAGCCAACGTCGCTGCCGCCGACGCCCGCCTTCAGACGGCCCTGCTGCAATACGACCAAACCCTGCTCAAAGCTCTGGGCGAAACCGACAATGCCTACCAAACCCACGCTGCGCTGGTGCGCCAAAACCGGCAGCTTGCCGAAGCCCACCGCCTCGCGGCTAAAGAAGCCGACGACGCGGAAAAGCTGTTCAAACACGGCCAAAAAACCTTAGACACCGCCCTCACTGCCCGCCTGCGCGAAACCGAAGTCCGCGACAACCGTTTGCAGACCGAGCTGGCTCAAGCGCAAACACTGCTGGGGCTGTATAAGGCGCTGGGCGGCGGATGGACGGCAAAACAGGCCGTCTGAAAACCCAAACCATAAAAAAACACCGCTTTTCCAAGCGGTGTTTTCGTTTGCACAAATTATTTACGCAGACCCAAGCGGGTAATCAACGCGCGATAAGTATCGGGTCGGGTACGGCGCAGGTAGGCCAACAGGCGGCGGCGGGCGCTGACCATTTTCAACAGGCCGCGGCGGCTGTGGTGGTCTTTCGGGTTGGTTTTGAAGTGCGGGGTCAGGTCGTTGATGCGGAAAGTCAACAATGCAACCTGTACTTCAGACGAACCGGTATCGCCTTCTTTGCGTTGGAAATCTTTAACGATTTGTGCTTTTTGTTCTACGGACAATGCCATAACGGAATACTCCAAAAAATAAAATGAACCTTGCGGTTCGGACAAGTCTGCGCAAGCCGGAACCGGCGCAAACTCCTGAATGTCTTTAAAAAAGACAGACGGATTATGCCACAGCTTGCGCGGTTTTGCACGGCTTGCGTGTGTTTTTCGGAATTTTTTCAGACGGCCTGAACCTTTTGTGCAAATCGGAACTGCCGTCTGACACTTCGGCTACGCTCAGTGCTGGCGTTTCGGCGACGCTCGGCAACCGCCAATGCCGTTCCCGCGCGTGCACGGCAGCGCCTGAAGCATCAACATTTTCAGACGGCCTCAAACCATATGCACCGCCAGATACAGCAAAAACCGGCTGTCGGTCTGGTTTAAATCCAGCCGCGTCAGTTCGGCGATTTTGTTGAGGCGGTATTCCAGAGTATTGCGGTGGATAAACAGCGATTGCGCGGTGGCGGCGGCGTGCATATTGTGGTCGAACCAGGCCAGCAGGGTTTTGATCAAAAGGCCGTTTTTATCGGCCTGTTTGAGCTTGACCAGCGTGCGCTCGAGTTCGCGGCGCTGCCAACCGTCTTTGAGCTGGTTGAGCAATACGGGGAGCACCAGCTCCTGATAATTGTAAATCCTCTGCTCGGGAAAGCGGCTTTTGCCGACTTCGAGCGTGGTTTTGGCTGTCTGATACGAAAGTGCAATGCTGTTGCCTCCGCTGCTTTCGGCAAAATAGTTGCCCAAAGCGATGCGGATATTGAGCGAAGTCTGCTCGTTCATGCGTGAAACGAGCAGATGCACGCGCTCCATGTGGTTTTTCACATCCCACCTGCCGAAAGCATCCAGCGCCGGCTTAAGGATAACGATTTGGGTCAGCGAAAGAATCGCCACGAGATTGTCGCGTTCGGGGTAGTTGAGCAGATTTTGCAGATTATGCAGTTCGTTGCTGATAGCATCGATGCCCAGATGTCCGGTATCGACTTCGATGATGCACACCACGCGCGGCATGGCGATGTCCACTCCGAGGCGGTTTGCCCATTCGGTCATCGCGGGCGTGATCTGCTCGGCGGAAACCAGGTTCAGAATCAGTTCCTCTTTCAGCCGCGCATCCTGCGCCAGCATTTCAAACAAGCGCGCCTGCTCCAGCATCATTTCGGCAGTCATGCACACGAGTTTGCCGAATTCTTTCAGGTGCAGCGGATTGCCGGTCAGTCCGATCACGCCGACGGCTTCGCCGTCGAGCCGCAGCGGCAGGTTGATGCCGGGCCTGACGCCGTGCAGGTTTTTGGTGTGTTCGTCGATGTCGACTGTGCGTTCCTGCGACAACGCCAGCAAGGCACCGTCGTGGATCTGGCCGATGCGCTCTTCGTCGCCGCTGGCGATAATGGTGCCGTTGGCATCCATGATGTTGATATTGCAGCCGATGATACTCATCGTGCGCTCGACGATTTTTTGCGCAAGTTTGGAATCGAAGGAATAAAGGGAAGTCATGCGGTTTCCGTTTTGGATTCGGCAAAGGCGGCGGATGCCGTCTGAATGAACTGGTGGAACTACAGTGCGGATACACAGAGTATTGTAGCCTCATCCTGTTTTTTTTGTAACTTTTTACAAGTCTTTTTCAGACGGCCTCCCGTATCATAACACCTGTCCATCTCCCTTCCGTTAGGAGTGTTTCATGCCTGCCGTATCCGCACTCGGCGCAATCGTTGCCCTGATTGTTGCCATCTTCCTGATTTTGAGAAAAGTCCCGCCTGCCTACGGCATGATTGCGGGTGCATTGGCCGGCGGTTTGGTCGGCGGGGCGGATTTGGCCGCCACGGTCAAGCTGATGATTGAAGGCGCTCAGGGTATCACCACCGCCGTGATGCGGATTTTGGCCGCGGGCGTGTTGGCGGGCGTGCTGATTGAGTCGGGCGCGGCGACTTCCATTGCCGAAACCATCGTGAAAAAACTGGGCGAGAGCCGCGCGCTGCTGGCTTTGGCCGCCGCCACGATGATTCTGACCGCCGTGGGCGTGTTTGTCGATGTGGCCGTGATTACCGTGTCGCCGATTGCGCTGGCTTTGGCGCGCCGCGTCGATTTGTCGAAACCCGCCGTGCTGCTGGCGATGATCGGCGGCGGCAAGGCGGGCAACATCATTTCGCCCAACCCCAACGCGATTGCCGCGTCCGACGCGTTCCAACTGCCGCTCACTTCCGTGATGGCGGCGGGCATCGTTCCCGCGTTGGTCGGGCTGGTGTGCACTTATTTTCTGGACAAACGGCTGATGAAGAAAGGTTCGCGCGTGAGCGGGGACGAAGCCGCCGCAGCACACGTCGGCAAGCTGCCGTCTTTCGCCGCGGCCATGGTTGCGCCGCTGGTGGCGATTCTGCTGCTCGCGCTGCGCCCGCTGGCAAACATCGCCGTCGATCCGCTGATTGCCCTGCCGGTGGGCGGCTTGGCCGGTGCACTGCTGATGGGCAGAATCCGGATGATCAACACTTATGCCGTCAGCGGTCTGGGCAAGATGGCGCCGGTGGCCGTGATGCTGTTGGGAACGGGGGCGCTGGCCGGAATCATCGCCAATTCGGGGCTGAAAAATGTCTTGATCGATGGCCTTACCTCCTCCGGCCTGCCGTCCTACCTGCTTGCCCCCGTGTCCGGCATCCTGATGTCGCTGGCCACCGCGTCCACCACGGCCGGTACGGTGGTGGCGTCCAACGTATTCGGCAGCACGCTGGTCGAGCTGGGCGTAACCGGCATCGCCGCCGCCGCCATGATTCACGCGGGCGCAACCGTGGCCGACCACATGCCGCACGGCTCGTTTTTCCACGCCACCGGCGGCAGCGTCAACATGGACATCAACGAACGCCTGAAACTGATTCCCTACGAGAGCGCCATCGGCCTGATGATGACCGTGATTTCGACCCTGATATTCGGCGTATTCAAATTTTAAAACCCGTTTTCAGACGGCCTTGCCGGATTTTCACGAAATATCCCATGCCGTCTGAAACCGCCCGCAGACTACCCCGTAAAAATCAAAAGGAACGACCCATGAAAATCGTCATCGCTCCCGACTCCTTCAAAGAAAGCCTGACCGCGCTGGAAGTGGCCGAAGCCATCGAAACCGGTTTGAAAAAAGTGCTGCCCGATGCCGAATACGTCAAAGTGCCGATGGCCGACGGCGGCGAAGGCACCGTGCAGTCGCTGGCCGACGCCACTGGCGGACAACTCGTCGAAACCGAAGTAACCGCCCCCTTGGGCAACCGCGTTACCGCCGCCTTCGCCGTGTCCGGCGACGGCAAAACCGCCGTCATCGAAATGGCCGCCGCATCCGGCCTGCACCTCGTACCGCCCGAACAGCGCAACCCGCTCATCACCACCAGCTACGGCACGGGCGAACTGGTCAAAGCCGCGCTCGACAAAGGCGTGGAAAAAATCATCCTCGGCATCGGCGGCAGTGCCACCAACGACGGCGGCGCAGGTATGCTGCAAGCCTTGGGCGCGAAGCTCACCGGTTCAGGCGGCCTCGACATCGGCTACGGCGGCGGCAGCCTGGCGAAACTCGACAAAGTGGATTTGTCCGCACTCGACGGCCGTCTGAAAAACGTTTCCTTTGAAGTCGCCTGCGACGTGGACAACCCCCTGTGCGGCAAGAACGGCGCATCCGCCGTGTTCGGCCCGCAAAAAGGCGCAAGCCCCGAAGCCGTCGCCGAGCTGGATGCCGCGCTCGAACATTTTGCCGCCACCGTATCGCGCGACACCGGCCTGAACATCCGCGACCACGCAGGCGCAGGCGCGGCGGGCGGCATGGGCGGCGGCCTGCTGCTCCTGCCCGAAGCAGAACTCAAAGCAGGCGTAGAAATCATCATCGAAGCCGCGAAACTGGCCGACAAAGTGCACGACGCCGACCTCGTCATTACCGGCGAAGGCCGCATGGACGCGCAAAGCGTCCATGGCAAAACCCCCGTCGGCGTAGCCAAAACCGCCAAACGCTTCGGCAAACCCGTCATCGCCCTCGTCGGCTGCCTGCGCGAAGACTACGAAGTCGTCTACCAAGCCGGCATCGACGCTGTGTTCCCCATCATCCGCCACACCGCCTCCTTGGAAGAAATCCTGAAACAAGGACGCGAAAACCTGATTTCCGCCGCCCAAAACGTGGGCAGGCTGTATCGGCTGGGGAAATAGGACGGATACGGATACATACGGTGAAGGCCGTCTGAAAAGTTTCAGACGGCCTTTTTTGTTTACCTTTCCAGGCAGCCTCAAAACAGAAAGCTTGTCTGAAAACATTCCCGCGCCGTAAGGTGGATGCGCCCCACCGTTTGATGCCGTCTGAAAAGCGGTGGCTTCGCCCCCTGCAAGCTACGCCTTAAAATCCTGCATCAAATCATCAATGAGTGCCTTGACAGGGCGGATTTCTTTGATGAGCGATACGCCGTTGCCCACCGAGATATAGCCGTTTTCCAGGTCGCCTTCCAGCATTCCCAGACACATACCCGTGCCTGCTTTGCTCGCCTTTTCTATCTCATCACGGCTCACCCCTTGTGCGTCCATGGCGACCAATCTGGCACTCAACGCTGTCGGCACAGAGCGGTAGTAAGCAGGGTTGGTGCGGTAGATGTGCAGGTCGTTGGCGGTCATTTTGACCAGCAGTTCTTTGACGTTGTCCGCCATACGGCTCTCGGTCGTGGCAAGAAACGCCGTGCCGACCCATACGCCTTCTGCACCAAGGGCGAATGCCGCCCGCACGCCACGCACGTCCGCCACACCGCCTGCTTCGGCAACGGCGGCAACCAATTTGGCATCGGTCATCCAGCTCATCGGGGCTTGGACGATGGGGTATTTGATGTTTAGGATTTGGGTGATGCGGTTTTGCATGGTTTTTCCCTTTGAAATCAGGGAATGGGGTTATTTTAATGATTTTATATTTGGTAGGGAATGGCGAAAAACGGAAAGTTGGTTTTCGGATTTGGAAAGGTGGTTTTTAGGTCGTCTGAAAACAAGCATGCCGTCTGAAATTTATTTTTCAGACGGCATACAGCCTTTTGCAAAATCCCAATAAAAAACACCGCTTTTATTTTAAAAAACGGTGTTTGTTTTTTATCTTATCCGACTACGATTTGAATTTCTTGGCAAACGCATCAAGTTTGCTTTGCACGTCTGCTTTAAATTCATTGAACTTGTCCGCCCGTTCTTGGGCTTTTTTGGCTTTTTCGGCAGACTGCTCAATGTTTTGAGCGTCAATTTCAGCTTTTAGCTTATCGGCTACCGTATCTTGCACCGCCTGCAAATCCCAACGTGCGGTAACGGTGTCGTATTGCCCGAAAAATGCGTCCAAAGTGCTTTCGTCTTTTTCAAGTGCCAACACCAAAATCACGGTATCGCCATCTTGCATTTTTTCAACGGTGCTGTACAAAAGTCCAACTTCACCCAGTGTCTCGGTTGCCCCAATCTGCGTGCCGAACAATGCTCCCAAAGAACCGCCGAGCAACATGCCAAAAGGGCCGCCCAAAACACCGACCGCCGAGCCAATCAGCCCGCCTGCTAAGGCTTTGTTGCTGATTTCGGCATCAAAATCATGGTTGTCAATCTGCGTAATCACGCCGTTTTCTTTTTTGAGCAGTAAGGCTTGGACGATGACGGTATCCGATGTCTGCTTGTAGGCTTTTAGCTCGCTAAACGCCTGAAAGGCTTGGGGTTGGTTGTTAAACAGTGTGGCGATAATATTGCGTTTCATCACAAATACTCCTATATCAGGGGGGGGGGGAAATTTCAAATTGAATGTGTCAAGTTGATGATGTTTATTATAGATGTTTTAAGAAATTTATCTTGCCAAATGCTCCAAAATATTTGCCCAAAAGTCCAAATATGCTAAACTCATCAAAAAAGGATACGCCATGACCCCAAACACCCTAAATACGCTGTTACGCCATGCCGGACAACATGACAAGCTAAAACCAAGTGCGATTGAACACATCAGCATCAATGTGGCAAAGCCCCCCATTTTGGTGGACACCTTAGCCGAGCATACTTTGCTTGCCTTTATCCTGTCGGGCGAGCAAGAGATATTTTTGGGTGAACAGTGTTATACGGTGCAGGCGGGCGATGTGCTTTTTGTGCCGTTTAATATGCCCATCAAAGTGCAATTCAAACTGGATAAAAGACCGCAATTTGTCAGTTTGAATTTGGCGTTGGACGAAAAATGGCTGGGCGAGATTATCCAAAAAATCCAAACCATAAACCATCACGCATCTTCATCAGGCGTGGCGGTAACCAAGATGACCGACCCTGTCCAAAACTGTCTTGCCCGTCTCATTGACCAGCTTGACGACCCCAACCTTGCCTTAGCAGAACTCTACAAACAAGAGCTGATGGTGCATTTGCTGTCCACACCGTTAGGGGCAAGCCTGACGGCTTTTGTCAGCCAAGACAGTCATCTGCACAAAATCAAAAAAGCAAGCGACCATCTGTATGCCCATTTTGCCGATAAAATCACCGTGGCACAGCTCGCTGACTTATCGGGCATGGGCGAGTCTTCTTTTTATCATCATTTCAAGGCGGTAACGGGATTTAGCCCCTTGCAATACCAAAAACAACTGCGGTTAAATCACGCCAATTTTCTGATTTTGACAGAAAAACGGTCTGTCTCCGAAACGGCATTTGCCGTGGGCTATGAAAGTCTCAGCCAGTTTAGCCGTGAATACAAAAGAGCCTTTGGGGTCAGCCCAAGGGACGATGTGGATAAGAACACTGCTTTTGGGTAAATGCACTGTGGTTTAAAAAGCAAAATGCCGTCTGAAATTTATTTTTCAGACGGCGTTTTTCATTTGTAAAAACCTACGCCAGCATATCGTTTTCCCATCCGCCACGGGTATTGACGTTGATGCTTTGTGCCAAGGCTTCCAGTTCGCCGACCTGTTCGTCAGTCAGCACAATTTTTGCGGCGGCTGCGGCATCGGTAACGTGTTGCGGTTTGGTTGCTCCGATAATCGGCAACGCACCTTTGGCGATGGCATAGGCAATGGCGATTTGTGCGGTGTCGGCGTGATGGGTTTCGCCGATTTGTGCCATTTTTTGCGTCAGCACGCTTAATTCGGGCAAGAGTTTGTTGTACGTTTGGGCGCGTTGGCTGCCGTCCGGCAAGGGATTTTGGGGAGAATAACGACCGCTCAACGCCCCTTGTTCCAGCACCATATAGGCAAAAAACGTGATGCCCTGTTCACGGCAATAATCCAAAATGCCCGCTTCTTCCGAGTTGCGGTACAGCAGGCTGTAATGGTTTTGCACGGCGGAGACGGCAAAGCCTGCGGTCTTTAAAATCTCGTTGGCACGCTTGATTTGTGCCAGATTGTGATTGGACACGCCGACACGCTTTACTTTGCCTGTCTGCAAAAGCTCAATCAGCATCGGTGTCCAGCGTTCCACGTCGTGCGGATTGTGAATCCAATAAATGTCAATAAAATCCGTGTTTAGGCGGTTTAGACTACCCAAAATCATTTCTACCGCCGCATTTTGTGCCTGTTCGTTGGCGATTTGCGGGGTGAATTTGGTGGACAAAACCACGTCCGCACGGCGGTTGCCGATGGCTTTGCCCAGTGCGTTTTCAGACGACCCCATGCCGTACACGGCGGCGGTGTCCCACAAATTCAAGCCGTTTTGCATGGCGGTGTCAAAGACCTGTTGCATCTGTTCATCGCTCAGATGGTTGCCGAATACGGCATCACCGCCTGCAAATCCTGTGCCCCACGACCAAGTGCCTAGGGCGATTTTGGGTAAGTTTTTCATACTTATTCTCCTTGATGGACAGAAACGTCTGCCGCCATCGCTGCTTTAAATTCACGGATTTCATAGTCCGCACCGTTTTGCCAATACACATCGGCGGCCAAAATGTCGTCCAATTCGGCACGGCTGTCGGTTTTGGCGATAATCACGCCTGCGTGCTGTGCGTCCAAATAAGGGCCCAGCACCAAAAATTTTCCTGCGTCAAAATACCGGACGAACCACGCACGGTGTTCGGCGAACATGGCTTCGGCACGGTCGGCTGGGATTTCGTTCATGTTTAGGGTGATGTTGATTAAATACATGAGCCTTTTCCTTTAAGTAAAAAATAAGAGAAATGAAATAGGGTTAAAACGATGTTCCAAACAGTTTTTCAGCATTTTGATGGGCGATTTTGGCTTTGTCTGCATAAGGAATTGGTAAATTTTCCAACCAATTGCGTGCACCATTGAGCGACAAGTAAGGATAGTCCACCGAAAACAAAATCCTGTCCACGCCCACCACCGACTGGGCAAATTGCAAATGCGGCAAACTGAGCATACCGCTTGGTGTCAGATAGACGTGCTCACGATACGTTTCGGTAATACCACGCGACAAACCTGTTGCCGCTTGTGGCAAACCATCGTCCAAGCGTTGCAGATAAAATGGCACAAGCTCGCCCCAATGTCCGCTGATTACTTGTAAATTTGGGTATTTTTCAAATACACCTGCCAAAATCAAACGAATGGTCTGTACGCCCACTTCGTGATGCCAGCCCCATGCAAACATGGACAATCGTGCATTGACTTCCCGATTAAAGCCTGTGTAATAGGCTTGCTGTACGGTCGGTATCGGAATGCCGGGGTGCAGGAAAAGCGGCTTACCCAAATCACTGATTGCCTTTAAAACAGGCAGATAGCGTGCATCATCTAAAAAAACTCCGCTTGGGCGGCCGTTAATCAAAAAGCCGTTCAGCCCCAATTCGTTTACACAGCGTCTGGCTTCATCAACGGCTGCCTTCGGGTCTTGCCACGGTAAGGAAGCAAACCCGCCAAAACGTTGCGGATAGGTACGAATCGCTGCCGCCAGTTGATCATTGTGCGTGCGAATCAATGCCACGCCCTTACCGTCCAAAATAAACTGCGGAGCACCTGCCAATGACAAAATCTGTGTATCAATACCCTGCTTGTCCATTTCGGCAATGCGGTTTTTACCAAAATCCAATAACTTACGGTTTGTTTCTGCTGCCAAATTGATGCGTGGCCGGCTCGTGTCCTGTTCGCCAAATACGTCCGCCACGTCTTTGCCCCAATCCGCCAAATAAGGGGCTTGTTGCAAAACCTGAGCCATGCTGTTGCGGATAATCGGCAACTCGTTGATATGCTCTTCTACGCAAATCAATTTGAGTTTTTCGGCAGGCTGTCCAAAAACAGGCACAGCCGATACCTTGTTTGCTACTGTCAGTATAGCCGCCGCACCCAATAATTTTCGGCGAGTTAAGCCCATATTTGTTCCTATTTCAACCGCCCTTTACTGGTCAAAACCACACCGTCTAGCGCTTGAGAATGTGCGTTTGCCAACATCGGCGACACTTTGGCACGATACCGTGAAAACTCAGGCAATGCCTGCACCGCCTGATGAACACCGGCATTATCATAGATTTCAAACAGATACCAATCATTTGGCGAATCTTTGGCGGTAACGGCATATAACGCCAAAATACCCGATTGATTATCTACCGCATGGCGTAACAAACCCAACAATTCCTGTTTGAAATCATCATGATATTCAGGCTTTACCTGCATTTGTGCCAAACGTACAAACGGTTTTTTCAGGCTGCCTGAAATATTTACTGCTTCACGTTCATATAAAAATTGCGGTGCAGTCTCTATGACTTTGCGGCCATTTACCATTTCGGGTGCAATCGCACGATAATGCTTGAATGCGTCCGATTGCGTATGCACTTGATAGGCATCACCATCTTGATAAATTTCAAAGACATAGTTAAATGTTGCATCATCGGTTTTGCGTAAAGAATACATTGCCAACGTGTCAGGTTCATGTGCATGGGAAAATAACATCGTTTGGTGTACCGTATCGCTAAAACGCTGGATTTGCTGTGTGGGCGTTTGCAATTCAAACAAACGCACCATCAACGATTGCGGGGGTTCTGGCAGCGTGGCACACGCGTTCAACAACATCGCCATCATTAAAACCGATAATTTTTTCATTTATGATAACTCTTTGATTTTTTTAACTAACCGCATGGCATGATTTTTGGCTTCTTCACGCTGGGCAGCAACCGCCGCTTCGTCATCACGGGAGGTATAGCCGATACCGCAGGTGTAAACCGCCCCCTGATAATCCAAATTGCACAGCCGTGCGGTGGTTTCAAATTGTGGCAGATAGTCATCAACCCCATGTCCGAAAAACCCGTCTGGCTGGTAAACCTCTTCCGGAGCCCCTGTTGTAAACGACACGATGAATTTTTTACCGCCCAGCACCGCCTTTGAGCCGTGGGCAAAACCGTGCACAAACACTTCGTCCAGCCATTTTTTCATGAGTGCCGGCAGTGAATACCACGAAAACGGAAATTGCCACACAATCACATCGGCTTGTTCCAGTACAGCCTGTTCGGCGGCGATGTCAAATTGCCAAATGGGATAAAGTTTGTCCAATTTGCGGATTTGTGCATCAGGCAACGCCGTCTGAATTTCGTTTAAAATCGTGGCGTTGGCAACGGAATTGGCTAAATCAGGGTGTCCCGAAATGATGACGATGTTTTTCATGATGATGCCTTTGGTGAAAAGATGGGTATATTATAGCGTGGCACATTATTCTTTTTTAGGTTATCATTATTTAAAATATTATTAACCAATAAGGCAATAATTATGAACAGCATTTTGTTTAACCAACTGACCATTTTTCATGCCATTGCCGATACAGGCAGCCTGTCCGCCGCCGCCAAACGCTTGGGCATGACCGCACCCTCCGTCAGTAAGTCGTTGAAATTATTGGAGCAGGATTTGGGCGTATCGCTGTTTTACCGCACCACACGCCACATCAGCCTGACCGAAGAAGGTACACGCTTACGCGAGCAGACCGCCACCGCCGTGCGTTCCTTGGAAACGGCGGTCAATGAATTAAAAAACAGCACGGATAAAATTTCAGGCAGCGTAAAAATCACGCTGTCCCGTTTTGCCTATTATCTGGTGCTGCGTCCTGTATTGACGCAAATCCGCCAGAGCTATCCTGATGTTTTATTGGAGATTTCGGTGAATGATGCCACGGTGGACATTGTCCAGCAGGGCTTTGATTTGGGCATTCGGTTTGCCGACACGCTGGACGAAGGCATGATTGCACGGCGGGTGTTGCCGCCGTTTCAACTGGGACTGTATGCCGCAAAAAGTTACACCCAGCGATTTGGGCTTCCCCAAACGCCTGATGAATTGTCGGCACATGATTTCATCGCCTACCGCTTCGGCACGGCAAACCGCCTGTCGCCGCTGATCTTGGACATTGACGGCATCAACACGCCGATTACAACACGCAATACGTTGATTATGAATGATATTGATGCGGTGATGGATGCGGTAAAAATGGGGCTGGGGCTGGGTCAGACTTTTGCCCCGATTTTTGATGAGCGTGAAGACAGGGCGGATTTTGTGGCAGTGTTGCCCCAACACTGGCGTACGTTTCCGCCTGTATCGCTTTATTATCAGGAACACAGCAAAAACCGGCGGTGTGTGCGTGCAGTCGTGGCGTTGATTTTGGGGTATTTTCAGGGCGGCTAAAAACAAGAATGCCGTCTGAAATTTTCAGACGGCATTCTTATTACAATTTATTGTTGTGTACTCAACTAAAAAGTAATAAAAACCACCGCTCATCATCACGATAAGCGGTGGTTTGTTATTTATTTTACTCGTTCGCCAATCCATTCTGCGACATCATCATTGATTTTTTGTCCGCCTTTTTCAAGCATGAGCAAATGCCCAAAATTGGGATACAGCACCAAACTTTTATCGGCTGAGTTGGTTTCATTATAAAAATCAATGGCATCTTGCGGCACGACATACAAGTCGTCATTACCGCTAATAAGCATCACGGGGGCGGTAAATTTGCGGCCATTGTCTTTTAAGTATTCAAGCCCTTCTTTGAAGCTGTTGGCAAAGGATACCGAGAATTTCTCCAACATTAAGGGGTCGTTCGGCAAAGACAAGCCTGACTCATCGGACTTTGGCATGGGTAAATTCAACGTGGTCAAGGCGACTGAACCGCTGACAAAGCTGTCCTTTGGCTCGGGGCGTGGCAAATAGCCGAAATTCATTTGATGATAACGCAGTACGCCCGCCGCCAAAATAAAGCCGTCCGCCCCTTGCGGGTATTTGGTGCCGTACAGTGCCGAGATGTGTCCGCCCATGCTGTGTCCCAGCACAAAGACAGGCGTGTTCGGGTTTTCACGTTTGGCTTTTTCTACGACAAGGCGTAAATCTTCGACCATTTCAAAATAGCTTTTGATGTGAATGCTGTCTCGTCCGTCCGATTTGCCGTGTCCACGGTGGTCAAAGCGGTAAACGGCGATGCCATTGTCGTTCATGGTTTTTGCCATGTCACCGAACACGCCCGAATGGCTCGCCAGCCCGTGCGAAATCACGAGAACCGCTTTGGGTTTGCCGACTGGCATGTCTTTTTGCAGAAACAAAGACAGGCGGTCTTGGGTTTTGATGGTTTGGGTGGTGTGAACCGCATTATCCGCCCGTACCGTTGGTACGGAAAACACCAAACTCAATGATAACAAACTGACTTTAAATAAATTATTCATACTGTCTCTCTTTGAGATTGCAAGTCAAGGAATGGTTTTCAGGCCGTCTGAAAACAGGCAGCCTGAAACTTTCGCGGTTTTACCAGTGCAACACCGCGCTTTCGTTCACCGGCACACGCCCCAGATGTTTTTGATTAGGCATCGCATCCCAGTCCGGATGTCCGAACGAAATGCCGTGCAGCAGTTTGAACTCATCGGAAACGCCCAGCTCGCAGCGGATGTCATCGGCAAACAGTCCTAAGAACAGCATCGGGATGCTGCCGAAACCGCGCGCCGTCAAAGACAGCATGAAGGTTTGCGAATACATGCCCATGTCGGCGGCAACGTTCACATCGTGATTGTCAATACTAGGCATAAACAGAAACGCCACATGCGGCGCGCCGTAAAATTCCGCGTTTCTTTGGATAACCGCCGCACGTCCCTCTTTGTCCTCACGCGCCACACCGAAACTGTCGGTAAAAACGTGTTTGTACTGGTTGCGCCAGCGCGGTTCGTAAATGCCGCCGAATTTACTTTGGTCGAATTCGAAATCGGGCGTGAATTCCTGTTTGGCAAACTTTTCGGCAATCACTTTGCCCACGCGCCGCAGGGTTTCGCCCGAGACGATGTGGACGTGCCAGGGCTGGGTATTGCAGGCGGACGGTGCGTTTTGCGCATCGGCCAACACCCGCTCGATTTCGCTCCGGCTCATCGGCGTGGGCAGAAACTGGCGGATGGACTGGCGGGTTTTTACGGTGGTTTCAAAATCCAACATATTCATATTCCTTAATTTTATCAACTGTTTATCAAACTGCATTCAGGCCGTCTGAAAAACTCAGGCGGCGAAATCCTGCATCACATCATCAATCAACACCTGCACGCTGCGGATTTCCTTAATCTGCGTGATGCCGTTGCCTAAAATCTCGGGAATACGGAATTGCAGTTTCATGGTGTTGTCCGTCATTAAAAACGGAATGAGGTCATTTTAGTCATCTCGTATTCAAAACAGAATACCGAAAAACGGGAAGATATTTTCCAGATATGAAAAGCAGAAACCGAACAAAATGCCTATCTGAAACCCATTTTCAGACAGGCATTCCTCTCCCGAAACATTCCAAAACCGAAAGCAAAACAGGTAAAATCACCCCGTCAATCCCGAATACGGAACGCAGAAAATGGACTTGAACGCAGTCAGAATGTTTGTCGGCGTCGTGCAGGCGGGCAGCTTTTCCAAAGCATCGGAACGCCTGAACATCCCGCTGGCCACCCTCAGCCGCAACATCGCCGCCCTGGAAAAATCGCTCGGCATCCAATTGCTCGAACGCGCCAAAACCGGCGTCGCCCCCACCCTGACCGGGCAGAAATTTTACGAACAGAGCTGTCTGGGCATCGACAGCCTGCTCGAAGCCGAACGCCATCTCCGTCAGGACGAACAGCAGTTCAGCGGCAAACTGCGCATCGCCACCCCGCCGTCCTTCCTGCCCGCATGGGACTGGATGGCGCAATTCCAGCAACGCTACCCCAACGTGCAGATCCACTGCACCGTCAGCGCACGGCTGATGGACTTCTTTTCAGACGGCATCGACACCGCCTTCCGCTTCGGCGACCTGCACACCGACAACGTCATCGCCAAACCCGTCGCCCGCTTCGGCAGCATACTGGCCGCCTCACCGCAATTCGTGCAGCAGCACGGCATACCGCAAACCCTCGGCCAACTCGCCCGCTTTCCCTGCGCCACTTGGTCGGACGGCGGCGCCCCCGACTTCGGCCGCATCTTCCGCCGCACACCGCCGCCCCTGAACACCGTGTTCAGCAGCAACGACCTGCACGCCGTACTGCACCACGCCCTGCAAGGCCGCTCCATCGCCATACTGCCCCCTTACTGCGCCGCCGAAGCCCTGCAAAACGGCAGCCTTACCGAAGTCCTGCCCGACGAACCGAAACACGACTACCCCGTGCACCTCATCTACCCCGCCCACAAACACCCCTCCGCCCTGTTGCAGGCGTTTGCGGCGTTCTGTATGGAACAACAGGCCGTCTGAAAACGGTTTTCAGACGGCCTTTGGTTTTCGTGCGGATACGGTCTGAAATCAGCCGCCGCGTTTGACTTCGGTATTGGTCAGTTTTTCATAATACCGTGCCAACGCGCTGTGGTCGGACTGGCCGTGGCCGTCGAGTTTCAGCACCTGCATCATTTCCATCACGGCGGCGGTCAGCGGCAGGCTGGCGCCTACGCCGTGGGACGTGTCGAGCGCGTTGGACAGGTCTTTGATGTGCAGGTCGATGCGGAAGCCGGGTTTGAAGTTGCGGTCGAGCACCATCGGGGCTTTGGCGTCGAGTACGGTGCTGCCGGCCAGGCCGCCGCGGATGGCTTGGTAAACGAGTTCGGGATCGACGCCGGCTTTGGTCGCGAGCACGAGGGCTTCGGACATGGCGGCGATGTTGAGCGCGACAATCACTTGGTTGGCGAGTTTGGTGACATTGCCTGCGCCGATTTCGCCTGTGTACACCACGGAGCCTGCCATGGCTTTCATTACGTCGTAGTATTTGTCGAACACGGCTTTGCTGCCGCCGACCATGACGGACAGGGTGCCGTCGATGGCTTTGGGTTCGCCGCCGCTCACGGGCGCGTCGAGCATTTCGATGCCTTTTTTGGCCAGTTCTTCATGAATTTCGCGGCTGGCCAGCGGTGCGATGGAACTCATGTCGATAAAGCCCAAGCCTGCTTTTGCGCCTTCGGCAATGCCGTTTTCGCCCAATGCGACCTGTTTGACATGGGGCGAGTTGGGCAGCATGGTGATGACGACATCGACCTGCTGTGCGACTTCTTTGGGCGTGGCGGCGGCGGTTGCGCCTGCGTCAACCACTTCTTTGACCGCGTCTTGGTTGAAGTCGAGCACCACGAGTTCGTAGCCTGCTTTGAGCAGGTTTTTGCTCATGGGTTTGCCCATAATGCCTAAGCCGATAAAACCGATTTTCATAGATAAATCCTTTCGTTATAAAACCAAATCATCAAACCGGCAGATTTTTTCAGACGGCCTTTTCCTGATACGGAAGCCGTCCGGAATCTACCCTTAAGCCTTAAATTTATTGCGCAACTGCTGCGTTGCACCGCGGAATACGCCCAAGTCGCTGCCGACGGCAACAAAAGTCGCACCCCATTCGATATAGCAGCGCGCATCTTCTTCCACAGGCGCGAGGATACCGCTGGCTTTGCCGTATTTTTTCGCAACGGCAAAAATATCCTTAATCACTTTCTGCACTTCGGGATGGTTGGGCTGGCCGAGATAACCCAGCGCCGCCGACAAATCGCCCGGGCCAACAAACACCACATCCACGCCGTCAACCGCAGCGATTTTTTCCACGTTTTCAACGCCTTTCCGGCTTTCAACCTGGACCATCACGCCGATATTGTCGTTGATCACTTTGAAATAATCGGGAATCGTCGCGTAGCCGTTGTTGCGATGCGAAACCGAAACACCACGGATGCCGACGGGTGGATAACGGGTTGAAGCCACCGCCTGCAAAGCATCTTCCTCACTCTCTACATACGGGACAAGAATATTGTAAAAACCGATGTCCAGCAGCCGCTTGATAACCACGGGGTCGTTTTTAGGCGGGCGCACAATCGGCATACTCGCGCTGTCTTTCAAAGCCATCAGTTGCGGAATAAAAGACAAAACATCATTCGGCGCGTGTTCGCCGTCGAGCAGCAGCCAGTCAAAACCCGCCAAACCCAAAACTTCCGTAGCAATCGGACTGCCCAGCGCGCTCCAGCAGCCGATTGTCAGCTCGCCCGCTTTCAAACGGCTGCGCAGCGTATTCGGGACATATTTCTCGTTCATGTTACGGCTCCTTTTTGAAATTTTCGTCAGTCTAAGATAGTTCCAAGCGTTTCATCATCGTGCAAATGAACAAAATATCAACCGAATCCGCCTGAAAATATGTGCATCCGACGGCTGTCGACGGCTGTATCCTGTGGAAATGCCAAACACTCGGAAATTATTTTGTCTGAAATCACTTTTCAGACGGCCAAAAATCCTAAAAACCACCTCACCCCCCTCCGCCCGCAGACCTTTTTACCACGCCCGCACTCCGCAGCCCGCTCAAGGTTTGGAGGGGTAAAAAACTTACTATATACTTCCACATCAGCCGTTTTCAGACGGCCCGTGCTCAAATTTACCGCAGGCCGTCTGAAAACAAAACCAAATAAAACTATACTTTTTCTTAATTTATGCGATAATGACTAAATATTTTCTTAGTTCAACTTCGCAACACTTTAGTAGGAAGCCCTCCATGTCAGACGAAAAAAGCAAAGCCCTCGCCGCCGCCCTTGCCCAAATCGAAAAAAACTTCGGCAAAGGTTCCATCATGAAGATGGACGGCAGCCAGCAGGAAGAAAACCTCGACGTCATCTCCACCGGCTCGCTCGGCCTTGACTTGGCGCTGGGCGTCGGCGGCCTGCCGCGCGGCCGCGTCGTCGAAATCTTCGGTCCCGAATCCTCAGGCAAAACCACACTCTGCCTCGAATCCATCGCCCAATGCCAGAAAAACGGCGGCATCTGCGCCTTTATTGATGCCGAACACGCCTTCGACCCGATTTACGCCCGCAAGCTCGGCGTCAAAGTCGAAGAGCTTTACCTCTCCCAACCCGACACCGGCGAACAGGCGCTGGAAATCTGCGATACCCTCGTGCGCTCCGGCGGTGTCGACATGGTCGTCGTCGATTCCGTTGCCGCCCTCGTCCCCAAAGCCGAAATCGAAGGCGAAATGGGCGACAGCCACGTCGGCCTGCAAGCCCGCCTGATGAGCCAGGCGCTGCGCAAACTCACCGGCCACATCAAGCGCACCAACACCCTTGTCGTCTTCATCAACCAGATCCGCATGAAAATCGGCGTCATGTTCGGCAGCCCCGAAACCACCACCGGCGGCAATGCCCTAAAATTCTACGCCTCCGTCCGCCTCGACATCCGCCGCACCGGCCAGATTAAAAAAGGCGACGACGTCATCGGCAACGAAACCAAAGTCAAAGTCATCAAAAACAAAGTCGCCCCGCCGTTCCGCCAAGCCGAATTCGACATCCTCTACGGCGAAGGCATCAGTTGGGAAGGCGAACTGATCGACATCGGCGTCAAACACAACATCGTCGAAAAATCGGGCGCGTGGTACAGCTATAACGGTGCCAAAATCGGCCAAGGCAAAGACAACGTGCGCCTGTGGCTGAAAGAAAATCCCGATACCGCCAACGAAATCGACGCCAAAATCCGCGCCGCCGTCGGCGTGAATATGGACATCACCGAAGGCAGTCTCGACGAAACCGACGGCGAACGCCCCGAGGAATAAACCGTCCGCATTGCCCGACAGTAAAAGGCCATCTGAAAACATCACGTTTTTCAGACGGCCTTTCTGATTTTTGCACAGGTCTCTACCTGTTTGCAGATGCAGGTTTTATGCCCGCCAAAACATCAGCACCAAACGGAAACGGCATCTGACACGGCCCCGTCCCTCACACCAATCCCGTCATTTCAAAAAACGTCCGATATGCCGCCGCCTTTTTCGCAAGCGCTAACGGATACGCTCGGGAAGTGGAAGGCAGGCGGGTCAGCGTCAAATCACGGCCGGCAAAAGGGAAAGCCACCGTTTCCCCCGTTTTCGGCATTCTGATTTTTTCAGACGGCATCTCCAGCAGAATCTCCGTCGCTTTTCCTCCCGTCGTACAGATATGGCGGCAATCGGGCATTTTCGCCAACACTTCCGCCAGAGGCACCGCCTCGACAACTTCAAGAAATTTATCAGACGCATTGTCCCGCCCGCGCACAGCCTTCCACACCGTCGGACAGGATGCAATTCCCCGTTCGTTCAGAAACGCCTTAATCCGTCCGCCGTCAAACGCCTTTTCAGACGGCCTCTTGAAATAATCGGGGTTATCAAAAAACACCATCCCGAAAATCCGCCACATATCATTTTGGAAATTCGGGTAATGAAACTGCATCGCCCGCTTTTCACTTTTGGGCGGGAACGTCCCCATCATCATTACCGTCGCATGGGACGGCAAAACAGGCGGAAACGGATGGGTTTCAACGACGTCCGTCATATTAAACTCCTACAAAAATTCAACCGCACCGCCTTTCAGACGGCATCAAATATTCCAAACCGCCATACAAAGCGGCAGTAGGTACGGTTAGCCGCCCAAAGGCGGCGTAACCGTACAACTTCATCACGCAAACCATACCATACAAATGATACAAACCCGCCGCTCCCCCCCATAGTTCGGATTCCCGAATCCGACATCACACCTGCCCAACCACGTCGGATATAAGCATCCGACCCAACCGTTTATCTAAAAAAATGACCGACTGTTGTTTCCCATACACACAATCCTGCTATTTTCTTACAAAACTTAAAAATAAGTTGCCTGCAATCAAACGGTTGCTTAATATGACAAACGGTCAGATAAGCACTGGCCGACACATATACTCACCCAATCCGGCGTATAAAAAAACCATGCCAAACACATTACTTAAGGAAATTCAAAATGAAAAAACAGTTCAAAATTGCCGCCATCGCGTTTGGTTTGTTTACCGCGTTTGCAGGTGCCCAAGCTCAGGCTGCCAACGGTACTAAAGAAGACCACTTCAACGTTACTATCAAATTGGAAGGCATGTGCGAAGTATTGCAAACCAATGGCGGTAAAACAACCGGCAATATTGCATCTGAAGGTGAAGTTGCTGCAATGGCCGGTGCCGACATTGACTTCGGTACGCATGACGCCAAATCCGCAGATCCTGCTCTGACCCAAGGCAACAAAGGTGCAGCAGCAGGTATTCAAGTTCATTGCAGCAAAAATACTCCCTTTAACGTTGGCCTGACACCGCTGAATGTAAACAGCACAACCGGTCAAGGCACAATGAACGGTTTGGCAAGCGGTAATAGCGATACCGTTATTTACCAACTGTACAAACCTACCGTAAATGGCAGCGGCCTGACTGAAAGCATTCAAAATACAGCTTCAACAAACGTTTGGGGCGATCAAATCGGCACGAACACACTCGCTCTGACCGGTAAAGGTTTGAACACACCGATTCAAATCCCAGTATGGGCAAAAATCAGCGGTGCAAACTCTATCGACAAATATGTTGACCGCTACCAAGACCGCGTAAAAGTTACCCTGACCTACTAATCCGCCCTGCCCCGCAGAGCGGCCCTCCCTGACCGTTCTGCGGGGTTTTCTGCGGACAAAGATGTCGATATGACCTTGCAGGTCTTTCCATAAACATAAAAACACTACCGAAAAGCCGTCTGAAGCAGTTTTCAGACGGCATTCCCATTTTTAACCCTACGGATTCACCCATGCGTCATTTTATTCTTCTTTCTTCCGCCCTCCTCGCCGCCGCGCCTGCTTTTTCTGCTGGTTTACAGATTTCCCCCATCAGCCTTTCCATTCCCGCCAAACAGCGGGCGGGGATGTTTCATCTGAGCAATACGGGCAGCCGGCCGCTGACGGCGCAGGTACGCGTGTTCCGTTGGGAGCAGAACGACAAAGGCGAAGAGGTTTTGACGCCGAGTAAAGACGTACTCGCCAGCCCGCCGATGGTGAAAATTGCAGCAGGCGGCAAGCAGCAGTTCCGTGTAATCCGTACCAAACCTTCGAGCGGTGTGGAAGAAGCCTACCGCCTGATTGTGGACGAGCTGCCGCAGCCGAGCACCAAGCCGTTGAAAGGTTTGCAGTTTGTTATGCGCTATTCCGTTCCCGTATTCCTCAATGGCGAGGAAAACCCCGAGCCGACGCTGCAATGGCGCGTGGAGCAAACGGGCGGCAAAACCTTTTTGCGCGTGACCAACAGCGGCAAATCGCGTGCGCAGTTGAGCAATATTGCGTTGCTGCCGCAGGGGGCAAAAAAAGAAGAAGCGCTGGCAAACGGGCTGGCGGGCTATGTTTTGCCGGGCAAAACCTGGCAGCGCGCGCTGTCTTACAGCCCCGCCCAACTGCGCGCCGGCAAAATCAGCGCAACGGTCAACGGCCGCTTGGTAAAACCGGAGGTAGGTTTTGCAACCCGTTAACGGATTTGCGCTCAAGCGGATTGTTGCAGCGGTATGGCTGGCGGGCTTTACGATGCCCGCTTGGGCGGAAGATGCGCCCGCTGCCGTCGCGGCCGCCGCCGACTGGCTGCCCGTTTACCCGCAGATTTCAGTAAACGGCAGAAGCGCCGACCTGCCCGTCAAACTGCTCGAACAAGACAAGCGTCTGCTCGTTCGCGCAGCGGATTTGCACGCCTTGGGCATCCGCATTCCGGCGGAAGTGATGGCGCAGGCCGCGCGCGTGGAAGCGAAAGAAGCGCCGCTGGCCGACGCTTCGCCCGTGCCCAACCTCCGAATGCCGTCTGAAAAAACCGAACCCGACACGCCGCAAGCCAAAGAAGAATGGCTGGATTTGGCCAGCATCGGCAATCTTCAGACGGCCTATGATTCCGCCGAACAAACCCTGCTGCTGACCGCGCCGCTTTCTTGGCTCAACCTGCCGCTGCAACAGCTCGGCAATGCGCCCGAAGCGGCCTACCGCATCACGCGGCCGGGTTTTGCCGGCGTGTTCAACTACGACACCAACTTTACCCGCAACAACAACGGCGGCTTCACGCAAGGTTTGGTCGGAGAAGCCCGCCTGACCACGCCGTGGGGCTACCTCAACCATACCCGCTTTTGGAACCGCAGCAGCGGCAACGGACAAAACAGCAACAATAGCGCCGCGCTGGAAACCTACTGGCGCACCACGTTTCCCGAAAAAGGGCTGCAACTCACGCTCGGCGACATTTCCGTGTCCGCGCTCGGCGGCAGCGGCAACACGCTGATGGGCGGCGTCAAACTGGCAAAAACCTATTCCGTCCAACCCTGGCGCAACACCGCGCCGCTGCGCGCCTATCTGGGCGAAACCACCCTGCCGGGTACCGTCGATTTATACATTGACGGCGTCAAACAGCAAAGCCGCCAAATCGATGCCGGCCAATATTCCCTACCCCTGCCCACCGGCATCGGCACCGACGGCACCGCGCAAGTCGTCGCCACCGACATCCTCGGCCGAACCGTCGTCGTCGATCTGCCGCTCTACGGAAACGGCAACGGCCTCTTAGCCAAAGGGCTGAACGAATGGTCGATAGAAGCCGGCGCATTGCGCCGCAACTACGGCGTCAAATCATTTGACTACGCCTCCGAAGCCGCCGCATCGGGCAACATCCGCTACGGCCTGAGCAACTTTGTTACCGTCTCCGCCCACGCCGAAGGCGCGCGCGGCTACGCCAAAGCCGGTGCAGGCGCCAACATCCTGCTCGGCCGCGCTGGCCAGCTCAACCTGACCCACCAGCAAAGCCGTTTCCAAGGCCAAACCGGCCGTTTTCAGACGGCCTATTACAACAAAAACCTCGGCGATTGGTCGGTCGGCTTCGGTGCCAGCCGCTCCGACGACCGCTTCACCTCTCTTTCCGCCGTGTTGAGCCCCGAATCCTACCAACCCGAAGGCAACCGCAACCGCACCGCCTCCGCCTCGCTCGGCTGGAACAACCAAACCCTCGGCTACTTCAGCCTTTCCTATCTCTTTAGCGAAGGCGGCGGAGAATCAGCCGAAAAAATCGGCACCTTAAGCTGGAGCCGCAGCTTCGGCCGCCGCGTCAGCCTCTCCGCAGGCGGCAGCACCAACTTCGGCGAACGCAAACAAAACAGCATCTACGGCGGGCTGCACATCAGCCTCGACCGCGGTTACGCCTTCGGCATCAGCGGCAGCCGCAACAGCGGCGAAGGCAACAGCAAACAGATTTCCCTCAGCAAAAGCAGCAACGGCCTGAACAGCCCGTATTGGAACATCGGCTGGCAGCAGCAAACCCGTTCAGACGGCCAAAGCAGCAGCAACCTAACCGCCAACATCCAATACAACACCCAATACGCCGACACCTGGGCCAGCCTGCACAACGCCGCCGACAACACCCAATGGAGCGCCGGCGCCCGCGGCGGCCTCGTCCTCATGAGCGGCGGCCTTTTCCCCGCCCGCACCGTCAGCGACAGCTTTGCCGTCGTCGATACCGGCATGCCCGACGTTACCGTAACCGCCGCCAACAACACCGTCGGCAAAACCAACCGCAAAGGCCTGCTGCTCGTGCCCAACCTGTTTGCCCATCAGAAAAACCAAATCGGCATCGACACCCTCGATTTGCCCGAAAACATCGTCGCCGACCGCACCCAATCCGAAATTATCCCCGCCGACCACGCCGGCATGAACGTCAAATTCAAACTCAAAAAAGTGCAGTCCGGCACCCTGACCCTGAAAGACCAAAACGGCGCATTCATCGAAAGCGGCAGCATCATCACCGCTGAAAACGGCGAAAACACCATCGTCGGCTTCGACGGCGAAAGCTACCTCGAAAACCTCGCCGCCGGCGAAAACCGCTTTACCGTCAGCCTTTCAGACGGCCAAACCTGCCGCTTCAGCCTCAGCTATCCCGAAACGGAAAGCAGCGAAATCAAACAGTTCGGCGATGTCGTCTGCACACCCTAATGCCGTCTGAAAAAAGGAACACCCATGACTTTTTTAAAACACCCCCTGCAGTCCGCTCTAGCCGCCGCCGTTTTGTGTACCGCACCACAGGCTTTCGCCCTTCCCGTTTGCACGGCAAACATGCCGGGCATCAATTTCGGTCAAGTGGATATGCTTAATGGAACAGGCCTGATTACGCAGGGAACGCTGAGCGTTACCTGTACCAACGACGGCGGCATCCGAACCGCTCCCGGCGCCATCAACAACAACGCCAGAACCTTCTTTATCTGTCTCAGCATTGATGCAGGCCGCGCCATTTCCGGCCAAAATGCCAATGACTTCTACTTCGAACCCCGTAAAATGTGCACCAGAGAATCAGGAGGATGCAGCCCAACCGACAACCTCATCGACTTCAACCTCTATACCGATGCTTCCGGCCAATCCATTTGGGGAACGACAAATCCGGACAGAAGCCACAAAAACTTCATTTCCACCACCATGACCGTTCCCTACGGTCAATCCATTACCCGAACCTTTCCGGTTAACGGCAAAATCCTATCCGCCGCAAGCGGTGCCGTCCCCGGCAAATATTGGAACCCCTTCACATCAACCTCTACTTCACTACAATACCGTTATAACATCGGCACCGCAGTTCCCAACCGTTGTGACGGCGGTTATGAAGGAGGCGTGTCACAGTTTCCTTTCAAAGCGGAAGCCGACATCATCAAAAGCTGCACTATCAGCAACCTGCGGGACATCGACTTCGGCACCCAACGCGCCGGTGCCGCCAACCTTGCCCAACGCACACAGTTTTCCGTTACCTGCACCAAAAATACACCCTACAACATCGGCCTGCGCCCTTCCAACGGCAACCGCGACGGTGCAGGCAAAATGGCCTCGACCCGCACTTGGAACAACTACGACCTTATCCCCTACCAACTGCGTTCCGAACACGGCGACAACGGCAAAGTATGGGGCGACAACGGCGTCAGCGCCTCATCAACCGGTAACGGCATCGGCGGCATCGGCACGGGGCAACCGGTAAAGCATACTGTTTATGCCACCGTTCCCTCCGCAGACTTTACACCCGACACGTACACCGACAGAGTAACCGTCAGCGTTTACTATTAAAAGAGAACGCCGTCTGAAACGACTTTCAGACGGCATTCTCTTTTTCCTGAAAATTCTAAAATTTTTAAAATATACTTAAAAACAGACCGGAGGTCTGGAAGCCCGCCGCCAGAAATCTTTGACCGCATTCAGCATATCTCCGACGGAACCGCCACCAACCTGCTTCAGATCATACAGATTCAATTCTTTCATTTCCAACCTCCTTTAAATATAAATAAAGATTCGCTAAAGAATTCCTGCACCAATTTGCTGCAAGACCTTAAGTAAGACCGAACATGCCCGCGATGGTTTGTTTTTTTAACTTTTTTATCAAAACCATGTAAAAAAATGAAAACCCTATTTCATTACAATCAGATCGCGGGCAGTTACGGATTTTCAGACGGCATTATCAAATACGGGCTTACATCCAAAACGGACGGATACGGAAAGGTACAACATAAAGTTTTAGCCGTCCGGCACGCTTATACGCGTCATCAAAATGAGAACTGCTGCCGGAATATCCGCCTGCAATCCGGTTTAATTCATACAGATTTAATTCTTTCATTTTCGTCTCCTTAAAAACAGACATACCGACAACAGGGAATTCCGCCTACCAAAACAGGCCGTCTTCACATCAAACGGTACTGGCCAATCCAAGCATCAGCGGCTGAGTTTTCAGACGGCCTTTCGGGTTGTCAACAACAACAGGCAATATCAGATAAAGGACACATTTAGGCATTCGAGCATTTGCTGCCCCTGCAAATATTTGCGATTTGAATATCAACAAACTGCCTCAAATCCGCCCCTCTGTCGCAATTACCCACTAAAAATGAGTAACGCAGCTTACGCTGTCAACTTGCTGCTGCTGAAAATAGCTTTCGGGATTCAACAAAGTTATCTACCCCGTATTCCATCTACAAATCCTCTTCCAAACTGATAAATTTGGCTACCTGCAACAATGACACCAGCTACGGCAACTATTGCTGCCACGGGACCAGCTCCACCACTGATTTTTTCCAAGTCAGATTGATTTAAAATTTTCATAGCAATCTCCAATTAAATATTGCATTGATTTAAGCGTAATTTCCATTAATATAACCATAGGGGTTCACATACTGGAAGTTACTGATCCACGACCGAGTTGCCCGCCCAACCGCTTTACCGAAATCATATACATCGCCGCCACCGGCGACCTGTTCCAGCTCATACAGTTTCAACTCTTTCATTTTTATCTCCTTAAAAAATGATTTACTGAAAAACCAACTGCCTGCAACATTCCGTTGTAAGCACTTGTAAGACCCAATAAATCCCTTAATAGTTCGGAACTTTAATTTCTTTATCGAAACCAAAGTAAAAACAGGAAAATCATGCCCAATTGATTTAACGGGAGAACATATATTTCACTTTGAATTTTCGGCTTATTTGAACGAACAAAATGACGAAACGGTTTGTAAAATAAAGATAATAAATCCCGTCATATATTAAATTACCTAAAGAATAAAAGGGCGGCAAAACTACAATCAATTACACATTTCAGACGGCATGGCGCTTGGGTGGACAAGTAGAAATTGTTGGGAAACGCTTTGTAGCGGCAGGGTTGGTACGTTTTTTCCGCAAAACAAAGGCCGTCTGAACTTCAGACGGCCTTTATGATTCATTCTTTCACCGCGTTCCCTTGCCGCCAAAACCGCAAGGCAAACAGAGCCAAAAGTGCGCCGAAGCGGTATTTGCGCCGTATCGGCAGCGCAGCTGTTTTGGAAAGCAGCCGGTAGTCGGCCAGTTCGCTGCCCAAATCCAGCAGGGTATAAAGCGTTTGGCGGCCGGCGTTTTGTTTTTGCGCGGCAAGGCGGCGGTGTTTGAGGTGGGCGGCGGCGATTTTGAGGCGGGTCAGCTTGATTTCCAAGGCCAAAAGTTCGCGCGCCTGTTGGCGCTGTTTATTCATCGCGCCCTCCTTCTCTGTCTGCCGCGCCTTGTCCGCGCAGGCAGGCGATGTCGTCCTGAATTTCGCGCAGGGTGGCGGCGACGCGCCCGCTTTGGCGGCGCCAGTTTGTGACGACCATGCGCAATGTGACGGACACGGTCAGCAGGCAGGCGGCGGTAAGGCCGAAAAATACCCATACGGCAGCGGTGTCGCCCAATACGCGGTTCAGCCCGAACAGCAGGCTGATCAGGCCGACCAGTGACAACACTGCGGCGGCGGCCAGCCAGACGGCGGATTTGAATGCGCCTTCGGCTTGTTCGGCCAAATCGAGATGCAGCATCTGCGCGCGCAAAAGCAGCAGATCCGTGCCCTGATTGAGCAGAGTTTTGGCGTATTCGAGATTTTGTTTGATGGTCATTTTTGAACGGCGGGAAATGAAGAAACAGATGCCGTCTGAACAGTTCAGACGGCATGGTGCGTTTTTAGCGGCGGTTTAATAAAACACCGACAACCAAACCGGCCAGCGCGGCAAAGCCGATGGCGTAATAGGGTTTGTCGTGAACGGCTTGGTCGGCCTGCTTGGCGTGGTGTTTGATGCGCTCGCCCGCTTCGGCTTCAAATTCGGCAAAGCGCCGTTTGCCCTGACGAAATTTTTCGCCGGCCTGTTCTTCAAATTCGTGATATTTGTCGCGCGCCTGCTCCGCATGGTGTTTGAAACGCTCAGCGGCTTCGCTTTCAAAACGGTTCAGACGGCCTTTGGCGGCTTCGAGTTTTTCCTGCAATTTGGCTTTGGCTTCCTGAGCCTGCTCGCCGGCGGCATCGGCACTGTTGTTATACAGCGCTTCGACGTCGTCCATCACTTCGCGGATGTCTTTCAGCAAAGCATCTCGGCGGGCTTCGAAATCCTGTTTGTCCATTTTTGTCTCCTTGATTGGTGTCGGTGGGCGGAATCCGTTTTTCAGACGGCCTTCCGTTTCGTTTGAATCCGTTTTCAGTATAGGAACATTTCCGCTGCGTCTCAAGCGGCTTTGGCTAAAGATAACGGTTTGCCGTGTAAAGATAAATAGAAAAAGGCCGTCTGAACGCCCTAACGGTTTTCAGACGGCCTCACAGCTTAAGGTTATGCCAAACCTTTGCTTTTCAATACTTCCAGCATAGTGGTGCCCAATTCGGCCGGACTGCGGGTGTAGGCCACGCCGGCTTTTTCAAAGGCGGCGAATTTTTCTTCCGCCGTACCTTTGCCGCCGGAAATAATGGCGCCTGCGTGTCCCATGCGTTTGCCTTTCGGGGCGGTCACGCCGGCGATGTAGCCGACTACGGGTTTGGTCACTTCGGATTGGATGAACTCGGCTGCTTCTTCTTCCGCCGTACCGCCGATTTCGCCGATCAGGATGATGGCCTCGGTTTGCGGATCTTCTTGGAAAAGTTTCAGCGCGTCGATTTGGTTCATGCCCGGAATCGGGTCGCCGCCGATGCCGATACAGGTCGATTGACCCAAGCCCAGTTTGGTGGTTTGGGCTACGGCTTCGTAAGTCAGTGTACCGGAGCGGGAAATGATACCGATTTTGCCGGGCTGGTGGATATGGCCGGGCATAATGCCGATTTTGCACTCGCCCGGTGTAATCACGCCCGGGCAATTGGGGCCGACGAGGCAGGTGCCGTTTCCGTTGGTTTCGAGATAACGTTTGGCTTTAAGCATATCCAGCGTCGGAACGCCCTCGGTAATCACCACCACCAAGCCGACACCCGAATCCACGGCTTCTACGATGGAATCGAGGACAAACGGCGCAGGAACATAAATCACGGAGGCATCCGCGCCGGTTTCGCGCACGGCTTCTTTCATGGTGTTGAACACGGGCAGGCCGAGGTGGGTTTGGCCGCCTTTACCCGGGGTAACGCCGCCGACGACTTTGGTGCCGTAAGCCAGCGCCTGCTCGGAATGGAACGTACCGTTTTTACCGGTAAAACCCTGTACCAATACTTTAGTGTCTTTGTTTACTAAAACGCTCATTCATATTCTCCTTAGACTTTAACAGCGGCAACGATTTTCTGGGCTGCGTCGGCCAAGCCGTCGGCAGAAGTCAGTTTGAGGCCAGATTCTTCCAGCAGTTTTGCGCCCAGTTCGGCGTTGTTGCCCTCAAGGCGCACCACAACGGGTACGGTAACGTTTACTTCTTTCACAGCGGCAATAATGGCTTCGGCAATCATGTCGCAGCGAACGATGCCGCCGAAGATGTTGATCAACACGCCCTGCACGGATTTGTCTTCCAAAATCAGTTTGAAGGCCTCAACCACGCGCTCTTTGGTTGCGCCGCCGCCCACGTCGAGGAAGTTGGCCGGTTGGCCGCCGTAGAGTTTGATGATGTCCATCGTGGCCATCGCCAAGCCCGCGCCGTTTACCATACAGCCGATGTTGCCTTCCAACGCAACATAGTTGAGGTCGAATTCGGATGCTTTCAGCTCACGCTCGTTTTCCTGCGATTTGTCGCGCAGTTCGGCGATTTCCGGAAGGCGGTACAGCGCATTGCTGTCAATGCCGATTTTGCCGTCCACACAGGCCAAATCGCCGTTTTCGCGAACCGCCAGCGGGTTGATTTCAAACAGCGCAAAATCGTTTTCGATAAATGCGCGGTAAGCACCGGCCATCAGTTTGACAAACTCGTTGATTTGCTTGTCTTTCAAACCCAAAGCAAACGCTGTTTCGCGCGCTTGGCAGGGTTGCAGGCCGACCAGCGGATCAACGGTTACTTTAATGATTTTTTCAGGCGTTTCTTCGGCGACTTTTTCAATTTCCACGCCGCCTTCGGTCGAAGCCATGAAAGTCACGCGGCGTGAAGAACGGTCGACCACGGCACCCAAATACAGCTCGGTTTGCACAGGATACATGTCTTCGCACACCAGCACGCTGTTGACCGGCTGGCCTTGCGCGTCGGTTTGGTAAGTAACCAGGTTTTTACCGATCAGGCTTTCCGCCACTTCTTTGGCTTCTTCACGACTTTTCACGACTTTCACACCGCCCGCTTTACCGCGGCCGCCGGCGTGAACCTGGGCTTTGACAACAGCAAATTTGCCGCCCAATTTGTCGTAGGCGGCGGCAGCTTCCTCGCCGTTTACCGCCAAAATACCGCCCTGCACAGGCAGGCCGTAGCCCGCCAGCAGCGCTTTTGCCTGATATTCGTGTAGATTCATAAACTTCTCCTTGGATTGGTGGGAATGTTTTTCCGTTTTCAGGCGGCCCTGACTGCTGCTTTATTTAAACGGCAACCACATCCGCGTCAGCAGATACATCAGCGCCCCGCCGCCGCCGAGCAGCAGAAAGATGATGCCTTTTTTGCGCGCATTCGGACAAAGCCAATAAACGGCCAGGCTGAAACTGAAAAACAAAACGGCAACGCGCCAAACCAACTCTTTGTTTTGAAAGCGGTTTAACGTGTAGGTTTCCGACATCATCACATACATCTGCCACAGCGCCGCCGCGCACATGCTGAGTATTCCCGCGGGAATAAAGATGAGGCCGATAAGTTCTTTACTCATATAAAAAGGGCAAAATTTTTGCAAACATCGAAGAGACCGTCTGAAACCGATGCTGTAAAACGCTCTGTTTTTTCAGACGGCCCAAACGGCATTTAACCGTGCAGCGCGCGTTTTTCGACCGCCAGCGCGGCTTCGTGCAACACTTCCGACAGGGTCGGATGCGCGTGGACGATACGGGCGATGTCTTCACTGCTGGCAAAAAATTCCTGCGCGACAACGCCTTCGGCGACCAATTCGCTGACCATCGGGCCGACCATGTGCACACCCAAAATGCGGTCGGTTTCGGCGCAGGCCAAAACTTTGACCGTGCCTTTGGCTTTGCCCAAACCGAGCGCGCGACCGTTGGCGCCGAAGCCGGAAATGCCTTTTTTGTAGGCCGTGCCTTCGGCTTTGAGTTGCTCTTCGGTTTTGCCTACCCAAGCGATTTCGGGGTCGGTGTAAATCACAAACGGGATGTTGTTGAAGTCGATGTGCGGTTTCTGGCCGGCGATGCGCTCGGCCACAGCCACTCCCTCGTCGCGGGCTTTGTGCGCCAGCATCGGGCCGCGCACCACGTCGCCGATGGCCCAAACATTGGGCAGGTTGGTTTTGCAGTCGCCGTCAACTTTGATAAAGCCGCGTTCGTCTTTTTCCAAACCGACGGCTTCGGCGTTGAGGCCGTCTGTATTCGGAATACGGCCGATGGCGACGATGAGTTTGTCGAAGGTTTCGCTTTTCATTTCGCCTTTGTCGGTTTCAAATTTGACGGTTACGCCTTTGCCGTCTGAAACGATATCGCCGATTTTCACGCCGAGCCGGATGTCCAAGCCCTGCTCTTTGGTGAAATATTTGAAGGCTTCTTTGGCGATTTGCTGGTCGGCGGCGGCGAGGAAGGTCGGCAGTGCTTCAAGAATGGTAACTTGCGAACCGACGCGGTTCCATACCGAACCCATTTCCAAACCGATTACGCCCGAACCGATGACGCCGAGTTTTTTCGGCACTTCGGTCAGATTCAGCGCACCTTCGTTGTCGAGCACATTCACATTGTCGATTGCAGTTTGCGGCAGCGGGCGCGAAACGGAACCGGTGGCGACGATGACGTGTTTGGCTTCGACGACGGTTTTTCCGCCTTTGTTATCGACTTGGATTTGGTACAGATCGCCGTTTTTACCGACGAAACTGCCGCGCCCGAACAGGCTTTCGACTTTGTTTTTCTGAAACAGGAATTTAATCCCGCCGGTGAGTTTGGTGACGATGCCGTCTTTGCGCTCAATCATTTTAGCGGCGTCGAATTTGATTTCGCCGACGCTGATGCCGTGTTCGGCAAAATCGTGCTGCGCGGCGTGGAAATGTTCGCTCGACTGCAACAGTGCTTTAGACGGGATACAGCCGACGTTGAGGCAGGTGCCGCCCAACGCGGGCGCGTCGCCTGCTTTGTTGACGCCTGCGTCGATACAGGCGGTTCTGAAGCCTAATTGCGCGGCGCGGATGGCGGCGATGTATCCGCCGGGGCCGGCGCCGATAACGACTACGTCGAATTGGGACATTATCTGTTTCTCCTGATTTAAGGTGTGGAAAGCCGTCTGAAAATCCGCCCGGTTTGGCGTTGGAAAAATTCAGACGGCCGTTTGGTTAACGGTGGCAGCGGTACGGACTGTATTCGCGCACTTCCATGCCGGTCAGATTGTTGTGGACGCGGATCGTGGCGTGCGGATAGTTTTTGCAGAGGCTGCTGCACAGCACCTTGATACCGGCCTTGTTGCTGTCGAATTCGATTTTCTTATTAAGCTGTTTTCCGTTGGCATTGTAGGCGGCAACGGAATATTCTTTTCCTTCAAGCGCACACGCGGCGAGTAAAAATGCGACGGCGCAGACGATATATTTTTTCATGGCAGATTCCTTTCCTTCAGCGTCGTTTGTTTTTTCAGACGGCCTCAAGCGGCTTGAGGCCGTCTGAAAACCGTATTACAAATCCAACAGCAGACGTGCCGGGTCTTCCAGCAGGTCTTTGATGGTAACCAGCGTCAGCACGGCTTCACGGCCGTCGATGATGCGGTGGTCGTAAGACAGCGCCAGATACATCATCGGGCGGACGACCACTTGGCCGTTTTCAACCACAGCGCGCTCTTTGGTCGCGTGCATACCCAAAATCGCAGATTGGGGCGGGTTGATAATCGGGGTGGACATCATTGAGCCGAATGTGCCGCCGTTGGTAATGCTGAAGGTACCGCCGGTCAGGTCTTCCAGCGCGATTTTGCCGTCTTTGGCTTTTACGGCGTAATCCACAATCGCTTTTTCGATGTCGGCAATGCTCATCCGGTCGGCGTCGCGCAGAATCGGCACAACCAAACCGCGCGGGCTGCCGATGGCGATGCCGATGTCGAAGTAGCCGTGGTAAACGATGTCGCTGCCGTCGACGGAAGCGTTAACCACCGGAAATTTTTTCAGCGCGGCCACGGCGGCTTTGACGAAAAACGACATAAAGCCCAGCTTCACACCGTGTTCTTTCTCGAATTTTTCTTTGTATTTGTTGCGCAGGTCCATCACGGGCTTCATGTTGACTTCGTTGAACGTCGTCAGAATCGCGTTTTCCTGTTGCGAAGCCAGCAGACGCTCGGCCACGCGGGCGCGCAGACGGCTCATCGGCACGCGCTGTTCGGGGCGGTCGCCGTTTAACACGGGATTCGGCGCAGCGGCGGCTGCGGCCGGTTTACCGGCGTTTTGCACGTCTTCTTTCAACACGCGTCCGCCGCGGCCGGAACCTTGCAGGTTGGCGGTATCGACGCCGTTTTCAGCCGCCAGTTTGGCAGCCGCAGGCATCACACCGGCTTGTGCGGATACGTTTGCAGCAGCAGGCGCAGCTTCGGCAGCGGCGGCGGTATCGATGCGCGCCAAAACTTGGTCGGCGGCAACGGTTTCGCCGTTTTGCGCAACGATTTCCACCAATACGCCGGCTTGCGGTGCGGGTACTTCCAAAACCACTTTGTCGGTTTCGATGTCGATCAGGATTTCGTCGCGGGCAACCGCTTCACCAACCTGTTTTTTCCATTCCAGCAGCGTACCTTCGGATACGCTCTCAGACAACATGGGTACTTTTACTTCAACAATCATTTTTAGTCTCCAAACGGCCGCCGTTTTTCAGACGGCCTGTGATGTGTTCTTGAAAAAATTTCGGAAAATCAGAATTTCAAAGCGTCTTCAACAAGCTGTTTCAACTGCGCCGCATGTTTGCTGGCGTAACCGACTGCCGGCGATGCGCTGGCCGGACGGCTGGCGCAGGAAAGTTCCTGTGTATCGCCCAAGACGCGCTCGATGCGGTGGCGGATTTGGTAGAACGCACCTTGGTTCTTCGGCTCTTCCTGTGCCCAAACCACTTCTTTGGCATTCGGGTATTTCGCCAGCTCGGCTTGAACTTCGTCGTATGGGAACGGATAAAGCTGTTCGATGCGCACGATGGCCACGTCGTTTTCCAGCTTGCGCTCGGCGCGGCCGGCAGCCAAATCATAATAAACCTGACCGGCGCAGAGGATGACGCGCTTCACGCTGCCGTTGTCGGCGCGGGTGGCGGTGTCGCCGATAAGCGGACGGAAACGCGAACCTTCGGTGAAGTTTTCCAGCGGGCTCATGGCGTCTTTGAAACGCAAGAGGCGTTTGGACATGAAAATCACCAGCGGTTTGCGGTATGAGCCCAAAACCTGACGTTGCAAGAGGTGGAACATCTGCGAGGCTTCAGACGGCATAATCACCTGCATATTGTTTTCGGAACAAAGCTGCAACCAGCGTTCCACGCGGCCTGAAGAGTGTTCGGGGCCTTGTCCGTCATAGCCGTGCGGCAGGATGGTGGTCAGGCCGCACAGGCGTCCCCACTTGGTTTCGCCCGAAGAAATAAACTGGTCGATAACCACTTGCGCGCCGTTGGCAAAGTCGCCGAACTGGGCTTCCCAAATGGTCAGTTTGTCGGGCGCAGAGCAGGCAAAGCCGTATTCGTAAGCCATCACGGCTTCTTCGTTCAAGATCGAGTCAATCACCAAAAACAGGCCGGTGTTCTCACCCATGTTCATTAAGGGAACATAAGCGCCGTCATCCCATTTTTCGCGGTTTTGGTCGTGCAATACGGCGTGTCGGTGCGAGAACGTACCGCGTCCTGAGTCTTCGCCGGAAATGCGCACTCCCGCACCTTTGGTGACGAGGTTGGCGTAAGCGATGGTTTCGGCCATGCCCCAGTCGATCGGCTGCTCGCCCGCCGCCATCGCTTTGCGCGCTTCAATCACGCGCTTGGCGGTCGGGTGTAAGGCGAAGCCTTCGGGAACAGCGGTAAATTTGTCGGCCAAACGGCGGATGTCGGCCACCGGCAAACCGGTTTCCACATCTTCGCGCCAGTCTTTGCCTTGGTATTTGCTCCAGTCGATGCTGGTGCGGTCGAAGTTGCTCAGGGTGGTTTGCTCGACGTGTTCGCCTTTGTCCAGCGCATCGCGGTAGGCTTGGACGTAGCCGTCGGCCTCTTCGGCCGTTACCACTCCTTGCGCAACCAGTTGTTCCGCATACATGGCGCGGGTACCCGGATGGCTGGCCACTTTTTTGTACATCATCGGCTGGGTCAGGGTCGGATCATCACCCTCGTTGTGACCCCAGCGACGGAAGCAGACGACGTCCACCACGATGTCTTTATTGAAGGTTTTGCGGTAGTCCAATGCCGCCTGAATGGCAAAGCACACACGCTCGGGATCGTCGCCGTTGACATGAATCACGGGCGCAGCCACCATTTTCGCCACGTCAGTGCAATGTACGGTCGAACGGGTATCGCGCACGTCGGACGTGGTAAAACCGATTTGGTTGTTGATGACGATGTGAACAGTACCGCCCGTGGTGTAGCCGCGGGTTTTGGAAAGGTTGAACGTCGCTTGGTTGACGCCTAAGCCGACAAAGGCAGAGTCGCCGTGAATCAAAACGGGCAGCACTTTGTCGCGGCCGTTGTCGCCCAGGCGTTTCTGTTTGGCGCGCGCCGAGCCTTCCACCACGGGATTGACGATTTCCAGATGCGAGGGATTGAACGCCAGTGAAACGTGCATCGGGCCGTTGGGCGTCGCGATGTCGGAACTGAAGCCCATGTGGTATTTCACGTCGCCGCTGGGCAGTTTGATTTCGGCACGGCCTTCGAATTCGGCAAACAGATCACCCGGTTTTTTGCCCAAGGTGTTGACCAAAACATTCAGACGGCCCCGGTGTGCCATGCCGATGATGACTTCTTCCACGCCGTCTTTACCGGCGTTTTGAATCAGGTAGTTCAGGCCGGCAATCACGCTTTCGCCGCCTTCGATACCGAAGCGTTTTTGGCCGACGTATTTGGTGTGCAGATAACGTTCCAGCGTTTCGGCAGCGGTCATTTCTTTGAGGAGGCGGTGTTTTTGTTCGACGTTGAATTGCGGCGTTGACAGCACGCTTTCAAAATAATTGCGGATCCAGCGGCGTTCTTCCGTATTCGGAATGTACATATATTCCACCGCAAGATGACCGCAGTAAGTCTGTTTCAGATTATTGACAATATCGGAGAGCGCCATTTTTTCGCGACCGGAAAAGTCGCCGTCGCCCATGCTGAATTGAACGGCCATATCGGCATCGCTCAAGCCGTGAAATTTGGGATCGAGCGCTTCGAGGTACTGCGGCGGCGTCCGTTTGAGCGGATCAAGCTGCGCCGCGCCAAAGCCTTGGATGCGGTAGGCTGAAATCAGGCGCAACACGCCGACCTGTTTTTTCAGCATGGCTTCATCCATGCCGCCTGAAGATACGCCGGCTTTGTGTTTGGCCAGATTGGCAAACGATTCGCGAATCGGGGCGTGGGCAACGTCGGTTGCGACGACACCGGGCTGCTTGGCCAAATCGTCGAAATACTGTTTCCAGTTGCTTTCGACCGAATTAGGATTTTCCAAATAGCGCTCGTACAACTCCTCGATATAAGGGGCATTCGAACCGAACAAATAAGAGAAATTGAGTTTGTCGTCCATGGCAGTTGCTCTTTTCTGTAAAAATAAATTAAAAGGCGGAATCAGGCGGTTTCAAAGCGGAAGGCCGTCTGAAAACCCTACCTGTTCCGCCCTGCTTCCGGAAGCATACGCTTTAATCAGCGCTTGTCCAGCGGTACGAAATCACGGCGCGGTTCGCCTGTGTAAAGCTGGCGCGGACGGCCGATTTTCAGCGACGGGTCACCGATCATTTCGTGCCAGTGCGAAATCCAACCCACGCTGCGCGCCAAGGCGAAAATAACGGTAAACATTTCGGTCGGGATACCCAACGCCGATAAAACGATGCCGGAGTAAAAATCCACATTTGGGTACAGTTTGCGCTCGACAAAGAACGGATCTTTCAGCGCGATTTGTTCCAACTCCATCGCCAGCTTGAATTTCGGACTGTCTTCCAAACCCAGCTCTTTCAAGACTTCGTAGCAGGTTTCGCGCATGATGCTGGCGCGCGGATCCATATTGCGGTAAACGCGGTGGCCGAAGCCCATCAGGCGGTATTTGCGCTGTTTCACGCCTTCCATGTATTCGGGCACACGCGATACGTCGCCGATTTCGTCCAGCATGTTCAGTACGGCTTCATTGGCACCGCCGTGCGACGCGCCCCAAAGACAGGCAATGCCCGCGGCGATACAGGCAAACGGATTCGCGCCCGAAGAGCCGGCCAGACGCACGGTGGAAGTCGAAGCATTCTGCTCGTGGTCGGCATGGAGGATGAAGATGCGGTCGAGCGCGCGCGCCAATACCGGATTCGGCCTGTATTCTTCGCACGGCGTGGCAAACATCATGTGCATGAAGTTTTCCGAATAACTCAGATTGTTTTTCGGATAGTTGAACGGCAGGCCGTTTGAATAGCGGTAACACATCGCCGCAATGGTCGGGATTTTGGAAATCAGGCGGTAAATGGCGATTTCGCGATGGTTCGGATCGGTAATATCCAAACTGTCCTGATAAAATGCCGACAGAGCGCCGACCACGCCCACCATCATCGCCATCGGGTGCGCATCGCGGCGGAAACCGCGGAAGAACCAAGTCAGCTGTTCGTGCACCATCGTGTGGTGGCTGACAATATGGACAAATTCTTTTTTCTGCTCGGGCATCGGCAGTTCTCCGTAAATCAAGAGGTAGCAGACTTCCAGATAATCGGATTTTTCGGCCAGCTGCTCGATGGGATAGCCGCGGTAATACAGCAAACCCTCGTCGCCGTCGATGTAGGTAATTTTCGATTCGCAGCTTGCGGTGGAAACGAAGCCCGGGTCGAATGAAAACAGGCCGGTATTTTTGGTCAGCGCGCGGATATCGACCACGTTGTGGCCGATGGTGGCTTCCAATACCGGCAGTTCCAAATCGTTTTGATTGTCTGCGTGAAGTTTGACAGTTGACATCTGCTTACTCCTTTGTAAAAACGGTTGCACTTAGTTTGCATTTGATGCCGTCTGAAATTCAGACGGCACTTTTTTAGACGGCCTTAAGCATTCTGCGCAGCCGCCCTGATTTTTTCAAGCATGGGAACGAGATGGGTTTTGTCGGTTTGGGTGTGTCCGTTGACCAAAGCCAACAGCTCCTGATCTTGAAATTCCAAAACCTCGGTAAACAAAGCCAACTCTTCGTCGTTCAAACGGTCAAATTCCTGCTCCATAAACCTGCCGAAGATTAAATCCAACTCCAGCAATCCGCGGCGGGTTTGGAAGCGGATTTTCCGCTTGTCCGTATCGTCGAACACTTTCATTTCATACGGCCCGTTTCAACATGATTTCTTTAATCTTACCGATGGCACGGGTCGGGTTCAAGTGTTTCGGGCAGACGTCCACACAGTTCATAATCGTGTGGCAGCGGAACAGGCGGTACGGGTCATTAAGGTTGTCCAAACGCTCGTTGGTGATGGCGTCGCGGCTGTCGGCAATGAAGCGGTAGGCGTTGAGCAAACCGGACGGACCGACGAATTTATCAGGATTCCACCAAAACGACGGGCATTGGGTCGAGCAACAGGCGCAAAGGATACATTCGTACAAACCGTCCAGCTCTTTACGCTCCTCTTGGGTTTGCAGGCGCTCTTTATCGGCGTCGATCGGCGTGTCGTTGACGACGTAAGGTTTGATGGAATGGTATTGTTTGAAAAACTGGGTCATGTCCACAATCAAATCGCGCACCACCGGCAGGCCGGGCAGCGGGCGGATTTTTACCGGCTGCTTCAGGCTGCGGATGTCGGTCAGGCAGGCCAAGCCGTTTTTGCCGTTGATGTTCATGCCGTCCGAACCGCAGATGCCTTCGCGGCAGGAACGGCGGAACGACAGGGTATCGTCCTGCGCCTTGAGTTTGACCAGCGCGTCGAGAAGTTTGACGTCGGTCGGCTCGATTTCCAGCTCATATTTCTGCATATACGGCTTGTCGTCCACATCGGGGTTGTAGCGGTAAACTTCAAAACTTACTTTTTCCATGGGAAGTGTTCCTTTATCCCGGCAACGGCCTGTTTCAATCCGGCAGACCGTCGGGCGTTGGTTTTATTGTTCTGATATTTTTCAGACGGCCTCAGTCTCTGTTTTGCCATAAGGCCGTCTGAAAACTGCTTCGTCGCTTAATAGACGCGCTTGGCCGGTTCGATATAGTCGACGGTCAGCGGTTTGGTGTGTACGGGCTTGTAGGTCAGCGTGTTGGAAAGCGGATGGTAAAGCGTGTGTTTCATCCAGTTTTCGTCGTCGCGCTCGGGGTAATCGTCGGTCGCGTGTGCGCCGCGCGATTCTTTGCGCGCCTCGGCAGACACCAGCGTTGCTTTCGCCACCTCAATCAGATTGTCCAATTCCAAAGCCTCGATACGCGCGGTATTCCAGACTTTGCTCTTGTCTTTGATTTCGGTTTTCTTCACACGTTCGGCGATTTCCATCACCTGTTTCACGCCTTCGCGCAGAATTTCGTCGGTACGGAACACGCCTGCATGAAGCTGTACGGAACGCTGCAAATCTCGGCGCAACACATCGACGTTTTCGCCGTCAGTTTGGTTGTCCAAACGCTCCAAACGGCGGCGGGTCAGTTCGCCCGCGTCTTCCGGCAGCGCTTTCCAGCCCTCTTGTTCTTTGATGAACTTAATCATGCTGTCGCCGGCTGATTTGCCGAACACCACCAAATCAAGCAGGGAATTCGTACCCAGACGGTTCGCACCGTGCACCGACGCGCAGGCGCATTCGCCCGCCGCATACAGCCCTTTTACCGGCACTTCGTAGTCGTCGCCCTCGGGCACAATCACTTCGCCCAAGTAATTGGTCGGAATGCCGCCCATCATGTAGTGGGTGGTCGGCACAACGGGAATCGGATCTTTAATCGGGTCGATACCGGCAAACTGAATGGAAATCTCGCGGATGCCCGGCAGTTTTTCCATGATTTTTTCCGCACCGATATGGTCGATTTTCAGCAAAACATGGTCTTTGTTTTTACCGCAGCCGCGCCCCTCGTAAATTTCCATCGCCATCGCGCGGGAAACCACATCGCGGGAAGCCAGGTCTTTTACCGTCGGCGCGTAACGTTCCATAAAGCGTTCGCCGTCGGCATTCAGCAGGATGCCGCCTTCGCCGCGCACGCCTTCGGTAATCAAAACGCCCGCTCCGGCCACACCTGTGGGATGGAACTGCCAGAATTCCATGTCTTCCAGCGGAATGCCCGCACGGGCGCAAATGCCCAGGCCGTCGCCCGTATTCATGAAAGCGTTGGTGGAAGAGGCATAAATGCGCCCTGCTCCGCCGGTAGCGAACAATACGGCTTTCGCATGGAAGATATAAACATCGCCGCTTTCCATTTCCATCGCGGTAACGCCGACCACATCGCCGTTTTCGTTGCGGATCAGGTCAAGCGCCGTCCATTCGACGAAAAACTGCGTGTTGGCGCGGACGTTTTGCTGGTAAAGCGTATGCAGCATCGCATGGCCGGTACGGTCGGCCACCGCGCAGGCGCGTTCGACCGCGCGTTTGCCGTGTTCCGCAGTATGGCCGCCAAACGGGCGCTGGTAGATTTTGCCGCTTTCCACGCGGTCAAACGGCATACCCATGTGTTCCAACTCAATGACCGCTTCGGGCGCGACGCGGCACATAAATTCAATCGCATCTTGGTCGCCCAGCCAGTCCGAACCTTTCACGGTATCGTACATATGCCACTCCCAGCGGTCTTCCTGAACATTGCCCAGCGAAGCGGAAATACCGCCCTGCGCCGCCACGGTGTGCGAACGGGTCGGAAACACTTTCGACAATACGGCACAATTCAAGCCTGATTTGGACAACTGCAGCGCCGCACGGAGACCTGCACCACCGCCGCCGACAATCACGGCATCAAACTTACGGACAGGATAACCCATACTCACCCCCAAATCACTTTAATCGAATAAACCAGACACGCCACCAGCCAAACCACCGTACCCGCCTGCAAACACAGGCGCAGACCGAAAGGTTTGATGTAGTCCATCCATAAATCGCGGATACCGACCCAGGCATGGATAAACAGCGCGATAAACGTCAGCTGGGTAAAGAGTTTCACCCAAGCATTGCTCCAAAATGTTTTCCACTCGCTATACTCGCCCGGCAAAAGCAGCAGAAAAGCAATCAGCGCCACAATATAAAGCAGCATTACCACAGCGGTTACACGCTGCATCGCCCAATCTTTCAAGCCGTAGTGGGCACCGGCCAGCTTGCGGTTTACCATAACAGCGCTCCAATCACGACAGTCAACACCAATGCGGAAACAAACACAATTTTCGCAGTCAAACGCGCCGTTTGCAGTTCCAAACCCTTATGCGCATCCAAAAACAGAAAACGCGTACCCGCCAGCGCGTGGTGCAGAAACGCCCACAACACGCCGATCAGAGCCAGCTTCACAATCGGATGGGAAACAAAATGCAGATAGGAGACGAATACCGATTCGCGGTTAAGGGAAGCCGCGAGCAGCCCGAGCAAAACAGGCAGGGTAATGAATAAGATCACGCCGCTGATGCGGTGCAGGATGGAAACAATCCCCGGTATCGGCAGACGGATATTGGGGAGGTCTAAATAAACAGGACGGGGTTTTGCAGCCATAAGTTCTGTTCCTCAGTCGTTATCGTTTTCTCAAAACCGCGCAGTCGGAAATTACATCAGACTACACAGGATTGTAATGTACCCGTTTTACCACCGTTTGAACAGCCCGTTTTGTAAACAATCTAATCTTTTTTTACACACCGTCCATCGGATAAGCCAATGGTCTTAAACCGCCGACACATCCGCCCTAATCCTTTCGCAGCAGTTACCCGCCCGCCGCCGCAACTGGAAACATCCGCTCAGGCCGTCTGAAAACAATAGATTTTCAGACGGCCTGCAACCAAGCCGACATTTCTTTTCAGACGGCCTTACCAAACCTTAAACAAATAAGCCTTGATTTCAAACCAAAGCGCAGGCATATATATTTCGTTCACACCACACCAAAAGGCAGATTATGGAAAACCCAAACAACCCATCCTCTGAAGACTACATCCCGAAATTCCGCCGCAAAAAGCTGGACGAACCCGGCTTCCTGCGCAAACTCGCCCGCTTCGCCGGCCGCTTGGGTGCACCCGTCGTGCGCCAGCTTTACGGACTCTATTTCCTTTGGAAATCACCGCACACCCCAAAACGCGCGAAAATGATCATCTTGGGTGCGCTGGTTTATTTCTTCAGCCCCATCGACAGTATTCCCGACCTTTTGGGCCCGCTGGGCTTCAGCGACGACATCGCCGTCATCACGCTAGTTTACGCGCAGATGAAAGCCTACATGACCGACACCATCCGCGAGCAAGCCCGAGTAGCGGCGGATAAGCTGTTGGGCAAAAACTCCTAAGTTAAGCGCAATGCAAACAGCAAAGGCCGTCTGAAAAGTTTGAACAAAATTCAAACTTTTCAGACGGCCTTTCAAATTCAAAACAAGCGCACTTATTGCAGCGGCGACATCCGCATCACTTCCATCAGGAAGTTGGTAAACGCGGGATTATCCGGCTTGCCGTTCATGTTTTTCCAGCGTTGCTGCCAGCCTTTCAAAGCGTTTTGGATGTAGAGTTTGGACTGCTCGGTGGTGATTTCGCCGCGTTGGCTGTCCACCGCAGAGCGCAGGTAAACTTCATACATGCTGTCGTCCACCGAATTGCGGCCGACCTGCTGGATGCGGAAGCGGTTGAGATATTGCGCGGCCTGGACTTTCGTCAGTTTACCCTGACTGACCTGGTAGCTCAGGCGGGTCGCTTCGTCGCGGATTTTGGAAACGTCCGACCAATGGCTTGAAGCCAAGCGGAAAGAAGCCGGCGCTTCGGAAGACTTGCCCTTGGAAGGCACGGGTTTCGGTTTGACGTTTGTCGGACGGAGCGGAACTTCGCCCATCATCGGAAATTGCAGCGTTTCACAACCGGCAAGCGCCGCCAATGCAGAGAGGAGGATAATTTGTTTTTTCATGCGCGTGATTATAATCGGATTTGTCGGAGAAACCAACTGCATCAAAAATATTACAGTTGAAAACTTCGTCTGATTACAACGGCTTTCAGACGGCCGTATTATGGCACATATCGGCTGCAAGCAAAAGAAAAGGCCGTCTGAAAAACGGCCTTTTCATGCATTTATGCCAAATCGGCAAACAGCGGGGTTGAGAGGTAGCGTTCGCCGTAAGACGGAATCACCGCCACAATCAGCTTGCCGGCGTTTTCCGGTTTTTTCGCCAATTCCAGAGCGGCCCAAACTGCTGCGCCTGAAGAAATACCGACCAATACGCCCTCTTTTTTCGCCACTTCGCGGGCGGTGTTAAACGCGTCGTTGTTTTCGACTTTGATTACGCCGTCGTAAATCTCGGTATTGAGATTTTTCGGGATAAAGCCCGGTGCCAAACCCTGGATCGGATGCGGGCCTTTTTCGCCGCCGCTCAATACGGGCGACGCAGCCGGCTCAACCGCATAAACCTGCACTTCGGGTTTGCGTTCTTTCAACACTTCGCCCACGCCGGTAACGGTACCGCCCGTGCCCACGCCGGCCACGAAAATATCGACCTTGCCGTCGGTATCGCGCCAGATTTCTTCAGCGGTGGTTTCGCGGTGGATTTGCGGGTTGGCCGCGTTTTCAAACTGTTGCGGCATAAAGTAAACATCGGGATTGCTCTGAACCAGTTCGGCCGCTTTGGAAATCGCGCCGCCCATGCCTTCGGCTGCGGGGGTCAGAATCAGCTCGGCACCAAACGCGCGCAGCAGCATGCGGCGCTCTTTGCTCATGCTCTCGGGCATGGTAATCGCCAGTTTGTAGCCTTTAGATGCGCAAACCATCGCCAAACCGATACCGGTGTTGCCGCTGGTCGGCTCAATGATGATGGTGTTTTTATTGATTTTTCCGGCTTTTTCGGCGGCTTCCACCATCGCAATCGCAATACGGTCTTTTACGCTGCTGCCCGGATTGAAAAATTCCAGTTTCAGGGCGACTTCTGCGTGCAGGCCTTCGGTCAGGCGGTTTAATTTGACCAGCGGCGTGTTGCCGATTAAGTCGGTAATGCTGTTTGCAATATTCATTTCCTACTCCTATAACTCTATAACTGATAAATTGATACAGTTTGGCGGTTGATGTGAATACAATTAAGACGGATACAAGGCAACAAGGCTGCGGCGACGCAGTAGGCGTTTTAATTCCGTTTACTATAATCCCAGGCCGTCTGAAAAACCAATAGCCAAAGTTTCTTTCCTTATAACCTTAGGTTCGGTTTACTTCCAACATAATGGCCAACACCGTTGCCGCCTCACACAACAAAGCCAACAGAAAGCCCGCCTTAAGCTGGCGCAGGCCGAACCAATGCGTCGGCTGTTCCATGATCACCGTGCGGTGCAGATAAAAAACCGCCATCAAAACAAACTGCAACGCAAACCAATAAACCGGCTTGAGCGCGTAAAACTCCAGCATTGCAGGCAGGGCAAACGCCGTCGTCGTGGTCGGATAGTGATACCACACCATCGCCGACAAAACAAAAAAAGCCAACGTCATCAGCATATTGCTGACGGCAAACAAGCCGACTGCAACGTGTTTTTCATCTGCCAGCCAGTAGCTCCCCTCCGGCGCTTTCTGCCAGCAGTTCACAAAGAAAAACAGGCTGGCGACCGTCAGATAAAGATGCGGCACATACAAAGGCCCCGCCGCCGTAATTCCCCAAATGCCCGGCAGAAGCTGCGCACCCCAAAAGCCCGCCGCCAGCCAAAGCAAAATGCTGCCCCAAAACCATTGGAACATTCCCGCACGAAAAATCAGCAGCAGCCACACCAAAGCATAAGCTGCTGCCGCAAGCAAAAAAATATCCATTTTAGTATTGCAGCTCGCCTTCAAACACCGTTTCCGCAGGGCCCGTCATCATCACTTCGCCCTCCGGCTGCCAGCTGACAAACAAATCTCCGCCCGGCAGCGAAACTTTTACCGGCTCGCCTGCGTCCAGCAAACTCAGCCGCACGCCCGCCACAACCGCCGCGCAGGCGCCCGTACCGCAGGCTTGCGTTTCCCCTGCACCGCGCTCATACACGCGCAAACGGATGTTACGGCTGTCGACGACCTGCATAAAGCCCACGTTTACCCGCTCGGGGAACTGCTCATGCGACTCGATCGCCTCGCCCCAACGGCCGACCGGCGCGGAATCCACATCTTCCACCGCAATCACCGCGTGCGGATTGCCGATGTTGACACAAGAAACCGGTACCGATTCCAAACCGACCAAAACAATATGCACCAAAGCATCCGCCGCCTCGTCGCTTGACGGCACAAACGGAATTTCAGACGGCATGAAACGCGGCTTACCCATATTGACCGTTACCAAACCGTTTTCCAACAGCTTGGGCACAATCACGCCACCCGCCGTTTCCACCAAAATTTCTTTCTTATCCGTCAAGCCCTTATCCGAAACAAAACGGACAAAACAGCGCGCACCGTTGCCGCACTGCTCCACCTCGCCGCCGTCGGCATTAAAAATACGGTAACAGAAATCCACCAAATCCGAAGTCGGTTTTTCCACCACCAAAAGCTGGTCGAAACCCACACCGCGGTAACGGTCCGCCCAAGCAGCCAACGGCGCCTCCTTCGGGTCAAACGCCTGATTGACCGCGTCAATGACCATAAAATCATTGCCCAAGCCGTGCATTTTCGTAAATCTCAAAGTTTTCATGTTTTACTTCCTTCTATTTGCTGCCGTTTGCAGTTTCCCAAATTTCGGCCGCGCAGATTAAGCTGGGCCATCAAAGCCGTTTTGCATTTTATCGGAAAAACCCGCCCCATACCAACCGGAGAGGCTGTCTGAAAATTTCGGGTGTATTTTCAGACGGCCTCAAAGTACCAAACCTATTCCAGCAAAACATATCCCGATTCCGACTGTTTAACCGCTCAAAAATCAAATAATCGGTGCAAAAAAGAGACAAACGGTATTTTTACCACACATCAAAACCCAAATTCGCCACGTCTCCCAAAACACCTCCACTGCCACACCGGAGCCACTGCTTACATATTGATTTTAAATAGTTATATAAGGTAACAACCAATTTTACAACCCACTAAAAATCTGAAAACATACAAAATTAGAATATTTACTTATAAAAAACATACCGTTTATCCGAAAATTTGCGCATTTATCTCTTGCATCCCAAATGTATAGACGGCACAATACACCTCAACGAAACACAGCTCAAACGCATAAACAGTTTCGGAATTCATCATTAAAACAACGGGCTGACACCCAAGTAAAATTACGACAAACGTATTATTCATAAAGGACTTTCATCATGACTATCCGCCGCACCCTCTCCGCTCTGACCGCATTCGCCGTATTGGCCGCCTCTCAAGCCGTCGTGGCCGGCAGCGTATCGTTCTACCAAAAAGCCTCCGAAGCCACCGCCCCGATTACCGGCAACGTCGCTATGCGCCTGACCATCGGTGCCGACGGCAATGTCAGCAACGTCCGCATCGTCCGCAGCAGCGGCTCAGTCAGCATCGACAACAGCGCCGTCGAATGGCTGGAAGCACAAACCATGAAACCCGCCACCATCAACGGCGAAGCCCGCGAACTGAGCGTTATAAAAGAAATCAAATTCTCAGAAACCGGCGCCATCCATCAAGCCAGCTTGAAATAATTTCAATATCGCATTGTTAAAAAAGCACTTTCTCTTCAAAACAGAAAGTGCTTTTTTCATTTTCAGACGGCCTCACAAAACAACGGCAGGCCATCTGAAATTTCCGAAATGTTTTACCCAAGCTAACCGCCCTATCTGCTCAAACGCCGTATAATTAATTGATAGCAAACAGATAAAGGATGTTCACCATGAAAACCGTCCTCGCAACCACCCTACTCACCCTCACTTTATGCGCCTGCTCCAACGGCACGCCCGGCATGTCTGTCGGTATTGGACTGGGCACAGGCATCGGCAGCCATCTTGGCTTAGGCACATCATTGAATATCCCGATCGGACTGAACAAAAACCGCGCACAAAATTCAGACGGCCTCAAAATTATCGAAGAACAAATCGTTACCCACTTCGACACCCACGGCAACGCAACCGATAGCGCCGTCAAAGGCGGATTCTACCGTCAGCTCATCAGCAAACGAGGCAGCAGCTATCTTGTACAAGACTTTTATAGCGACGGCAAAAAGCGTACCGACCCCTACACCCTGCCACGCAACAAGCTGCTCCAATTCCGAGCCATGCCGGACAACGGCTCGCTGACCATTTACGCCTACAACGGCACCGTCATGCAGCAACAGGTATTCCAAAGCGGCAAACTCGTCAGCGCCCGCCCTTAAAAACCGCAATATTACTCCGTAAGGATTGTTTTGCATTGCTATAACAGTTACGCATCTCATTAAATTTCGTTAACATTCAAACATTTGTAATATTGCTACGTTTTTTTTAGAAAATAACGTTGACACATTTTTTCCAGCCTTTATAATGCACTCTATTCCCCGATAGCTCAGTCGGTAGAGCGACGGACTGTTAATCCGCAGGTCCCTGGTTCGAGCCCAGGTCGGGGAGCCAAATTTAAAAAAGCCTGATTAAATTCAGGCTTTTTTATTATCCTCAAGATATTCCGGTTCAAAAATAAAAGCCGTCTGAAAACTTTTCAGACGGCTTTATCTTAACCGGCCTCTTCCGTTTTAACGGAAAAAATCCCCCATGCCTGCAGGCAGACCCTGCGTGAACGCGCCCATGGTTTTGTTGGTGGTTTCTTCGGCTTTGGCGCTGGCGGCATTAACGGCGGCCATGACCAAATCTTCCAGCATTTCTTTGTCGTCGGCAGCTTCGGCAATCAGATCCGGACTGATTTCCAGCTTGCGCACGACGTGGGCGCAGGTCATGGTGACTTTGACCAGGCCGTTGCCTGCTTCGCCGTCCACCTCGGTTTCGGCAAGTTTGGCCTGCGCTTTTTTCATGTTTTCCTGCATTTGCTGCGCCTGTTTCATCAGGCCGCCCAATCCGGCTTTTCCGAACATTTTTGTACTCCTGTTTGTTGAGTGGGTGTTGAAAACGGGGTTTCAGACGGCCTCTGAATCCGAATCATGCCGTCTGAAAAAATCTTACTGCGCGTCAGACAATTCCAGCGATTCGGGCTGCCATTGCGCTTCAAAGGTTTCCAAAATCTGCCGCGCGGTCGGGTCGGCTTCGAGCAGCTGCTGCGCTTTGTCGCGGCCTTCGCGTTGCAGGCGCAGGCGGCGCATTTCGGGGGTTTCCCAGCCTGCATCGTCACGCCAGGGTTCGGTTTGCAACTTGAGCGGCAGATTGTAGGCTTGCGCGAGGGTGTTTTGGATTTTGTCCAAACGCTCTTTGTTGGTGGTTTTGCGCGCGTCGTCGGTCAGCGAAAGCAGCATCAGGTGGCTTCCTTCGTCGTAATTTGTCCACGCGGCGTGTTGGGCGGGCATTTGCGCGGCGCCGAATTTCTGCGCGAAACGCTGCACAATCAGCGCCCAGTTTTCGGGCTTGAACTCGGGCAGCGGGGCAAACTGCGGCCCGCCCGCGCCCTCTTCTTCGGCCTCGTCGGCGTCGTCTGCCAAAGCGGGAATATCGAGATCAGCAGCCGGCAGTGCGCTGCCTTCGTCGGCTTCGTCATCGGGCGACGGATAGGCGTTGCCGTCATTATTTTCAGACGGCATGTAAACCGGCTCGTCGGCATAGGCTGTCTGAAAATCCTGCGGGTAAATGTCTTCGGGCGCAGGATATTCTTGATATTCGGGTTCCGTGAACACGGCTGCGGCGGCGGGATCGGGCGTTTCAGACGGCAGTTCGGCGGCTTGCGGCTGTTCTTCTGCCCTATCTGTTTTTTCAGACGGCACTTTTTCAAACAGCATTTCCGCCGTTTGAACATCAGCCTGCACCAATCCGTCTGCCGCGTCATTTTCAGACGGCATGGGTTCGGCAATATCAGAGACCGTCTGAACAGCCGGTTCGGCCTGATTTTCAACCGCTTCTGCTTCTTCCCACGGCGGCAGTTCTTTCTCTTCCGCTGCGGCGTTTTCAGACGGCATGGCTGCCTGAACCGCTACGGGCACGGGTTCAGCCTGCGGCTTTTTTGGCGGAATCGACGCTCCAGCCGCATCGTGAAGTTGGGTGTGTTCCAACAGGCCGTCTGACGGATGGTTTTCCGCCGCCAGCGGGGCAAACGCCAGCATACGCAGCAGCGTCATTACAAAACCCGCGTATTCGTCGGGCGCGAGGCTGAGGTCTTGCTTGCCGTGGATGGCGCATTGGTAGTAGAGCTGGATTTGCTCGCCACTCAAGATTTGGCTCAAGGCAAGCAGCGTGTCGCGCTCGGGGTCGTCCGCCGCCAGCGCGGAAGGCACGGCCTGAATCAGCGCGAGTTGTTGCAGCAGCATGGCCAGTTCTCCCAATGCACTGTCGAAACCGATGGAACGCGCGGCCATTTCCTGCGCTTTGGCCAGCAGCGCGGCGCCGTCTTGTGCGGCAACGCCTTGCAGCAGTTGGTAGAGATAACTTTTATCGACCGCGCCGATCATCTGGCGCACATCAGCCTCGGCGACATTGCCCGAACCCATTGCAATCGCCTGGTCGAGCAAACTCAGCGCGTCACGCATCGAACCTGCGGCGGCGCGGCCTAAGAGCTGAAGCGCGGGCGCTTCGTAGGGGATGTTTTCACTGTTTAAAACATGCGCCAAATGGTCGGCAACCTGCTGCGCGGTCATATTGCGCAAAACAAACTGCAAACAGCGGCTCAATACGGTTACGGGAACTTTATGCGGGTCGGTAGTGGCGAGGATGAATTTGACGTGTTCGGGCGGTTCTTCCAGCGTTTTGAGCATCGCGTTGAACGCGCTTTTGGACAGCATATGCACTTCGTCGATGATATAGACTTTGTATTTGCCTGCCGTCGGCGCGTATTGGGCGTTTTCCAACACCTCGCGGATGTTGTCGATGCCCGTGTTGGACGCAGCGTCGATTTCCAGCAGATCGACATAACGCCCCGCATCAATCTGCGTACAGCTCGGGCAGACGCCACAGGGCTCGCCGTGATCGGCATTTTCGCAGTTGAGGCTTTTGGCCAGAATCCGCGCAATCGTGGTTTTGCCCACACCGCGCGTGCCGGTCAGCAGGTAGGCGTGGTGCAGACGGCCTTCGTCGAGCGCGTTGCGCAGGGCTTTGACAACGTGTTCCTGACCGACTAAATCGGCAAAGGTTTTCGGCCGCCATTTTCTGGCGAGAACTTGATAGGCCATGGGTTTTCTCTGGATAACTGGAAAATCGGCAGGCCGTCTGAAAACTTTGGTGGTCGATGAGCAAAGTCGAACCACCATGCTCGGCAAGCGGAGTTTCAGACGGCCTGCTCCGCGATGCGGCATTCTAACATTTTTATCGCTCGCGGCGCAGCATTAGGCGTGTTTGGCGTTTTCGTATCAAACAGCAAAAGGCCGTCTGAAAACACAACAACGTATTTCAGACGGCCTTTGTGTGCAAAACAATTACAACCCTGCTGCGCCCACCGAATTGGCAATATCGCGCACGGCGGTTGCATACATACGGCTGTTGTTGTATTTCCAGACGCTGTAAAAATTGTTCAGCCCCAAATAATATTCAAACACGCCGGGCGAAGTTTCCAAGCGGTAAAGCACGGCTTTTTCGTTGTCGGCCACCGCCGTTTTCGGCACGACGCCCATTGCTTTGAAATCGGCAACCGTGCGGGTCAGCGCCGTTTTTTCGTCGATAATGGCCTGAAGCTGCGGATTGATGGTCAGGCTCACGGGCACAATCATTTTTCCGCCCGTTTTCCAGCCGTGTACTTTCATATAATTTGCCACAGATGCGGCAATATCGCCGACGTTGTCCCAAATATCGCGTCGGCCGTCGCGGTCGTAATCCACCGCCCATTTGCGGAAGCTCGACGGCATAAACTGCGGCATCCCCATCGCGCCTGCGTAGCTGCCTTTGAAGCTGAACACGTCGGTTTTTTCTTCTTTCGCCATCAGCATCAGCTCGCTCAATTCGCTTTGGAAATAATCGGCACGGCGCGGGAAATCAAAGCCCAGTGTCGCCAGCGCATCGCCAACGCGGAAGCTGCCGGTATTTTTACCGTAATTCGTTTCGATGCCGACAATCGCCACAATCAGCTCAGCCGGAACGCCGTATTTGGCGGCCACGTCATCAATCACCGCACGGTTGGCGGCGTAAAACTGCCGTCCGCCCGCCGTTTTCGCCGCGCCGGAATTGCCGGTGCGGAATTCGTACCACGGGCGCGACGTGCCCGGGCGGTAGATAATTGTGATGATGTTGGGTTTATAAACCGCGTTATTGAAAAAATCCTGCCATTGCGCCTCGCTGAAACGCCCCTGCTCTACCTCGTAACGGATAAACGACTGAACATTGCTGTTGCCCGAAAAACCGCTGCTGGCCACAGATTCCGCCGCCGCATCAAACGCCGGACGCTTGCTTTGGTTAACGGGTTTGACAGGCTCGCCGCCTGATTTCGGCGCAGGTGATTTGGTACTGTTACAAGCCGCGAGCGTCAAAGCGGCGGTGGTCAGCGCGAGGAGGAGTGACTTTTTCATGATGTGTCCGTTTGGTTTAATAATGGAAAGTTAGGTTGAGTATATTATAAGATTAGTAAAAATCAACCGAAAAAACGCCGGAATGGATCAATAAAGAGATTGGCAACAATACTGCCGGCTATTTTGCGTTATCTCTTCAGCCGATTCCAAATGTTGCTAGGTTGGAAAGTGTCAATAAAAAAGGCCGTCTGAAAATTCAGACGGCCTTTTCTTGAAAAGAAATTACTCAGCGGCTGCAACAACAGCAACGGTAATTTTGGCAACAGCGTCAGTGTGCAGAGCCACTTCCACTTCGTATTCGCCAACTGCTTTCAGTGGACCGTTCGGCAGGCGGACATTGGCTTTGGCTGCTTCGATACCGGAAGCCACGATAACTGCGGCGATGTCGGCATTGGTAACAGAACCGAACAAACGGCCGTCAACACCGGCTTTTTGGGCAACGGTAATGGTTTGACCGTCCAATTTGGCTTGGCGTGCTTGCGCATCAGCCAAGATTTCGGCTTGTTTGGCTTCCAATTCGGCACGGCGCGCTTCGAATTCTTTCATGTTGGCTTCGGTAGCGCATTTGGCTTTGCCTGAAGGAATCAGGAAGTTGCGGGCGTAGCCGTTTTTCACGGTGACAACGTCGCCCAGATTACCCAAACCGCCGATTTTTTCTAACAGGATAATTTGCATAATTTCAAGCTCCGATTATTTATGTTGGTCGGTGTACGGCAGCAGAGCCAGGAAACGGGCACGTTTTACGGCAACAGCCAGTTGGCGTTGGTAATGCGCTTTGGTACCGGTAATGCGGGCGGGGATAATTTTGCCGTTTTCAGAAATGAAGTCTTTCAGCAGATCAACTTGTTTGTAATCGACTTCTTGGATTTTTTCAGCCGTGAAACGGCAGAATTTTCTACGTTTGAATGATTGACGAGCCATGTCGTTTAACCTTTATATTCTTGAATGTTCCGGATGCGGAGTATCGGGCGGTTGAAGCGTTGGCTGCGTTGTGCCAAAAATCCTTCTGCTTCGACCATGATGTTTTGCCGATACTGCCATTCTTCAGCCTGCCTCCCCAAAAGCCGCGCGTTCATTTCGAATTTGACGAGGCATTTCTGCCCGTTTTCTTCCTGCCATGATTCGTGTTGCAGCAGTAAATCCAACACGGGTACGCCGGCAGGTGTGTATCTCAATGGCTTGGTTTCGGCGATTTTTGCGGTAAGGCGCAGGAGATTATTCAACCTTACTCGGCTGCTGCGGTTTCTTCAGCCGCACCGTTGAGCAGGTTTTTGGTTTTTTCGCCGCCCAGCATCGGGGATGCTTCGGTAACGGCGTGTTTGGTTTTGATGGTCAGATGACGCAGAACGGCATCGTTGAAGCGGAATGCGGTTTCCAGCTCTTCAACCACCTCGGGGGTGGTTTCGATGTTCATCAAAACGTAGTGCGCTTTGTGGATTTTGTTAATCGGGTAAGCCAGTTGGCGGCGACCCCAGTCTTCCAAACGGTGGATGGTACCGTTTGCTTCGGTAATCATGGCTTTGTAACGCTCAACCATTGCGGGCACTTGCTCGCTTTGATCAGGGTGAACGATAAACACGATCTCGTAATGACGCATGTTATCTCCTTATGGATTGAAAAACAGCCTTCCGCCATGCGAAAAGCAGGAAGGCAAGGTTGGAAAGCGTGTGATTGTAACCGTTTTCGGTTTTGGATACAAGCATTTTGCCTGATTGGAATACGGGAAAAGGCCGTATGAAAACTAGGTTTCGGGTTTTCAGACGGCCTCTTGTTGCAAGCAGGGGCAAATCCAATCTTAGTAGATGATGTTTTTGCCATACCCTTCCAAAATTTCTTTAATTTTCAAAACGGTTTCTTTGGGCGGCGGGTGCACGCCTTTGAGTTTGTATTCGTCGCCGCAGAGTTCCCATTTGTGCGCACCCAATTCGTGATACGGCAAAAGTTCGACGGTTTCGACGTTTTCCATGTCGCCGATAAACTCGCCCAAAAGGTTGGCAGAACGCTCGTCATCGGTATAGCCGGGCACAATCACATAACGTACGCGGGTGGGCTGTTTGCGTTCAGCCAGATGTTTGGCGAATTTAAGCGTTTTGGTATTGGGAATGCCGACCAAAACTTTATGTATTTCCGGATCGATTTGCTTTAAATCGAGCATCACCAAACTGGTGTGGTCGAGCATATCGTCGAGAATTTCATCGTAATGGAGAGCGTAGCCGTTGGTATCGAGGCAGGTATGGATGTCGTGTTCGCGGCAGGCGGTAAACCAATCGCGCACAAATTCATACTGCAACAGCGGCTCGCCGCCGGTTACGGTTACGCCGCCGCCTGTGGCACGAAGATAGTGGCGGTAAGCCATGACCTGCTTCATGACTTCGGGTACGGTCATTTCTTTGGCGACATCGGTGTGCAAATCCCATGTGTCGCGGTTGTGGCAGTATAGGCAGCGCATCAAACAGCCTTGCAAAAACAAAACGTAACGCAGGCCGGGGCCGTCAACGGTACCGCAGGATTCGATGGAATGAACGATGCCTTTACCTTGGTAATGACGGTGTCCGACAGCCTGAGCCTGACCAGGCTTGGCATCAGGTGTAATGGTATAAGTCTGCATGGTATTTTCGGGAAATCAGGCCGTCTGAAAACGGCAGTTGTATTTTTATATAGTTATATAGTTCGACAGTTTTTCAGACGGCATTCTCGAAACCGTTTGAAATGCTGCTTTCAATTTTAAAATGAGGCTGAAACAGATAAAAACAATGCCGGAATCAACCGGCATTGTTTTTATCAAACCTGAATTACATGGTTTCGGTAAAGGTACGGGTAATCACGTCTTGCTGTTGCTCACGGGTCAACGAGTTGAAGCGAACAGCGTAACCTGATACGCGGATGGTCAACTGCGGATATTTCTCAGGATGCTCCATCGCATCTTGCAGGGTTTCGCGGTTTAACACGTTGACGTTGAGGTGTTGGCCGCCTTCGATTTCTCCTGCTTCGTGGTGGAAGTAACCGTCCATCAAACCGGCAAGGTTGCGTTCGCGAGAATTTTCGTCTTTGCCCAATGCGCCCGGCACGATGGAGAAGGTGTAGGAAATACCGTCTTTGGCAAACTCAAACGGCAGTTTGGCAACCGAAGTCAACGAGGCAACCGCACCGTTAACATCGCGACCGTGCATCGGGTTGGCGCCCGGTCCGAAAGGCGCCCCGGCACGGCGGCCATCAGGGGTATTACCGGTTTTCTTACCGTAGACCACGTTGGAAGTAATAGTCAGCACGGATTGGGTCGGAATTGCGTTGCGGTAGGTTTTGTGGGTGGCTACTTTGCGCATGAAGCGTTCTACCAAGTCGCAGGCAATGTCATCCACACGGTCGTCGTTGTTACCGAATTGCGGATATTCGCCTTCGATTTCAAAGTCAACAGCAATACCGTTTTCGTCACGAACCGGTTTGACTTTGGCGTATTTGATGGCAGACAGCGAGTCGGCTGCTACCGACAAACCGGCAATACCGCAGGCCATTGTGCGTTTGACATCACGGTCGTGCAGCGCCATCAATGCGGCTTCGTAAGAGTATTTGTCGTGCATGTAGTGGATAATGTTCAGCGCGGTAACATATTGTGTTGCCAACCAATCCATAAATTTATCCATACGCTCGAATACTTTGTCGTAATCCAGCACTTCATCCATGATCGGTTCATGTTTCGGACCGACCTGATCTTTGGATTTTTCGTCCACACCGCCGTTGATTGCGTACAGCAGGGTTTTGGCCAAGTTGGCGCGCGCACCAAAGAACTGCATTTGTTTGCCGACAACCATCGGGCTGACGCAGCAGGCGATGGCGTAGTCGTCGCTCTCGAAATCAGGGCGCATCAAGTCGTCGTTTTCGTATTGGACGGAAGAGGTGTCAATCGAAACTTTGGCACAGAATTCTTTAAAGCCCTGCGGCAGTTGTTCAGACCACAAAATGGTGATGTTCGGCTCGGGAGACGGACCCATATTGTAAAGCGTATGCAGCACGCGGAAGTTGGATTTGGTCACGAGCGTGCGACCGTCCAAGCCCATACCGCCGATGGATTCGGTCGCCCAAATCGGGTCGCCGGAGAAGAGCTGATCGTATTCGGGGGTACGCAGGAAACGGACCATACGCAGTTTCATGACCAAGTGGTCGATAAATTCCTGCGCTTGTATTTCGGTAATCACACCGTTTTTCAGGTCGCGCTCGATATAAATATCCAAGAACGACGATACGCGGCCAAACGACATTGCGGCGCCGTTTTGCGATTTCACTGCAGCCAGATACGCGAAATAAGTCCATTGAATCGCTTCTTGGGCGTTTTTCGCCGGGCCGGAAATATCAAAGCCGTAAGAGGCAGCCATTTCTTTCATTTGACCCAAGGCTTTGTATTGGTCGTTGATTTCTTCGCGGCGGCGGATGACGTCTTCCAAGTTCACGCCGTTTTCCAAATCGGCTTGCAGCGAATTGAATTGGGCAAACTTGTCTTTCATCAAAAAGTCGATACCGTAAAGCGCAACACGACGGTAGTCGCCAATGATACGGCCACGACCGTAAGCATCCGGCAAACCGGTAATCACGCCTGATTTACGGCAGCGGCGGATATCAGGCGTATAAACGTCAAACACGCCCTGGTTGTGGGTTTTACGGTATTTGGTAAAGATTTCGGAAACTTCGGGGTTTAATTCCACATTGTAAATGCGGCAGGAATCCTGAACCATTTTCAACCCGCCGAACGGCATAATGGCACGCTTCAGGGGCTCGTCGGTTTGCAGACCGACGATTTTTTCCAAATTTTTGTCGATATAGCCCGGCGCGTGGCTGGTAATACCGGAAACAGTTTGCGCATCAATTTTGTAAGGCTCGTGGGTACGGTTTTCCACTTTAATGCCTTCCATCACTTCTGCCCACAATTTAGTAGTTGCCTCGGTAGCCGGCGCCAAGAAACTGGCATCGCCCTCATATGGTGTGTAGTTTTTCTGGATAAAATCACGGACGTCAACGTTGGTTTCCCAATTACCGCCGACAAAGCCTTCCCAGGCAGAAGGACGTTCTTGAACATCTGCAGACATTTCAAACTCCTAATTTTGTTAAATAAAATAATAAACAGACCAAATTTTTAATGTGTTAAGAATAGCACTTCCGCTTTCATATATACAGTCAAAATCATGAAATAAAACTACCTTCGCGCACACATTTTGATATAAATCAACCCCATTGTAAACTACCCAAAATTACACAACTTCTATACTTTAAAAAACTTATACGAAGAGTAAAATAGAAAACTTAGGCCGTCTGAAAATCGTTTTTTTCAGACGGCCTGATTTTTTTAAATTCCCGAAATATCAAGCAAACGGATGCTGCAAAACAATCGTTTCTTCGCGATCCGGTCCCGTAGAAACCATGGCCACAGGCGCGCCGCAAAATTCTTCGATCCGTTTCAGATAGGCTTTGGCGGCTTCCGGCAGTTTGTCGTATTCTTTCACGCCGACAGTGGATTCCTTCCAGCCCGGCATGGTTTCGTAAACAGGCTTGCAGGTTTTAACTGCATCCGAGCCGCAAGGCAGAATGTCGGTTTTGCTGCCGTCGGGCAACTCGTAGCCAACGCAGATATTGACGGTTTCCATACCGTCCATCACATCTAATTTGGTGATACACATTCCCGAAATGCCGTTGACCTGAATCGAGCGTTTCAGCGCAGCCGCATCAAACCAGCCGCAGCGGCGCGCACGGCCTGTTACCGAGCCGAACTCGTGACCGCGCTCGGCCAAACCGGCGCCGACTTCGTCAAACAGCTCGGTCGGAAACGGCCCCGAGCCCACGCGCGTGGTATAAGCCTTAACAATTCCCAACACATAATCCAACATCTGCGGCCCTACGCCGGCACCCGCCGATGCAGCACCTGCCAAACAGTTGGACGACGTCACAAACGGATAAGTGCCATAGTCGATATCCAGCAGCGTTCCCTGCGCGCCTTCAAACAGCAGGCGTTCGCCGTTTCCGCTTTTTTCGTTCAAAATTCGGGAAACATCGGCAATCATCGGCGTGATGTGTGGCGCAACTTTATTGATGACTGCCATCACGTCTTCTACTTTCACCGGCTCGGCGCCGTGCAGATGCTGAAGCTGGACGTTATAGTAAGCCAAAATGCTTTCCAGCTTTTCAGACAGTTTGTCCAAATTCAGCAAATCGACGGCACGGATGGCGCGGCGGGCAACTTTGTCTTCATAAGCCGGGCCGATGCCGCGGCCTGTCGTACCGATTTTACCCTTGCCGCGCGAAGCCTCGCGCGCCTGATCTAAAGCGATATGGTAAGGCAGAATCAGCGGGCAGGTCGGCGCAATTTTCAGACGGCCTTCGACATTTTTCACACCGGCGGCGTTCAATTCGTCGATTTCACCCAACAACGCTTCAGGCGAAACCACCACGCCCGAGCCGATAAAACAATCCAGTTGTTCATGCAGAATGCCGCTCGGAATCAGGCGCAGAACGGTTTTCTTACCGCCGACCACCAGCGTATGCCCCGCGTTGTGTCCGCCCTGAAAACGCACTACGCCGGCGGTTTCTTCCGCCAGCCAATCCACAATCTTACCTTTGCCTTCGTCGCCCCATTGTGCGCCGATGACCACCACGTTTTTAGCCATTACTCAAATCCTAAAATCAAATCCAAGAAAATTAAACTTCGGCAACCTGCCAAACGCCGTCGATTTTTTTCAGATGGCCTGAAATATTGTCAGAGCCGTTATGCCCGATGCCGTAATCCACTACCACACACTGCCCTTGTTCGCGCAAAACCGCCACAGCGTCTTTGGCCGCTTCCGCATCTTCACGCGCCACCATCACCACAGACTGGCGGCCGATTTCCGGCAGGCGGCCGATAAAACTGCGCAAATCGAAGCTGAAACCCGTCGCCGGACGGCTGCGGCCGAAATACGCGCCCAAGCCGTCGTAACGCCCGCCGCGCGCCACTGCATCGTGGCTGTCTGAACCGTAGGCCGCGTAAAGCAGGCCGGTGTGGTAGTTGTCCACCCGCAGTTCCGACAAATCAATGTGGACGTTTTGCGCGGGGAACGCCGCACATACCGCTTCCAATTCGTCCAAAGCCCTGCCTACCGCCGACAGATCCGGCAGCTTGGCACGCGCTTCCTGCAAGACTTCGCGACCGCCGTAAAGTGCGGGCAGCAGCGCAAACGCCTTGACCCACATTCCGTCCAAACACCATGATTCCACGCAGTTTTTCACCGCTTCCGCGTCTTTGTCCTGCATCAGCGCCAAAAGTTGTGCCGACTGCTCTGCCGATAATCCGGCCGCATCAGCCAAAGCGCGGAAGACGCCGATGTGTCCCAGCGACAGCAACACTTCGCCGAAATCGGCGATGTTCACGCTTTTCAACATCAAATCAATCAGTTCGATGTCGGCGGCAATATCGGCAAAACCGTAAAGTTCCGCCCCGGCCTGCAAGGGCTCGCGCGTATTCAGAAAACCTTCAGGCCGCGCATGCAGCACCGAACCCGCGTAACACAGGCGGTTGATGCCGTTGTTGGCCGACAGAAGATGCGCGTCGATGCGCGCCACCTGCGGCGTAATGTCGGCGCGGATGCCGAGCTGCTGCCCGCTGAGCTGATCGACCACGCGGATGGTTTTCAGCGAAAGCCCCGCGTCGATGTGGGTCAGCAGCGAATTGCTGTATTCCATCAGAGGAGGCTGCACCAATTCGTAGCCGTGCACGCGGAAAAGCGCCAACAGCCGTTCGCGTGCGCTCTCAAGCTGGCGCGCCGTGGTCGGCAAAACGTCGGCAACGTGTTCGGGCAATTGCCAAGACTGCATAGATAACCTTTTGAAATGAAAGTTAAAACGGCAAACACAACAAAAGCTGCTTAAATTTAAAACCTCAGACGGCCTCTCCGCCCGACCAATGAGCCCCGCCCCTTTCAGACGGCCTGACGCATCCCGATTTCAAATTTAAACAGCCCCTTGCAGCGGCTCAAACCGCCGAGTTGTTAAAATCAGACTTTAACATAAAATTTTCAAGCGTGCAGGCGGTTTTCAAACAATCAGGCCGTCTGAAAAACCCTTTGCCGCTACATCCTCCGGATACTTGACTAAATTACTCAGAAATACGATAATCCGTTCAAGACAAAATAAAGCCACAACACAGACACCACCCATGCGACTCACCACCAAAGGCCGCTTTGCCGTTACCGCCATGATTGATTTGGCCATGAACGCCCAAACCGGCGCGGTCAAACTCAGCGCCATCAGCGAGCGCCAAAGCATTTCCCTCTCTTATCTCGAACAACTGTTCAGCAAACTGCGCCGTGCTGAATTGGTTGAAAGCCTGCGCGGCCCCGGCGGCGGCTACATCCTTGCCGCCCCCGCCTCGCAAATCAACATTGCCCAAATCATCGCCGCCGCCGAAGACCGGCTCGACGCCACCCAATGCAGCAGCAAAGCCGACTGCCACCACGGCGCGCCGTGCCTGACCCATGATTTATGGGAAAATCTCAATAAAACCATCAACGACTATTTAAGCAGCGTTACCCTGCAAAGCATCATTGAGCAGAAAACCGCCGCCAAAGACCAAGTCGTCCACTTTACACATATCCACTAACTAGAAAAAGAAAGAAGCAAACCATGACCGTCAAAACCCCCGTTTACCTCGACTACGCCGCCACCACCCCCGTTGACCCGCGCGTTGCCGAAAAAATGATTCCCTACCTGACCGAGCTGTTCGGCAACCCCGCGTCAAACAGCCACAGCTTCGGCTGGACGGCCGAAGAAGCCGTCGAAAAAGCCCGCGCCGACATCGCCGCCCTGATCAACGCCGATCCCAAAGAAATCGTCTTTACCAGCGGCGCCACCGAGTCCGACAACCTCGCCATCAAAGGTGCGGCGTATTTCTACCAATCCAAAGGCAAACACCTGATTACCGTCAAAACCGAACACAAAGCCGTGCTCGACACCATGCGCGAATTAGAGCGCCAAGGTTTTGAAGTAACCTATTTGGGCGTACAGGAAAACGGCCTGATCGATCTCGACGAACTCAAAGCCGCCATCCGCGACGACACCATCCTCATTTCCGTCATGTGGGTGAACAACGAAATCGGCGTGGTTCAAAACATCCCCGCCATCGGCGAAATCTGCCGCGAACGCAAAATCATCTTCCACGTCGATGCCGCCCAAGCCTGCGGAAAAGTACCTGTTGACGTCGAGGCCGCCAAAGCCGATCTTTTATCCATGTCCGGCCACAAAGTGTACGGCCCCAAAGGCATCGGCGCACTATACGTCCGCCGCAAACCGCGCGTTCGTCTCGAAGCGCAAATGCACGGCGGCGGCCACGAGCGCGGCTTCCGTTCCGGTACACTGCCCACCCACCAAATCGTCGGCATGGGAGAAGCCTTCCGCATCGCCAAAGAAGACCTCGAAAAAGACACCGCCCACTACCTTAAACTGCGCGATATCTTTCTCAAAGGCATCGAAGGCATCGAAGAAGTCTATATCAACGGCGACCTCGAACACCGCGTTCCCAACAATCTGAACATCAGCTTCAACTACGTCGAAGGCGAAAGCCTGATTATGGCCGTCAAAGAGCTGGCCGTCTCCAGCGGTTCCGCCTGCACTTCAGCCAGCCTCGAACCCAGCTACGTTTTGCGCGCACTCGGCCGCAACGACGAACTCGCCCACTCTTCCCTGCGCATTACCTTCGGCCGCATGACCACCGAAGAAGAAGCCGCCTACGCCGCCGAACTGATCAAATCCAAAATCGGCAAACTGCGCGAATTATCGCCGCTGTGGGAAATGTTTAAAGACGGTGTGGATTTGGATTCGATTGAATGGGCGGCACATTGATACCGCAAGGTTTTGAATGGCACACCGACAAAGCGGCAACCAATATCCAATATAAAGAAACACGGCATCGCCTTATGAAGAAGCCGTTACCGTATTTTAGGATGAAAACGCCCTATTGATTGCCGATACCGACCATTCCGAAAACGAACAGCGCTTTGTATTGATGGGACTGAACGAACGCCTGCGGATACCGGTTGTTGTACACTGCGAGCGGGGCGATAATATCCGTATCATTTCCGCCCGCCGCGCCACTGCCAACGAAAGCAGACAATACAGGAGATAAACCGTGAAAGACGAACACGACTTCAGCAATGCCGTCAGAAATCTCTACGCCAAACACCTAAAAAAACCGTCCCCCGCCAGCATTAATGACAACAACATTGTGCATTTTCAGGCGTTGGCCGAAGAAATGGGCATTTCCTACCAAACCCTGATTAACTCGTTTCTACACGAATGTGCCGTTCAGCATAAAAAGCCCGCATTGAAATGGTAAAGCAACGATGATTTTTTCAGACGGCCTACCCACCCCCAAAGGCCGTCTGAAAACCCCGGCCCAAAAACAAAAAAGGAACCCGCATGAAATTCCACCACCTTGCCCTTGCCACCCTGACCGCCGTTTCCCTCAGCGGCTGTTTCCTCGCCAACCAAGTACGCGAAAAAAACAAAGCAGAGTGCACCGCCAACGCAGCCAACATCAACAACCTGCCCGCCGGCGAGCAGCAGCGCCTGATAAAAAAATGCGGCTGGAAAACCCAAGCCGATGCCGAAATGGTCGCCCGCCTGTGCGCCGCACCCGTTTTGCAGCAGCCCGCCACCCCCATCCAAAACGGCATCGTCAACGAGCGCCTGCCCAACGGTTTGGTGCTGCAATACAAAGTGAAAAACGGCAAGCCCGCCAACACCATCGACATCTACTACCCCAACGGCAACCTCGAAACCCACATGAAATTCCGCAACAGCCTCGCCAACGGCTGGTCGCAGGGCTACGCCCCTGACGGTGCGAAACGCACCGAGTTTCTCTACAAAAAAGGCCGCGCGGTCAAATACAAAACCTTCCGCCCCGACGGCAGCCTGAACACCAAAGGCAGCGTCGATTGCCAATAGGCCGAACAAAGGCCGTCTGAATTTTCAGACGGCACCCCATCAAAACCAAAACAAGGAACCCACATCATGGCATACAGCAACAAAGTCATCGACCACTACGAAAACCCCCGCAACGTCGGCACCTTCGACAAAGGCGACGACAGCGTCGGCACCGGCATGGTCGGCGCCCCCGCCTGCGGCGACGTGATGCGCCTGCAAATCAAAGTCAACGACGAAGGCATCATCGAAGACGCCAAATTCAAAACCTACGGCTGCGGCTCCGCCATTGCCTCCTCCAGCCTGATTACCGAATGGGTCAAAGGCAAAAGCCTCGACGACGCGCTGGCCATTAAAAACAGCGAAATCGCCGAAGAGCTCGAGCTGCCTCCCGTGAAAATCCACTGCTCGATTCTGGCCGAGGATGCCGTAAAAGCCGCCGTCGCCGACTACCGCAAGAAAAAAGAAGCGTAGTAATTTTTCAGACGGCCTGTACACTCGTTCAGGCCGGATTGAAACCGTTTTTCTGCAATACAGAGGAAAAATATACAACCTTTTTGTACAACCTTTTTGAAAGAATGAAACCATGTTGAAACAAACACTTGCCGTATTGTTAATCGTATCCGCCACTGCCTGTTCGCAAATGCAGGCCGCGGGCAGCAGACCCGCCCAAACGCAGAGCCAAGCCGCCATGACTACCCACACCGTAGACAGCAAATACAGCTTCAACGACACGGTATCCCGCCTGCAAAACGCCATGCAAAGCAAAGGCATGACCGTGTTCACCGTCATCGACCACCAAGCCGCCGCCCGTAAACACGGCCTGTCCATGCAGCCGGCCAAAGTCATCGTCTTCGGCACACCCAAAGTCGGTACGCTGCTGATGGTGAAAGACCCCGCATTCGCGCTGCAACTGCCCCTGCGCGTGCTGGTAACCGAAAACGGTGGAAAAGTCCAAGTGGTGTTCAACGACACCCGCCGCCTGATTTCGGGCAGCAAAATCGAATACGCCGAAGTAGAAAACACGCTGGCGAACGCCGAACGACTGATCCGGGCCACCGTTTCCCAATAACACAGCCGCAATGCACGGTGCAACTGTGTTGTCCCGTTATCCGTCATCTTCGGCTGCCTTGATTTTGAGGCATCAGGATGTACCTGTTTTGCCACCATTGACTCCAAGCAGCCTGAAAACAAGGAAACCGCTATTGCCCTTTACTTCCGAACAGAAACAATCCCTGCTGGCCGAAAAAGGCATTGGTAAAACCGTGCTCCAACGCTTGGGCGAAATGGGCTTGGACGACGTTGCCGCACTCGCCGCTGCCGACCCTGCCGGCATTCTCGAACAGGGCGCCGCCATCACGGGCAGCACCTGCTGGAAAAACAGCCCGCAGGCCAAAGCCGCCATTGCCGCAGCCGTGGCGTGGGCAAAACGGCAGGCAGCCTGAAAACATCACACAAGGAAAAACAGCATGATTACCATCACAGAAAACGCCGCCAACCACATCCGAAGTTTTCTCGGCAAACGCGGCAAGGGTTTAGGCGTACGCCTCGGCGTCAAAACCAGCGGCTGCTCGGGCATGGCCTACAACTTGGAATTTGTCGATGAAGCCGCCCCCGAAGACCAAGTATTTGAAGAACACGGCGCCAAAGTGTTCGTCGATCCGAAAAGCCTCGTCTATCTCGACGGCACCCAAATCGACTACACCAAAGAAGGCCTGCAGGAAGGTTTCAAATTTGAAAACCCGAATGTCAAAGATTCCTGCGGCTGCGGCGAAAGTTTCCACGTTTAAACGAACGATTCCGCCAATCAGGCTGAAATTTTTGCAACTACCAAAGGCCGTCTGAAACCCCGTGCACACATCTGCCGAATTTTTCAGACGGCCTTTTACCCCGGAACGCCCGACCCGCTGCAATCTGCCCTCGTGAGGAAAAGAATGCAGAGGCTTTTAAATCCCGCGTTTGCAGAATCTGCCAACATTTTTTCAGACGGCCTCCACCATGACCTCTCCTTTTGCCCTGCTCCAACTCCCCGAATCCTTCGACCTCGACGCCGAAACGCTCGAACGCAACTACCGCGCCCTTGCCGCCCGCTTCCATCCCGACAAATTCGCCGCCGCCTCCTCGTTTGAACAAAAACAGGCCGTGATGATGGCCTCAGCCGTCAACGAAGCCTACCGCGCCTTGAAAAATCCCATCGACCGCGCCGCCACGCTGCTGAAAGCACAAAACATCGATGCCGATGCGCCCGAACACACCGCGTTTGACCCCGAATTCCTCATGCAGCAGATGGAATGGCGCGAAGCGCTCGCCGACGCCCAGTCCGAACAAAACCACCCTGCCCTCGAGGCGCTGGACACCGAAATCCGCGCCGCACAAACCGATTTGTTCCAATCCCTGCGCCAAGCATTCGCCGCCACCGAATTCGAGCAAGCCGCGCAGCTGGTGCGTCAGGGGCGCTTTTTAGACAAACTGCGCAAAGAAATCGCCGCCGCTCTGCCGTGAAATAAAATAAAGACGAGTATGGCGCTCCGTCCTTTTAGTTGAGACACAGGACTATTCGAGTATATAACGCCCACCGCCAAAGGCCGTCTGAAACTCAAATATCAGCCCGTATTGACTTATCCGCCCGATACCACCGCTGTTCGCCAAATCAGGCCGTCTGAAAAATATTTTCCCTGTTAACGTGTTTTTGTGTTAAAAATTGAAAATTACTCCACTACAATAATACTGCCATGACACATCTGAAATTACTCATTCTATCCGCCGCCCTGCTGACCGGCTGCCAAACCTATCAGGAGCACCAAAGCCGCCGCAGCAAAATTGCGCAGTTTGTCGTCAACCATCCCGTTGCCGCGAAGGCCATCGGCGTGGAAACCAAGCGCGGTGTCAATATTTCCAGCAATGCCGCCCGCCTTGCCGAACGCACGGGTCTGGACGACAAAGCCAACGGCGACGGCCGCGGCACACAAGTCAACGCCGTGCGCCACACCCTGTGGCAGGCCGCGATTTCCTCGCGTTTCGACAGCATCGTCGCTGAACGCGCAGGCAACGCCTACCTGAGCGATATGGAAGTTCGCGAAGGCAAAACCGACTATTACAGCCGCTACGCCGCCGACCAAGCCGTCGATATCCGCAACAACCGTATCGGCCGCAGCATCGGCAGCGGCAAGCCCAACGCGGATATGAAAACTCTGACCAACGCCGTTTTGTTCTACTACCACAAAATCGGCCTGTGGACAGCCTCATCCGTTCAGAGCGGCGGACGCAAGGTTTGGCGCATCCGCCAAAGCAAACTGAGCGCGCCCGTTTACCGCCAAGCCGTGAAAAACATCGAACCGCTCAGCGCCGACGGCATGACGGTAAAAGAAGAATGCCGCCGCAACCGCCCCGACCGTTTTTACAATCTGAAACAGTCCATCAAGGCGATTAAGCAGTTGCAGGATTAACGCGACGATTAAGCCGAACGGCACAGGGCAGGTTCTTTTAACCTGCCCTTTATTTTTTTCAGACGGCCCGGAGCTTGGCAGACGCCGTAGGCCGGATTCTTGAATCCGACAAAAACGAATCCTCCGCGAAACGCAAAAGGCCGTCTGAAAAAACGCCGCCGTTTCCCGCTTTTTGACTTGGTACAACGCCCCAAAACGGCGTAAACTTCCGTCAAACCTGAGGCCCCGCCGCAAAGGCCATCTGAAAAGACCGTTTTGCCGCAGCGGCCTTTTTTCACGAAAGGAACATCATGAATTTCGCCAACCGCTACATTCCCGCCACCCGTATGCGCCGCATGCGCAAAGACGATTTTTCCCGCCGTCTGATGCGCGAGCATACCCTTACCGCCGACGATCTGATTTACCCCGTTTTCGTTTTGGAAGGGCAGAATCAGGAAGAAGCCGTCGCCTCCATGCCCGGCGTCAAACGGCAGAGTTTGGACAAACTGCTCTACACCGCCGAAGACGCGCTGAACCTCGGCATTCCCATGCTCGCACTGTTTCCCGTCGTTACCCGCAACAAAACCGAAGGCGCGGAAGAAGCCTACAATCCCGAAGGCTTGGTGCCCACCGTCGTCCGCGCCCTGCGCGAAAAATTCCCCGAACTCGGCATCATGACCGACGTCGCCCTCGACCCCTACACCAGCCACGGGCAGGACGGCCTGACCGATTCAGACGGCTATGTAATGAACGACGAAACCATCGACGTACTCGTCAAACAAGCCCTTTGCCACGCCGAAGCGGGCGCGCAGGTCGTCGCCCCCTCCGACATGATGGACGGCCGCATCCTCGCCATCCGTGAAGCGCTGGAAGACGCCGGCCACATCCACACCCGCATCATGGCCTATTCCGCCAAATACGCCTCCGCCTTCTACGGCCCGTTCCGCGACGCCATCGGCAGTTCCGGCAACCTGGGCAAGGCCGACAAAAAAACCTACCAAATGGATCCCGCCAACACCGACGAAGCCTTGCAGGAAGTCGCGCTCGACCTCCAAGAAGGCGCGGACATGGTCATGGTCAAACCCGGCCTGCCGTATCTGGACGTCGTGCGCCGTGTCAAAGACGAATTCGGCGTCCCCACCTACGCCTATCAGGTTTCCGGCGAATACGCCATGCTCCGGGCCGCCATCCGAAACGGCTGGCTCGACGGCGGAAAAGTCATCCTCGAAAGCCTGCTCGCGTTCAAACGCGCCGGCGCCGACGGCATCCTGACCTACTACGCGCTAGAAGCCGCTCGGCTGCTGCACGAAAAATAAAAAGCCGCCGTAGGTACGGTTAGCCGCCCAAAGCGGCGTAACCGTACAAACCCGCGCAAACCCTGCCATACACCCCTTTACCCCTATTCTTTTCAGACGGTATCGGTGGGTATTTTCAAATGGTGTATAACGTGCGGTTACGCCGCCTTTGGGCGGCTAACCGCACCTACCTTTCGGGAAGTAAAAAGCAAACAAAGGCCGTCTGAATTTTCAGACGGCCTTTCCCTTTTCTGCAAACGCCTTTACAGCGCCGTATCCAGCCCTGCGCAAATATCGTTCCAAATATCGTCCGCGTCCTCAATCCCGATGGAAAAGCGCAGGAGGCCGACTTTAATACCCATCTGCATTTTTACATCGTGGGGCACGCCGCTGTGTGATTGGGAATAGCAATGGTTGACCAGGCTTTCGACGCCGCCGAGGCTGGAGGCCATTTTGACCATAGTCATGTTTTTAATCACATTATTGGCGGCTTCTTTGCTGTCGTTTTTCAGATAGACGGTCACAACGCCGCCGGCACCTTTGGGCATCTGCGTTTGCGTGAGCGCGTGGTGTTCGTGCGACGGCAGGCCTGGATAGAAGGCTTTTTCAACGGCGGGATGGTTTTCCAAACGGCGGGCGATTTCGAGGGCGTTTTTGCAATGGGCTTCCATGCGCAGCGCCAGCGTTTTGATGCCGCGCAACACCAGCCAGCAGTCCATCGGTCCGGCAATCGCGCCGCTGTTGACCATCATGGTGTGCAGCGGTTTGGCCAATTCTTTGGTTTTGACGACGACGACGCCCATCAAAACGTCGGAGTGGCCGCAGAGGTATTTGGTGGCGGAATGGAACACGATGTCGCAGCCCAAATCCAGCGGGCGTTGCAGATACGGCGTGGCGAAAGTGTTATCGATGCCGACCAGCGTGCCGGCGGCTTTGGCTTTCGCGGCCAGCGCCTGAATATCAACCAGACGCAAAAGCGGGTTGGACGGCGTTTCCAGCCAAACCATTTTCACTTTTTGCGCCGCTAAAATTTCGTCGAAGTTTTCAGGGCGGGTCAAATCGGCGAACACCACGTTCACGCCCCATTTGGCGTACACATCGATCAACAAATCATACGCGCCGCCGTAAATATCGGCCACCGCCACGATGGTATCGCCCGGCTGTAAAAACGTGCGCCAAACCGCGTCTATCCCCGCCATGCCGCTGGCAAACGCATAAGCCGCCGCGCCGCCTTCCAAATCGGCAACCGTGTCTTCCAAAATTCGGCGGGTCGGGTTGCTCAGGCGCGAGTAGCGGTAGGGAATCTGCTCGCCGATTTCGTGCAGGGCAAACATACTGTTTTGATAAATCGGCGGCATCAATGCGCGGTTGTGTCCGTCGCAGTCGTAGCTGGAATGGATGGCTTTAGTGGCGAATTTCATGGCGCGGCTCCGTTAAATGGTAAACGCGTCCATTCTAGCACTATCCGAAAAATTGAAACAATCAATCGCCGCACCATCCGCCGCGCAGCCGCGCGGTAAGTGATATAATCTCGCATTTCTGAGCGCAGCCGTTTTCAGACGGCCTGATGCCGTCTGAAACTTGAAAACCTGCGCCCCGCCCCGCATTTCCCTTTCCGTCTTATTTAAGGAAACCCCACGCATGAACGCCATTGCAGACGTGCAATCTTCCCGCGATTTACGCAATCTTCCGATCAACCAGGTCGGCATCAAAGACCTGCGTTTTCCCGTGCGCATCCAAAGCGCAGAGGGCGAACAATCCAGCGTCGCCCGCCTGACCATGACCGTCTATCTGCCCGCCGACCAAAAAGGCACGCATATGTCGCGTTTCGTCGCGCTGATGGAACGCCAAACCGAAGCCCTGAGCTTCGGCAGTCTGAAAAATCTGACCGAAGAAATGGTCGCCCTTTTGGATTCGCACTCGGGCAGAATCAGCGTGAGTTTTCCGTTTTTCCGCAAAAAAACCGCGCCCGTTTCCGGCATCCAATCGCTGCTCGATTACGACGTCACGCTTACCGGCGAAGTGAAAAACGGCGCATACAGCCACACGCTGAAAATCACCGTACCCGTTACCAGCCTCTGCCCGTGTTCCAAAGAAATCTCGCAATACGGCGCGCACAACCAGCGTTCGCACGTTACCGTCAGCCTGACCGCCAACGCCGAAGTCGGCATCGAAGAAGTCATCGACTGCGTCGAAGCGCAGTCCTCCTGCCAGCTTTACGGACTGCTCAAGCGCCCCGACGAAAAATACGTTACCGAAAAAGCGTATGAAAACCCGAAATTCGTCGAAGACATGGTTCGCGACGTCGCCACCGTCCTGATTGCCGACGCGCGCGTGGAAAGTTTCGTAGTCGAAAGCGAGAATTTCGAGTCTATCCACAACCATTCCGCGTATGCGTATATCGCCTATCCGTAAGCGTTGCGTCCGGGCGTTTGATAAAGCGAGGCCGTCTGAAAATCGGTTACTGAGCGTAGTCGAAATATCAGACGGCCTTTTCATTATTCCGCGTTTTTTTCCGGCTCGGGTACATTGAACACTTGGCGCAGATAGGCGAGGAAGGTGTCGTTGGTGGTCATGGTTTTGCCCGGACTGTCGGAGAGTTTGGCAACCGACTGGCGGTTGCACTCGACCAGTTTCAAAACGATATTGAGCGGCGTGTGGCCTAAGTCGTTGGTCAGGTTGGTGCCGATGCCGAAACTGGTTTTGAAGCGGTTTTTGAAATATTGGTGCAGCGCCCATGATTTTTCGATGTCGAGGCCGTCTGAAAAGGTGAGCATTTTGGTACGGCTGTCGATTTTGAGTTTTTTGTAGTGGGCATGGGCTTTGTCGCCCCAGACATAAGGATCGCCGCTGTCGTGGCGCAGGCCGTCGAAGAGTTTGGCGAAATAGAGGTCGAAATCGACGAGGAAGGCGTCCATGCCGACGACGTCGGTCAGCGCGATGCCGAGGTCGCCGCGGTATTCGTGTACCCAGCTTTCGAGCGCGGCTTTTTGGAAATTGCGCAGGCGCACGTCGAGTGCTTGGAAGGCTTGCAGAAATTCGTGCGCCATGGTGCCGATGGGGGTGATGCCGAGTTTTTGGGCGAGATAGACGTTGCTGGTGCCGCGCACAATATCGGGCGCGGCTTCGTTCAGAGTGCGGAGGACGTGTTCCTGCCATTGGAGCTTGTAGCGGCGGCGGGTGCCGAAATCGGAAATGAGAAACGGCGGGTCTTCGGGGTTTTGCAGCGCGGCGATTTCTTTCAGACGGCCTGCTTTGGCTTGCAGGCGGCGCTCGCCTTCGGCCAAAACTTCGGGCGTTTCGAGGCGGCGGAAATAGAGTTCGTTGACGATGGCGAGGATGAAGATTTCAAAAAACATCGCCTGTATCATCGGCCCTTCGATGCGGATATTCAGACGGCCTTGTTCGTCGGAATAAACTTTGACGAAACGGCGTTTGAGCTGGAAAAGCTCGAGGTAATCGACAAAATCGCTTTTGAGAAAACGCAGCCGGCGCAGATAGGCAAGCTCGTCTTCGGTAAACCTGAGGCTGCACAAGGCATCCAGCTCGCGCTCGAAATCGGCTTGGATTTCGGCCAGCGGATAGACCGTCTCTTTGTTTCGGCAGCGGAATTCGTACACGCTGTGGGTCTGCGGAAACTGGTGCAGAATCACTTGCAGCATGGTGAATTTGTATAAATCGGTATCGAGCAATGATTGGATAATCGGCGTCTGCATCGCGTTTCTCTTGTTCGTTGTTTGGGAAGGCTTATTAAAACACAGGGGACGGTTACGGGAAAGGCCGTCTGAATTTTCAGACGGCCTTTGCTGCGCGGGCTATTTTGCGCGTATCTGTTTCAGGAAGCGTTTGGTGCGCTCGTGCTGCGGGTTGGCAAACAGCGTTTCGGGCGCGCCCTGTTCGACAATCACGCCGCCGTCCATCACGACCACGACGTCGGCGACTTCCATCGCGAATTTGATTTCGTGGGTGACGACCGCCATCGTCCAGCCTTCCTGCGCCAGCTCTTTCATGGTATTCAAAACGTCTTGCACCAATTCGGGGTCGAGCGCGGAAGTCGGTTCGTCAAACAGCATCAGCTCGGGCTGGATGGCCAGCGCGCGGGCGATGCCGACGCGCTGCTGCTGTCCGCCGGAAAGCTGGTAGGGGTAAAGGCCGGCCTTGTCGCCCAAACCGACTTTTTCCAGCAGCCTCAGCGCCTCGCTGCGCGCGGTTTCTTTGGCTTTTTTCTGCACGGCGACCGGCCCTTCCATCACGTTTTCCAGCGCGGTTTTGTGCGGAAAAAGATTGTATTGCTGGAACACCATGCCGGATTTGCGCCGCAGCGCGAGGATGTCGGCTTTGCTCGGATTGTTTGCAAAATCAATCTTTAAGGGCGCGGCGTTGTCAAACTCAATCTGACCGGCTTCGGGCGTTTCCAGTGCGTTCAGACAGCGCAAAAACGTGGTTTTGCCCGAACCCGACGGCCCGAGGATGACCACGACCTGCCCTTTTTCGATGTCTAAATCGATGCCGCGCAGAATAGTGTTGTCGCCGAATGTTTTGCGGATATTGCGGATTTTAACCATGCCTGCTCCTTATTTCGCCACATAGCGGTCGAGGCGTTTTTCCAGCTTCGCCTGAATGAAAAACAAAACCCAGCAGAAGCACCAATACACCAGCGCCGCTTCGATATAGACGGGCAGGAAATCATAAGAGCGGTTGGCCGCTTCCATCGCCACGCGGAAAAGCTCGGTCACGGTAACGACCGCCGCCAGCGAGGTGTTTTTAAACAGCCCGATAAATTCGTTGCTCAAAGGCGGCACGGAAACGCGGAACGCCTGCGGCGTAATGATGCGGCGGAAGGTCTGGATATAGGTCATGCCGACTGAAAAACCTGCTTCCCACTGCCCTTTGGGCACGGACAAAATCGCTGCGCGTATGGTTTCCGACGCATACGCGCCGACGTTGATGGAAAAGCCGATAATCGCGGCGGGGACGGGATCGATAAACACGCCGATGGCGGGCAGGCCGTAAAACACGATGGAAATCTGCACCAGAATCGGCGTGCCCCTGATGGCGGAAATATAGATTTTGGCCAACGCCAGCGCAACGCGGTGCAGCCAGCCTTCAACGGGCATCACCCGCAAAAGCGCAACACCGACCGCCACCACCATACCGATGAGAAACGAACACACCGCCAGCGGCACGGAAATCAGAAAGCCTGCTTTGACCATCGGCCAAAACGCACTGATCACCAAATCAGCACGTGTTTCGCTCATAAACGGCAGTGAAGCCAGAAAATTATTTAACACTGATGTCTTTTCCGAAGAATTGTTCGCCCAGTTTTTTCAGCGTACCGTCGGCCTGAAGCTCTTTCATCGCCGCGCTGAACTTCGCTACGGCTTCGTCGTTGCCTTTGTTGACAATCAGACCCGAGCCGACTTTTTCCGCCGCAGGCGCGCTCCAAACGATTTTCACGTCGGCTTTCGGATTTTTCTTCAGATAATCCAATACCGCCAATTCGTCGTTGAGCGTCACTTCCGCGCGTTTTTGCTCAATCAGCATCAACGACTGCGCCAAACCGTCAACCGGCACAATATCCGCCTTCATTTCTTTGGCTTTTTCGCCGTAGTTGCTGGCCAGCGACTGCGCCGCTTTTACGCCGGCGATTTCTTTGACATCTTTGATTTTGCTGTCTTTACGCGCCACCAAAACCGCACCGCTCCAGCTGTAAGGCTCGGATTTGTCAAACGTCGCCTGACGCTCCGGGCTGGTCAGGCCGACTTGGTTGGCGACCACATCGAAACGCCCTGCTTTCAAACCCGCCATCATCGAATCCCAGTTGGTTTCCTTAAATTCGACTTTGACACCCAGTTTATCAGCCACCGCGCGGGTAACTTCCACATCGTAACCGGTGAGCTTGCCCGTATTGTCGTGATAGGTAAACGGCGCGTAAGTGCCTTCCGTACCCACGGTAATCGTGCCTTTATTATTGATGCGCTCGATCAGCGGCGTATTCTGCCCCTGCTGCGGCGCAGATGCGGCCGAACCGCTGCTGCCGCTGCCGCCGCAAGCCGCCAAAACCACGGCAGTCAGGCCACCCAAAACGAATTTTTTCAACATGATGAAGTTCCTCAAGATGGAATAAAGCGCGTATTCTAAGTGATAACCGCCTGAAACTCAAAAGAACGCTTGGTTTTATCAAATGCTCCAAACGGAATATAAAAGCCGTCTGAAAACAGCCTTTCAGACGGCCTGATTTGCTGCTATATTGAACGCGTACCAAATCTTTGCCGCAAGTGCGTTTTAACATGAAAACCGAAGACGACTACCTCGGCATGATGCCGTTTACCATCATCTTTATCGACCCGCTGCACACCGATTTCAAAGGCAGCGCCGCAAAACTCAACGCCTATCTCGCCCGCCACCCCCTCGCCCGCCCGCGCCTGCACCAGCCGCAGTTTGCCGCCAAAATGCTGGAAATGGCCGCCCATTCCGCCAATATGCGCGTGGTCGTGCGCAAGGCCGATGCGGCGGTCAAACGCGAGTTGCATTATGTCGTGCGCAAAGGCGTGTTTACCAGCGACGAAAAAATGTGGGCGTTTATCAACGACCCCGACAACCTCGCCCTCGTCAAAAACCAATAACCCTACAGGCCGTCTGAAATGCTTTTGTTTATCGACAACTACGACAGTTTTACCTACAACATCGTCCAATATTTCGCCGAACTCGGCCAAGAAATCCTCGTGCGCCGCAACGACGACATCACCTTAAACGAAATCGCCGTGCTGCAACCGCAATACCTCGTCATCGGCCCCGGCCCCTGTTCGCCCAAAGAAGCCGGCATCTCCGTCGCCGCCATGCAGCATTTTGCGGGCAAACTGCCGATTATGGGCGTCTGCCTCGGCCACCAGACCATAGGCGAAGCCTTCGGCGGCGACATCATGCGCGCACAAACGCTGATGCACGGCAAAGTCTCGCCCGTGTTCCACCACGGCACGGGTATGTTTAAAAACCTGCCCAACCCCGTAACCTGCACCCGTTACCACAGCCTCGTCATCGACCGCGCCACCCTGCCCGACTGCCTCGAAATCACGGCCTGGACGGAAGACGGCGAAATCATGGGCGTGCGCCACAAAGAATTTGCCATAGAGGGCGTGCAGTTCCACCCCGAAGCGCTGCTGACCGAATACGGGCATGAAATGCTGGCGAATTTTTTGAACGAGTTTGCGGATTTTAAAGCCGCGGCGTAAATGTTTTTCAGACGGCATGAGGGAGTTGGACAGGCCGTCTGAAAACCCCAACCCTAAGCGAGAAAAACCATGATTACCCCCCAACAAGCCATCGAACGCCTGATCAGCAACAACGAATTGTTTTACGACGAAATGACCGACCTGATGCGCCAAATTATGAGCGGACAAGTGCTGCCCGAACAAATCGCCGCGATTATCACCGGCCTGCGCATCAAAGTCGAAACCGTTTCCGAAATCAGCGCCGCCGCCGCCGTCATGCGCGAATTTGCTGCACTCGTTCCCGTCCGCGGCAAAGCCGCGCTGGTCGATATTGTCGGCACAGGCGGCGACGGTGCGAAGACGTTCAACATTTCCACCGCCTCCATGTTTGTCGCCGCCGCCGCCGGCGCGAAAGTGGCGAAACACGGCGGGCGCTCGGTTTCCTCTTCCAGCGGCGCGGCCGATGTCATCGAGCAGGCGGGCGCACCGCTGACGCTCACGCCCGAACAGGTCGGCCGCAGCATCGACGAAATCGGCATCGGTTTTATGTTTGCCCCAAACCACCACAGCGCCATGCGCCACGTCGCGCCCGTGCGCCGTGCACTCGGCTTTAGAAGCATTTTCAACATTTTAGGTCCGCTGACCAACCCTGCCGGTGCGCCCAACCAGCTTTTGGGCGTGTTCCACAAAGACCTCTGCGGCATCCTCTCGCGCGTGTTGCAGCAGCTCGATGCGGAACACGTTTTGGTCGTCAACGGTTCAGACGGCCTCGATGAAATCACGCTCACGGGCGCAACCCACGTCGCCGAACTGAAAAACGGCAAAATCCTCGAATACGACATCCGCCCCGAAGATTTCGGCATCGAAAGCCGCGCCAACCTCGACGAAATCCGTGTGGAAAACAGCCAGGAATCGCTGGAAACCATCCGCCGCGTGTTCGACGGCGAACGCGGCGCCGCACGCGACATCGTCCTCCTCAACGCCGCCGCCGCGCTGTATGCGGGTAACGTCGCCGATTCGCTGGACGACGGCGTGGAATTGGCGGCGGAAATGATTGATTCAGGCAAGGCGAAGGCGAAAATGGCAGAATTTGTCGCGTTCACCCAAGCGCTGGCGGCTGAGGCCGTCTGAAGTTGGGAAGAACGGTAAGCTTGCCCGTAGGCTGGGCTTCAGCCCGGCGAAGTTTCTGAAACATTTACCTAAAATCGCCGGGCTGAAGCCCAGCCTACGACTGCTAAAGTCCTGCCTGCGCCCTAAAAACACAAAGGCCGTCTGAAAATCCGGCAATACGGCAACCGATTTTCAGACGACCTCCCTGCCCCCGCAAACCCCATGTCAGAAATTCCCGCCCTACCCGTCTAAACGGTATCCAAAACCTAACAAAACAAGGAAACTACCGTGAAAAAACCGTACCTGTTTGTGGGGCTGCCCGTTGCCGTTTTGGCGGCTGCCGCTGCGTTTCTGCTGCCGCAAAATTCCACCGCCGCCGCGCCCGTTCCGCAGGCTTTGAGCGCGTTGAAAGACGTGCAGGGCAAGCCGGCGTCGAAATATCTGCTGAAAAACAAGCCGACTTTGGTGAAATTTTGGGCGAGCTGGTGTCCGCTTTGTCTGTCCGAACTCGGGCACACGGAAAAATGGGCGCAGGATGTGCGTTTCCAAAAGGCCAATCTGCTCACCGTCGCTTCGCCCGGTTTTCTGGGCGAGAAAAAAGACGCCGATTTCCGCAAATGGTACGCGGGGCTGAGTTATCCCAAGCTGCCCGTCGTCGTGGATAACGGCGGCGCGATTGCCAAAAGCCTGAACATCAGCGTTTACCCTTCTTGGGCGGTATTGAACCCCAAAGGCGAAGTGGCGCGGATTGTCAAAGGCAGCATCAACGAAGCGCAGGCTCTGGCGCTGATCGACAACCCGTCTGCCGACATAGGCCGTCTGAAAACGGTGTTCCACAAACCCGACAAACAAAAGGCATCTGCAAAAATGAATCTGAAAACCATCTATTTGGCCGGCGGCTGTTTCTGGGGCTTGGAAGCCTACTTTCAGCGTATCGACGGCGTGGCCGATGCGGTATCGGGCTACGCCAACGGCAAAACCGACAAACCGAGTTATGAAGACGTGGTGTACCGCAACACCGGCCACGCCGAGACCGTGCGCGTGACCTACGACGCCGACAAGCTGAGCCTCTCCGACATCCTCCAATACTACTTCCGCGTCATCGACCCAACCAGCCTCAACAAGCAGGGCAACGACCGCGGCACACAATACCGTACCGGCATCTACTACACCGATCCGGCCGAAAAAGCCGTCATTGCCGCCGCGCTGCAAAAAGAGCAAAAAAAATTCAGCGCACCGCTTGTGGTTGAAAACCTGCCGCTCAAGCAGTTTGCCGAAGCCGAGGAATACCATCAGGACTACCTGATTAAAAACCCCAACGGCTACTGCCACATCGACGTTTCCAAAGCCGACGAGCCGCTGGAAGGCAAAGCCGCCCCCGTGAAAAAAAGATTCGACCCCGCCACCTATAAAAAACCGAGCGATGCAGAGCTGAGGAAAATCCTCACGCCCGAGCAATACAACGTCACCCAAAAAGCGGGCACCGAATACGCCTTCAGCCACGAATACGACCATTTGTTCCAACCGGGCATCTACGTCGACATCGTCAGCGGCGAGCCCCTGTTTGCCTCGGCCGACAAATACAACTCCCATTGCGGCTGGCCGAGCTTCACCAAACCCATCGAAGCCGCCGCCGTTACCAATCATAAAGATTTCAGCTACAACATGGAACGCATCGAAGTGCGCAGCCGCGCCGCCGATTCCCATTTAGGCCACGTCTTCCCCGACGGCCCGCGCGACAAAGGCGGCCTGCGCTACTGCATCAACGGTGCCAGCCTGAAATTTATCCCGCTGGAACAGATGGATGACGAGGGTTACGGACATCTAAAACATTTGGCGAAATAAGTTTTGAAAAAACAGAGGCCGTCTGAAAATTCTGCCTGCGAAACGCAACGGAGGTTTTCAGACGGCCTTTAGCCTACCTATAAAAAACGTAAAAACTGCCCCGCACCCGCCGCAGGCGGATAATAAAACCCTCGATTCCAAAACAACCGCAAAGGAGCCGCTATGAACACCCCGCCTACCCCGCGCCGGCACAGTCTTGCCGCCATTGCCGCGCCTGCCGCCATCGGCGACACAGACCGTCTGAAAGAAGCGTTGCACCAAGCCTTTGAGGCGCAGAGCCTGACCGTCAACCAAGCGAAAGATGCGCTGGTGCAGCTTTATGCCTATTGCGGTTTGACGCGCCTGCACCTGTTCCCGAAGATTTTGGCAGCCTGAAAAACGGCACGCAGACGCAGACCGAACTCGTCGGCCGAGAAGTGAAAGGCGCGCTGTTCGACTTCGCGCCCGACATCGACCGCTATCTCAAAGCTCACCTGTTCGGCGACATTTTCGCGCACAGCACGCTGAATTGGCAGGAACGCGAAGTGTCCACCATCGCCGCGCTCGCCGCCATGAGCGGTACCGAAAGCCAGCTTGCCGCGCATAAAGCCATCGGTACGCACAACGGCCTGATCGAGGCGGAAACCGCCGCCGCCGTCCGCCAATGTGACTTTCGAACCCGCCACCCGCACGCATTGGCACATCCATCACAAACAGCGCCGGCTCCTGCTCGTCTGCGCGGGCGAGGGCTGGTATCAGGCCGAAGGCCAACCCGCGCAGCACCTGAAAGCGGGCGACGTGGTGGACATCCCCGCCGAAGCAAAACACTGGCACGGCGCGACGGCGGATTCGTGGTTCTCCCACATTTCCGTCATCGTGCCGCGCGAAGGCGCGGGCGTGGAATGGCCGGAAGCGGTGGGGGATGAGGTATATGGAGCGTTACCGGAGTAAGGCCGTCTGAAAAATGCCTGTCTGAGATGTTCGGACAGGCATTGCTTTATCCAAGGAAAAGCGGTTGGGCAGAAAGTCCGCCTCCTTTTCAATTTATTTCGCAGAGATACAACCTTTCCGCAGGCAAAGTAAAGGCCGTCTGAAAAACAAGCCTGTTTTCAGACGGCCTTTTTTCAAGCTGCCGATTACGCCGTTTTCAATTTGGCGTTGGCATCGCGCAGGGCGGTGCGCAGGCCTTCTTCGATAACGGGATGGTAAAACGGCATATCCAGCATCTGCGGCACGGTCATCTTCATCTGGTGCGCCCAAGCGAGCAGGTGCGCGAGATGTTCGGCGGCGGGACCTAAGATTTCGGCGCCGAGGAAGCGGCCGCTGCCTTGTTCGGCGTAAAGGCGCATATGGCCTTTGTTGACCAGCATCACGCGGCTGCGGCCCTGGTTTTTAAACGATACTTCGCCGATAACGTATTCTTCGGGTTTGTATTGTGCTTCGACGGAAGTGAAACGCAGGCCGATGAAAGCGATTTGCGGGTTGCTGAACACCACACCGATGCTGCTGCGGCGCAGGCCGTTGGTGATGTCGGGGTAGCGGCCGGCGTTGTCGCCCGCGATTTTGCCCTGGTCGGCGGCTTCGTGCAGCAGCGGAAGCTGGTTGGAGGCGTCGCCCGCAATGAAGATGTGCGGAATGCTGGTCTGCATGGTCAGTTCGTCGGCAACGGGCACGCCGCGGCTGTCAAGTTTGATATCGAGGTTTTCCAAGCCGATGTTGTCCACGTTGGCGCGGCGGCCGGCGGCGGCAAGCAGGTATTGGGCGGTATAGACACCGCTTGTGCCGTCGTTGTCTTCCCAATAAATTTTGACGTTGCCGTCTGAATCCAATTCGGCGCGCGCGGTGGTATTGAGGTGCAGTTCCAATTCTTCGCCGAACACGGCTTTGGCTTCGGCCAACACGACGGGATCGGAAATGCCGCCCAAACTGCCGTTTTGTCCGAAAATTTTCACTTTAACACCCAAGCGGTGCAGCGCCTGGCCGAGTTCCAAACCAATCACGCCCGGGCCGAACACGGCTACGCTTTCGGGCAGGGTGTCCCATGAGAAGACGTCGTCATTGATGATGACATGGTCGCCCAATGCCTGCCATTCGGGCGTAATCACGGGGTGCGAACCGGTGGCGATGACGAAACTTTTGGCGGTAATTTGCGTGTGGTCGTCGATTTGCACGGTATGCGCGTCAAGAAAGCGGGCTTTGCCCATGATGCGCTTGTCGGCCGGCCATTCTTCCACGTCGCTGACGACGAAGCCGACAAAGCGGTCGCGTTCGGATTTGACACGGTCCATCACTTCTTCACCGTTGACTTTGACGCTGTCTTTGTTGAGATGGATGCCGAACGGCGAAGTATGCAGCGCATGGTGGCGCGCTTCGGCGGCGGCAATCAGCAGTTTGGAAGGCATACAGCCAACGCGCGCGCAGGTGGTGCCGAAAACGTGGCTTTCAACCAGATAAACATTGTCGGTATGCAGGCGCGCGTTGCGAAATGCGCCCATGCCTGCGGTGCCGCCGCCAATGACGACAACGTCTGCCTGAATCTGTTTCATGATGGTTTCCTTTCGTTTGGCGGCTGTCTGAAAAGTTGGAAAATGAATTTTCAGACGGCCTTGGGAGATTTTTGCAACAGTATCGGCCTGTTTGAAAAACGCCGTTTGAAACAATCAATCACGGCGGCCGACGGTAATCGAGAGCCGTTCGGGTAATACAGCCGCGGGTTCTGTATTACCCGAACAGCCCTCGGGCGGTTCGGGAAGCGCGGTTTGAACGCTCAAGCCGCGCTTGGCTTTTCAGCAGTTGCAGCAATTATTTTTTGGACAGGTAGGCTTCCAATTCTTCGCTGCCGCCGATGTATTGGCCGCCGATGAATACCTGCGGCGCAGTCAGTTTGCCGGTGATGGCGCGGACAGAAGTAACGGTGGCATCTTTGCCCAATACGATTTCTTCGTAAGCCAAGCCTTTGTCTTGCAGCGCTTTTTTAGCTTTCGCGCAGAATTGGCAGCCCGGTTTGGTGAAGATGGCAATGGATTCTTGCACTTTCCAGTCGGGCGCGATGAATTTCAACATGGTGTCGGCGTCGGACACTTTGAAAGGATCGCCCGGCTCTTGCGGCTCGATGAACATTTTTTCGATTTTGCCGTCGTTAACCAGCATAGAGTAGCGCCAAGAGCGTTTGCCGAAGCCCAAGTCGTTTTTGTCGACCAGCATGCCCATACCTTCGGTAAATTCGCCATTGCCGTCGGGAATCATCACGATGTTGTCGGATTCTTCTTCGGCCGCCCAAGCGTTCATCACGAAGGTGTCGTTAACGGAAACGCAGTAAATGGCGTCGATACCGTTTTCTTTAAACGCGCCAAACAGCTCGTTGTAACGCGGCAGGTGGGTAGAAGAACAAGTCGGGGTAAACGCGCCCGGCAGAGAGAAGACAACGACTTTTTTACCTTTAAACAAATCATCGGTGGAAACATCTTTCCATGCGTCGCCGACGCGGGTGTGGAATACAACATTAGGCACTTGTTGGCCGGTACGGTCTTGCAAAGCCATTTTCAGCTCCTTTTCATAACAGGTTGGAAGATTGTGTGAACGATGAAAGGCATTCTAGCGCAGTCATCATGATTTGTATAATTTATAGTTAAAATATTCTTGATTATTTAAAACTATAAATTTATTCTTCAAACGGCATGGAAAAAGATATAGGCCGTCTGAAAATAAACAAGAGTTTGGGACTTCCTGAAAATTCATCACGCGGCGGATTTCGGCAGAAAATCCGTTCGCGGATGAAATGTCAGGAAGCCCTAGTTGAAACTGCCCGCATCTTCGGCCACTTTTTCGCGGATATAGTTTTCCGCAATGTCTTTCAAACCGTAGCGGTCTGCGGCTTCAGACGGCCTGTACAGCGGCGCGAAGTCCAGACGGATACGGATTTGCGGCATGGCAAGAATGCGCCGGAGCGATGTGAACAGATTCACATCGGCGTAAGACGGAATATCGCTGCGGCGCCCCGCCTCATCGTAATAGCGCAGGGTCACGGCCTGAATTGGCGCATCGGCATCAATGGCCGACTGAAACAGCGCGGCTTTAAACGGCAGAATATCCCGCCCCGACGACGTGCGCGCTTCGGGGAAAAAGCTGACGTTCCGCCCTGCGCGCAAAGCGGCGGCGATGGCTTGGTTGGTCGGCTCAATGTCGCGGCGGGAATTGCGGTTGATAAACACAGTGCCCGCGTTTGCACCCATTTTACCCAAAACCGGCCATTCGGCAACTTCCTGTTTAGCGATAAAACTGGCGGGAATCAGTGCGCTCATGGCAAAAATATCCAGCCACGAAACATGGTTTGCCACCACCAAAACGCCGCCGTCCGCCGCTTCGGGCGGCGTACCCGTTTCCAAAACCACATCCAGCGCCTGCAACGCGCCCGTTCCCAGCGTTTCCACCGCCAGATTGCGCCGCTGCGGGTCGCTGCCGTCGATGCGGCGCAGGTTGCGGCCGGTTTGGAACAGCCAAACCGCCAGTCGGAACAGGCGGCGGATGCGGACGGAAAAAGCTGCTTTTTTGGAAGACATATTCTGTTTCTTTTTGTTTGCGAAATGCTGAAATGGGGGCGGGGGACGGGAATTTCAAAAAGGCCGTGGCTTTTGCAAAAATTACAAAAGGCTGTCTGAGACTTCAGCTACGCTCAGTAAACTGAATTGTGCAGGCTGGGCTTCAGCCCAGCTGAATCCGATAAAATGCTGGGCTGATGGTTCGACAGGCTCATCAACCGAGCCCGGCCTACACTGTTTGCTTTTCAAGTTATTTTATGGATGAAAAATTTTTCGGAAAAGTAAACGTACATTACTGCATAAATGGGCACGGCATCGGCGAAAGTTCGGTTACCGAGCGAAGCCGAAGTTTCAGACGGCCTTTCCGTTTTTGCACAAATTCTCATGCCGTCTGATGCTTCGACCACGCTCGGCAACCGAACTGCTGCCGACCGTTTCCATGCTTTTTCAGACGGCCTCATTTCTGGCAATGTGCGCAATAAAACGTACCGCGTTGGCCGATGACTGCTTTCTGAATCAGGCTGCCGCATTTGACGCACGGCTCGTTGTGGCGGCCGTAAACCGTATATTCCTGCTGGAAATAACCGCTTTTGCCGTCGCTGTTGACAAAATCGCGCAGCGTGCTGCCGCCCGTTTCGATGGCGCGCGCGAGCACGGTTTTAATGGTTTCGACCAACAGCGCGCATTCTTTGCGGCTCACTTTGTCGGCAGGCCGCTGCGGCAGAATGCCTGCTTTAAACAGGCTTTCGTTGGCGTAAATATTACCCACGCCGACCACGACCGCGTTGTCCATCAACGCCGTTTTGACTGCGCGTTTCTGCGTTTTCAGACGACCGTAAAGATAGGCCGCGTCAAATTCCGCCGACAAAGGCTCGACGCCCAGTTTTTCCAGCAGCGGATGAGTTTCAGCAATTCCTTCATACCACAACATCGCGCCGAATTTGCGCGGGTCGTGGTAACGCAATATCGTGCCGTCTGAAAAAACGATGTCGATATGGTCGTGTTTGTCGGGCGCACCAATCCGCGCATCGCCCGCGGTAAAAATCCGCAGGCTGCCCGACATACCCAAATGAATCAACAAGATGCCCGTTTGGAACTGCACAATCAGATACTTCGCCCGCCGCGCGCAGTTTTCCACCGTCTGCCCAGCCAGAATTTCAGGCAAATCCGCGCGCAACGGCCAGCGCAGCTTGGTTTGGCGCAACACGGCCTGTTTCACGGTTTTACCCGTAATATGCGGCGCAACACCGCGCAGCGTGGTTTCGACTTCGGGTAGTTCGGGCATGTTTTTTCTCGGGAAAGGGGTAGGCGGGGGTTGAGGCCGTCTGAAAAATTAATAATGATGGAAGCGTTTTCTGGGGAGCAACCTTGCTGGGCTGAAGCCCAGCCTACAGCCTGAAAATTTTACCGGTGTGGTTTCACAATCGTATTGTAAGCCAAGCTCGGTCGGTGAACCTGTCAAACCATCAGCCCGGCAAAGTTGCGGATTCTTATGTAAGCTATAAATACCCGCTTTTCAGACGGCCTTTCACACTTCCAAAAAACAAGGCTGTCTGAAAAACTCAATCCGCGCGTTTTCCCATTCTCGCCGCGCCGAGCACCACCGGATTGCCGCTTTCTTTCAAAGCCGCTTCCACTTCGGGCAGCGGGCGCACACCGGCGACGCGTTTGATTAAAACCAAGCCGTACACAGCGGCGCATTGCGGCCACCAGCGGTCACCGGCTTTTTCCAAAAACTGCCAGAATTTCAGCGAATTAAGCGATTCGACAGGCGGCACATAAACCATAAACTTCCCGTATTCGACCTCAAAACCCAGCGCAGCGGTCTGCCGTTTGAATTCGGGCAACGACAGGCGGTTTTGCTTTTCCGGCAGGCATTTTCCGTCAAACAGGCGGCTGCCGCCCCAAAGCGAATTCGGGTTGAACCCGCTGACCACCAAGCGCCCCTCAGGCTTCAATACCCGCGTGGCTTCGGCGAGCGCAATCAGCGGATTGGCACAGTATTCGTGGCTGTGCGGCATCAGCAGAACGTCGAGCGACCGGCTTTCCCACGCCATTGCATCGGCGTTCATCCGCACGTTTTCGGGCACGCGGATCAGGTTTTCAGACGGCATAAGCCACGGCGCACCGATTTGAACGGCCGTCTGAACGCGGCCCGGGGCGTGGGCGGCAAAAAAACGCCGCTCTTTTTCCGCGACATAGCCGCCGAGTACCGTCTGTTCAAACCATTGGCTCATCGTCTGCTCCGAGGGCTCAGGAAAATCCGTTCTCCATCATAATCTGGCCGGGAATACGGTTGCGGTGCATAGCGAAACCCAAATCCAGCAGCGCCTGGAAGGTGTCTTTGACCATTTCGGGATTGCCGCAAACCATAAAGCGCGTGTTTTCTTGGTCGAACTCCAAGCCCGATGCGGCTTCGAGCGTGCCGTCTGAAAGCAGCGCGGGAATCCGTTTCAAGCCCAACGCACCCGCAGTTTCTTCGCGCGTGGTCACGGGGATGAAGCGGAATTTTGAGAAAAATTCTCCAATCAGCGGGTGCGACTGCAAGGCGGCCAAGCGTTCGTTGAAAATCAGTTCGCCGGCGTAGGAAACGGAATGCACCAAAACCAAATGCTCGAAACGCTGCCAGATTTCGGGCTGTTCCAAAATCGACAAAAACGGCGCAATACCCGAACCCGTACAGAGCATGACCAAATCCCTGCCGTCGGGGAAGCGCTCGGGCAGAAGGAAACCGGTTGCCGTTTTGTCCAGCAAAATCGTGTCGCCCGCCTGCATCGCAGCCAATTTCGCCGACATCGGCCCGCTCTCGATTAAAACGGTAAAATATTCCAAAGTGTCGGCATATTCTGCCGAAACCACCGAATACGCGCGCCAGATAAAGCCTTCGCCGTCGCGAAAACCCAGCCGCGAAAACTGTCCCGCCGAAAAACGGTAAGCCTCGGGACGGGTAATGGCAAACGTCATCAGCTTGGGCGTATAGTGTTTGACCCACAAAACTTTTTCTTCGGTAAACTTGGCTTCAGGCGCGGCGCTCATGGGTTTTCCTTATCGGGACGGAGTTTTCAGACGGCCTATTATATAGGGAAACGCGGCTGGCGGGTTTTTCGGGCGGCTTAAATGTTTGGACGTTTTCCAAATGAAAGGCCGTCTGAAAACCTTCATACCGAAGTTTTTCAGACGGCCTTTGGCAAACAAAAAATCAACGGCGGTCGATAAAGCGGTAGTAGGTTTCACCCTCTTGGACGTAACCCAATTCCACCCGCGCAATCTCGGAGATGGCTTCTTGGCCTTTGGCCAAATCCGACACCTCCGCCGCCAGGAAATTATTGCGCAAAGCGAGCGTCTGATTTTTTTCCTGCTGCATACCGAACTGTTCCTGCAATTCGCCGGAATATCCGACGCTGCCTTTTCCAAACCACAGACTGTACTGGAAGCTCAGCAGTGCGACAGTTAAAACGACAGTAACCCACTTCATGCGTCTGTTTTCCTTGCTTTATTTGCCCAATTGGTAAAATGCAGCTTTGCCCGGATAGTATGCGGCTTCGGCCAATTCTTCTTCGATGCGCAAAAGCTGGTTGTATTTCGCCATGCGGTCAGAACGGCTCAATGAGCCAGTTTTAATCTGCATACAGTTGGTGGCAACGGCCAAGTCGGCGATGGTCGAATCTTCGGTTTCGCCCGAACGGTGGCTCATCACGCTGGCGTAGCGGTTGCGTTTGGCCAGATCGACGGCTTTGAGGGTTTCGCTCAGGGTACCGATTTGGTTGACTTTCACCAGCAGCGCGTTGGCCACGCCTTTCTCGATGCCTTCGGCCAAGATTTTCGGGTTGGTAACAAACAGGTCGTCACCGACAAGCTGCACTTTACCACCGAGTTTTTCGGTCAGCAGTTTCCAGCCGTCCCAATCGTTTTCGTCCATACCGTCTTCGATGGAGATAATCGGGAATTCGGCAACCAAACCGGCCAGATAATCGGCAAATTCGGCGCTGGTCAGCGCCAGACCTTCGGCTTCGAGGTGGTATTTGCCGTCTTTGTAAAACTCGCTGGAAGCGCAGTCCATTGCAAACAGTACGTCTTCGCCTGCTTTGTAGCCTGCGGCTTCAACGGCTTCGACCATCAGTTGCAGCGCTTCTTTATGGGTATTCAGGTTGGGTGCAAAACCGCCTTCGTCACCCACGGTAGTCGGGAAGCCTTTGCTGTCGCACAGTTTTTTCAGCGCATGGAACACTTCCGCACCGCAGCGCAGCGCTTCGCGGAACGATTTCGCGCCTACGGGCATAATCATAAACTCTTGAATATTCAGGGTATTATTAGCATGTTCACCGCCATTTATAACATTCATCATCGGCACGGGCATCGCCATCGGGCCGGCACCGCCCAAGTAGCGGTAAAGCGGCAGGCCGGAATCTTCGGCGGCGGCGCGGGCAACGGCCATTGAAACGGCCAAAGTGGCGTTCGCACCCAAATTGCCTTTATTGTCGGTACCGTCCAATTCGATCATGATTTGGTCGATGTAAGACTGCTCGTTGGCGTCGATGCCGATCAGAGCCTGGGCGATTTCGTTGTTGACGTGCTCGACGGCTTTCAGCACGCCTTTGCCCAAATAACGGCTTTTGTCGCCGTCGCGCAGTTCCAAAGCCTCTTTCTGGCCGGTAGAAGCGCCGCTCGGCACGGCAGCACGACCCATCACGCCGGATTCCAGCAATACGTCGCATTCAACAGTCGGATTGCCGCGTGAATCCAAAATTTCGCGGGCAAAAATATCAACAATCGTGCTCATGAAAATTCTCCAAGTGTTAAAACAGTAAAAAGAAAGGAAACCGCATGAAAAGCCGCCCGAATCATGTTTTCAGACAACCTCTGTTTTTCAGACGGCTTTACGCCGCGCTTGGGCGTGAAATTATATTACAAAGCGGATTATACTGTTTAAATCCGCTTGAAAACGACCGTTTTTCACGCTGATTCGGCAAAATTTGCCCCATATCAAATCAGGCCCGTCTGAAAAATACCGTGTCGTTTTCAGACGGCCTTTGCGCTTAACGGTGGTAGTTCGGCGCTTCTTTGGTAATTTGAACGTCGTGAACGTGCGATTCGTTCATACCGGCGGAAGTGATTTCCACAAATTCCGCTTTTTCGTGCATCTCGGCGATGCTGGCGCAACCCAGATAACCCATGCTCGAGCGCAAGCCGCCCATCAGCTGGTGGATGATGTTCACAATCGGGCCTTTGTAAGGAACGCGGCCTTCGATGCCTTCGGGAACGTATTTATCCGTACTGTCGGTTTTGTCTTGGAAATAGCGGTCGGCCGAACCCTGGCTCATCGCGCCCAGCGAACCCATGCCGCGGTAGGATTTGTACGAACGGCCCTGATAAAGCTCGATTTCGCCCGGCGCTTCTTCCGTACCTGCAAACATACCGCCTAACATCACGCTGTATGCACCGGCAGCCAAGGCTTTGGCAATATCGCCCGAGAAACGGATACCGCCGTCGGCAATCAGCGGAACGTCGGTATCTTTCAGCGCTTCGGCCACATTGTGAACCGCCGTCAGTTGCGGCACGCCTACGCCCGCTACGATGCGGGTGGTGCAGATCGAACCCGGGCCGATGCCGACTTTCACCGCATCCGCGCCCGCTGCAACCAAGTCCAGCGCGGCGTTGGCTGTTGCAATATTGCCGCCGACAACCTGAACCTGAGGGAACGTGGTTTTCACCCATTTTACGCGGTCAATCACGCCCTGGCTGTGGCCGTGCGCCGTATCGACCACAATCACGTCCACACCCGCAGCCACCAGCGCGCGCACGCGCTCTTCGGTATCGCCGCCGGTACCGACCGCCGCGCCCACGCGCAGACGGCCTTCGGAATCTTTATTGGCGTTCGGAAACTCGGTGGTTTTCAGGATGTCTTTAACCGTAATCAGCCCTTTTAGCTCGTCTTTATCGTTCAACACCAAAACGCGCTCGACTTTGTGGTGGTGCATCAAATCGCGGGCTTCGTCGATGCTCGTCCCCTCGGGCACAGTCACCAAACGCTCGCGCGGCGTCATGATGGCGGAAACCGGCAGATCCAAACGGCTTTCAAAACGCAGGTCGCGGTTGGTCACGATACCGACCACTTTGCCGTTTTCGACAACGGGCAGACCCGACATTTTGCGTTTGCGCTGCGCGCGCTGTTCCAACAAGTCTTTCAACAAAACATTAGGCGCCACGGTAACGGGATCTTTCACGACACCGCTCTCATGGCGCTTCACTTTAGAAACTGCCCGCGCCTGAAGCTCGGGCGTCATGTTTTTATGGATAATGCCGATGCCGCCCTCCTGCGCCATCGAAATAGCCAGACGCGCTTCGGTAACCGTATCCATCGCGGCGGAAAGTAAGGGGGCGTTGAGGGTGATTTCGCGGGTGAGTTTGGTTTTGAGGGAAACGTCTCTCGGCAGCACGGTTGAATGTGCAGGAACCAATAAAACGTCGTCAAAAGTATAGGCTTTTTCTACGATACGCATGATGCTCGGGCTTTCCGGTTGGTGCAAGATGCACGGCATTATAGCACGGCGCGCCCCGATAAAACAGGCAGATTCCCCACGTTTTACCCGTATTTTTGAAAATCACAAAATAGTCACACCCTATCGGAAATTTCCCCGTTTTTATGACATAAATCTTAAAAAACCAGTACAATAAGCGCATAGTTCTATAAAAAAACGGAAAACCAAACATGAAAACCAAACTTACCCGCTTGATTCTCGCCACCGTCGCATTTTCCGCCGTCACCCTGCCCGCAGCGGAAGTCTATACTTGGAAAAACAGCAAAGGCGGCACAATCTACTCCGATACCCCCAACCGCCTGCGTGCCGACAAAAGCGGCGTGATGAATATCCGCACCCATTCTGTTTCCCAACCCCAAGCCCCTGCCGCACCCGAAACCGCAGGTTCACTGGCGGAAGAGCAAGGAAAATTGAACGATAAAATCGTTCAGGCCAATAAGCAGATTGAAGAACAAAACAAAAAAATCGAAGAGCAAAACCGCCTGCAGAAAGAAGACAACTGCAAAGCCGCCCGCCTCAACCGACAATTCGCCGACAGCGCCCGCACCAACAACCGAGAGGCGTTGATTCAACGTTATGAAGCGGATGTCAATAAATACTGCAATTGATACAGCACATATATTTTATATATAAATAGAGAGCAGACCGGAATCCGTTCCCTCTTGAATAATTCCTGCTATATAAACCGTATGAGCCGTTGGACAAGTTTCAGACGGCATCATCCGGTTTTTATTGCTTTTGCAAAGGTTTTTACCCCCGACTTCGATTACTCTGCCCCTAGACACGCCGACAAACAGTAATGCCGTCTGAAAACTTTTTCAGACGGCATTCTTTTTTAATATTCTGTAATACGGTCAATTCTGCAAATACGGCATCGGATTAACCGCCTTACCGTTTATCCTGACCTCAAAATGCAGTTTGACCGCGTCGGCATCGCTGTTACCCATCGTCGCAACCGCCTGCCCTGCCTGAACGCTTTGGTCTTTTTGCACCAAAATGCTGTCGTTGTGCGCATAGGCCGTGATGGTGGAGGCGTTGTGGCTGATGAGCACCAGCTTGCCGTAGCCACGCACTTCTTCGCCGACGTAAATCACTTTGCCGGCGGCGGCGGCTTTCACCGGCTGGCCTTGCATGCCGCCGATGTCTATGCCTTTGTTGGTCGAACCGTTGTACGGCTGGAGGACATTGGCACTGCCGTTTTCAACCGGCCATTGCAGTTTCACGCGGTTGACTGGTTCGACGGGTCGGGCGGCGGAGACGTCGCGGCTAGAGGCCGACGGCTGTCCGGCGCGGCGCACGCGCAAAACTTGGCCGACTTCGATTTGGGCGGAATTGGGCAGATTGTTCCAAGCTGCCAGCGTCTGCACGCTTTGGCCGTAGCGTTTGGCGATGCGGTAGAGCGTATCGCCCTGTTTGACGCGGTAGTGTCCTTCGGGAACGGGGCCGGACGATGAACCGCCCGCACAAGCAGCCAGCGCGACGGTGATACCCGCTGCACAGGCGGCGTTCCAAAGAGATGAAATCTTTGTTTTTATCATACTAATCAATGCGGTCATTTTCACAGCGCGTAAGGATAGCAAATATTACCGCGTTCTGCCAAATGCGGACAAAACTGCGGAAGATGCGGGAAAACCGTTTCAATCTATTGAATCATTTCGGTTTTTACAAAACCGCCGGCCGCACAAAAATACCGAAAGGCCGTCTGAAATTACCGTTTTTGACATTCACCGGCCTTGAAACTGCTTTTGCCGGCTTTATGTTAGTATCCCAAACAACCATAACGTCTTTTTCTTTTAAAACACTAAGGAAACCCCCATGCAATTTTTCGGTATCGGCTTTTTGGTGCTGCTGTTTTTTGAAATTCTGTCTATCGTCCGGGTGGCCGACTGGCTGGGGGGCGGTTGGACATTTGTGCTGATGGTACTCAGCTTTTTCGGCGGCCTCGCCATGCTGCGCCACACAGGGCTTTCCGGCATTCTGCTGGCCGGCGCCGCCATGCGCAGCGGTCGGGAAATTTCGCTTTATCAGATGCTCTGGCCGATCCGTTACGCCGTTGCCGCGCTGATGCTGATGAGCCCGGGCTTTATTTCCACCGCGCTGGCACTAGTTCTGCTGCTGCCGTTTAAAGGCAAACCCGTGGCGCAGATGAATCCGGAAAACATTTTCACCCACACACAAAATCCGTTTGCCCGCAACATGCGCCGAGACAACGAAGACATCATCGAGGGTGAATACACCGTCACCCGTACCGATGCGGACATCAAAAAGCAAGACTATATCGAACACAAACCTGATTGAGGTTGATTAAACGGCGTTGCCGCCTTGTCTCATCAGGCCGTCTGAAAGATTTTTTTCAGACGGCCTGTTTCTTTCAAATCGGTAAATGCTATACTCTAAAACTTAGCGAACCACCGACGACGAGTATCAAAATGAGCAGAATCCGGCAGACCTTTGCCGCGCTAAACGGCGCAAAAGCCCTGATTCCCTACATCACCGTAGGCGACCCCGATACGCAGACCACGCTGGCTTTGATGAAAAGCCTGGTGTCCAACGGCGCAGACATTCTCGAACTCGGCGTTCCGTTTTCCGACCCGATGGCCGACGGTCCGACTATCCAGCGCGCCGCCGAACGCGCCTTGGCCAACAAAGTGACGCTGAACGACGTTTTAGACACTGTCCGCGCGTTCCGCCAAAGCGACGACACCACGCCCGTCGTTTTGATGGGCTATCTCAATCCGATTCACAAAATGGGCTACCAAGCCTTCGCCCAAGCCGCCGCCGAAGCAGGCGTTGACGGCGTTCTGACCGTCGATTCCCCCGTCGAAACCATCACGCCGCTGCAAAACGAGCTGGAAGCACGCGGCATCGACTGCATTTTCCTGATCGCCCCCACCACTTCCGAAGCGCGCATCCAAGCCATCGCCGAAAAAGCGGGCGGCTTCGTTTACTACGTTTCCCTCAAAGGCGTTACCGGCGCAGCAAGTTTGGACACCGCCGAAGTTTCGCGTAAAATCGCGCTCCTGCGCCGGTATATCAACATCCCCATCGGCGTCGGCTTCGGCATCCACGATGCCCAAAGCGCCCGCGCCATCGGCGAAGTGGCCGATGCCGTCATTGTCGGCAGCCGCATCGTCAAAGAAATCGAAAGCCACCCCGGCCGCGAAGCAGAAGCCGCCGGCGCATTGGTTAAAGAATTGAAAGACGCCGTCCGCTGAGTTTTCAGACGGCCTCAAAACTATCAAAGGAGTATTTATTTTATGAGCTGGCTCGACAAAATCCTGCCCCCGAAAATCAAAAACCGCGACAGCGAATCCAGCGTTCCCGAAGGCTTGTGGCACAAATGCCCGTCGTGTTCCGCCACCGTTTATTCTTCCGAACTGAAGCAGAACCATTCCGTCTGCCCCAAATGCAGCTACCACAACCCGCTCTCCGCCCGCGAGCGCATCAACCTGCTGCTTGACGAAGAACGCCGCGAAGAAATCGGCGCCAACGTCAAACCGACCGACCCGCTGAAATTTAAAGACAGCAAAAAATATCCCGACCGCCTCACCGCTGCGCGCAAACAGACCGGCGAAGACGACGCACTGGTCGTGATGAAAGGCACGATGAACGGCCTGCCCGTCGTCGTTGCCGCATTTGAATTCCGCTTCATCGGCGGCTCGATGGGTTCGGTTGTCGGCGAACGCTTCGTACAGGGCGTGCGCCGCGCCGTTGCCGACAACTGCGCGTTTGTCTGCGTGGCCGCATCCGGCGGCGCGCGTATGCAGGAGGGGCTTAACTCCTTGATGCAGATGACCAAAACCAGCGCTTCGCTACATCTTCTGACCGAGAAACACCTGCCGTTTGTTTCCGTTTTGACCGATCCGACTATGGGCGGCGTTTCCGCCAGTTTCGCCTTTTTGGGCGACGTCGTTTTGGCCGAACCCAATGCCCTTATCGGTTTCGCCGGCCCGCGCGTTATCGAACAAACCGTTCGCGAAACCTTACCCGAAGGCTTCCAACGCGCCGAGTTTCTGCTGGAAAAAGGCGCCATCGACCAAATCGTTGACCGCCGCGAAATGAAACAGCGTATCTGCAATTTGCTTACGCTGCTGATGCGCAAGGATAAAGTAAACGCCGCTTAAGCGCTGTTTTGCCGCCTATCAAACAAAGGCCGTCTGAAATTTTTCAGACGGCCTTTTTACACTTTCATCTTCACAGCAGAATCTGAATATCGTCGGTAATTTCAGACGGCGGCACGCTCGGTGCGAAGCGTTCAACCACTTCGCCATCACGGCTGACCAAAAACTTAGTGAAATTCCACTTGATGTCGCTGCCCTCGCGCTTTTCTCCCAGCGATGCGAGTTTCAGCAGAAAATCCTTGAACACATGATTGCCTTTGTCTTCCGGCTTTTGCGTTTTCAGGTAAATATAAAGCGGCGCGGCATTCGGGCCGTTGACCTCGATTTTGTCGAAAATTTTAAATTCCGTACCGAATTTAGTTTTGCAGACCTGCTCGATTTCGCCGCTGCTCTCCGGCGCCTGTTCGCGGAACTGGTTGCAGGGAAAATCCAGAATTTCCAAGCCCTGCTCGGCGTATTGCGCGTAGAGTTTTTGCAGCTCCTCATATTGCGGCGTCAGCCCGCAACGGGTGGCGGTGTTGACAATCAGCAGCACCTTACCGCGGTAGTCCGCCAGTGCCACATCCCTGCCCTGCGCATCTTTCACCGTAAAATCATAGATATTCATGTTGTTCCTTTCCGTAAAAACAGGCGCATAGTGTAAGGCCGTCTGAAAGCCGTTTCAACCCGCAAATACCGCTGCCGTCAGCACCTTTACTAAAGTTCAATATATTTTTCCTGCGTAAACAGTCCCCCAGCTTACTGATTTTAAACCGTTATTTTTAAAAACAAATCTACAACGGCAGTTTGGCCGTCTGAAAACAAGACAAAGAGGGCAATCTCTGTTAAGGTTTGAGCCGTACAGCCGACGGAAAACAGTTTTCTGCGGCGCAACCTTTCAAACAATTTGGAGTAAACCGAATGAATGCAAATTTGAAACTGATCGTCCCTGCCGTTTTGGCCGCCGTTGCCCTGTCTGCCTGCGGTACCATCGACAAATTCAAAAAGAAAAAAGACGAGCCCGTTGCCGCCGCGCAAACCCAAGCCGCGCCTGCACAACAACAAGGCCCCTCTGCGCCGCAAACCGTTAAAGTGGATTCCATCGACTCTACCAAAGAAGTGGCCTACAAATGCGGCAACGAGCCGCTGAACGTGATGTACGGTATCAAAGGCGGCGAAGTTGTGGCTGCCCAAGTGAAATTCAGAAACCAACTGTCTCCGGGCCTGTTCCGCGTTGCCAGCAACACCAACGGTCAAAATGCATTCTGGGGCGAAGGTATCGCATGGATTGCCGAACAAGCCAACGGTGCAAACGTAGACAAAGTCAACGGCAATATGCTGACCATCCGCGGCACAACTACCGTAAACGGCAAACAGCAGGTCGTTGACCAAATCGCCGCCAAATCTTGCATGTTGGACAAAACTGCAACCGCCAAATTGAACAAAGGGAAAGCTGCTCCGGCTGCAAAAAGCAAAAAGAAATAAGGCGTTAAAACCGTTTAAACAATAAGGGCCGTCTGAAATTTTTCAGACGGCCTATTTCTTTTTAAATCAAACCCCAGCCATCAAACCCGATGCAGGCGTTCCACATATTCCACTTCTTCGCGGCTGCCCATAAACACGGCAACGCGCTGATGCAGACCGGTCGGCTGAATATCCAGCATAGCCTGCGCCGCATCGCCCGCCGCGCCGCCGGCCTGCTCCAAAATCAGGCTCATCGGATTGGCTTCGTACATCAGCCGCAGCTTGCCCGGTTTGCTCAAATCGCGCGTATCTTGCGGATACATAAACACGCCGCCGCGCATCAGAATGCGGTGGATTTCCGCCACCATGCTCGCCACCCAACGCATATTGTAGTTTTTACCGCGTACGCCCGTTTCGCCGGCCAAGAGTTCGGCAACGTATTGCTGCACGGGCGGCAGCCAATGGCGCTGGTTGGACATATTGATTGCAAATTCTTTTGTGGCAACGGGCACTTGCGGCTGCTCCTGCGTCAGCACAAAGACGCCGTTTTCATCCAGCGTAAACACAAACACGCCGTGTTTCAGCGTAAACACAAGCTGCGTCTGCGGGCCGTACAAAACATAGCCGCTGCCCGCCTGCGCGCGGCCGGACTGCAAAAACGATTCGGTCGCCAACGCGCCTTCGGATTTGGCCAGAATGGAAAAAATCGTGCCGACAGAAATATTCACATCAATATTCGACGAGCCGTCGAGCGGATCGAACAACACCAAATAACGGCCGTTTCCATTGCAGGCGACAAACGTGTCTTCTTCCTCGCTGGCCAAACCTGCAACATTTTGGTTGTTTTTCAAAACCTTAATCAGAATATCGTTGGCAATCACATCAAGCTTTTTCTGATCTTCGCCCTGAATATTGCCCGTACCCGCCGCACCGAGCACGCCCGCGAGCGCGCCGAGGCGGACTTTGCCGCTGATGTCGCAGCAGGCGGAAACAACCGATTCCAACACGCTGCCCAGCTCGGCGGGAATACCGTGTTGCGCAAGGTGTTGCGGAAGGAATTGTGCGAATGTCTTCATTTCGGCATCCTGACTTTCTGTTTAAAAATTGGGATATGATGGGTAAAAGGCCGTCTGAATCCTTCGGCTTCGCTCAGCAAGCAATATAATTTTCAGACGGCCTCCGGCTATTTCTGCTTGACGGACGATGCGGCTTTTTCGCCCGAAGCAGCAGCGGGTTTGGCCAACACTTTCTGCGCACAGCTTTTGGTCGCTTCGGCGATTTTCTGCCGCAATTCGGGGCTGACTTTGCCCGCCAATACATCGGGAACGTCCTCCGCGGAAACTTTATCGACAATCTGCTCGGCAGTGCAGTCGCAAATCTGCTTCACGGTTTCAGACGGCAATACGTTGTTTTGCGGCACATTTTTTACGCATTGTTCGCTGGCGGCTTCGATAAAGCCCAAGCGGAATTCGTTTTTGAACACTTGTGTCGCATCGTTTTGGTCGTTTTTTTCGCCGCAGGCCGCGAGTAAAAACGGCAGCGCGGCGAATAAGGCGAGATGGGTGTATGTTTTCATAAATTTCCAGATTAAGGCCGTCTGAAAACGGGGCAGTCTTATATAGAACAGTTGGGAAGGTTTACAGTGCAGGCTGTAGGCCGGATTCTCGAATCTGACCTACAGCTTTTGTAGCCGATTGTAATCGAAAACCACCCGACGCAAAAGTTCCGCCCTACTTCACGCGCGCGTCTAAAACAAAATGCGCGCCTTTGTCCTGCGCCAGAATTTCGGTCAAAACGGGCAGTTCGGCCTTAAGCTGTTCAGCGAGCAGATACGGCGGGTTGATGACGAACATCCCGCTGCCGTACATCCCGAATCCGTCGTCACCCGGGGCGCGGACGTGCAGCTCGGCGCAAAGGTAGTTTTCGGGCGACAGTTTTTTCAGCGCCTCGGGCAGCTCTTTGCTTTCCACACGGCTCAGGCAGGGATACCAAACCAGATAACAGCCTGTTTCAAAACGCTTTTTCGCGTCTTTCAACGTCTGCACCACGCGGCGGTAATCCTGTTTTTCTTCATACGGCGGATCAATCAGCACCACCGCGCGGCGGGTCGGCGGCGGCAGCAGCGCCACCAGCTCCCGATAGCCGTCGCCCTGCACAATTTGCGCACGCCGCCCTACCCGCGCTTCGCGCAGATTGTTTTGCAGATGCTGGAAATCGGCGGGGTGCAACTCGAAAAAACGCAGCTTGTCGGCCTCGCGGGTCAGCGCCTGCGCCAGCCAGGGCGAACCGCAATAAAAGTTTTCGGCAGGCAGCAGCGTTTTCAGACGGACTCTGAAGTCCGCCAAGCCCTGCGGCAGATTTGACGCGGCGTTTAAAAGCGCAATGCCCTGCCGGTATTCGCCGACTTTCTGCGCCTCGCCGCTTTCAAGGTCATACAAACCCACGCCGCTATGGGTGTCGATATACCAATACGGCTTGTCTTTGCGGTTGAAATATTCCAGCGTGAGAAACAGCGTGAAATGTTTGAGCATATCGGCATGGTTGCCGGCATGAAAGGCGTGGCGGTAGCTGAGCATGGGAAAGCCGTCTGAAAAGGATTGCAGGAATTATATAACGCGGCGCCGGCGCTTTGAACCTTGCAGGCAGACAAAGGCCGTCTGAAACTTCGGCTACGCTCAGTAACCGGGTATTCAGACGGCCTCTTAAATTTCAATCCTGCTTTACAGCGGCCATTTCAAGCCGGGTTTGCTTTCGATTAAGGCTTTAAACCGGCTTTGAATGCGCTCGATGGCTTCCTGCGTGTCGGCTTCAAAACGCAGCACCAGAATCGGTGTAGTATTCGATGCGCGCATCAGGCCGAAGCCGTCGGGGAATTCGACGCGCAGGCCGTCGATGGTAATAATGTCGGTTACGCCGTCGAATTTGGCTTTGGCGGCCAGCTCTTCGATGACTTGGTGGCCGTTACTGCCTTCGGGCAGGTCGATGTTCAATTCGGGCGTGGCGATGCTTTGCGGCAGGCTGTTCAACACTTCGGAAGGATTGGCAGACGCCGACAAAATCTCCAGCAGGCGCGCACCGGCGTAAAGGCCGTCGTCGAAACCGAACCAACGTTCTTTAAAGAAGATATGGCCGCTCATTTCTCCTGCAACCAGCGCGCCGGTTTTTTTCATGGCGGATTTGATGAAGCTGTGCCCTGTTTTTTCCATCAGTGGTTCGCCGCCGTGTTGTTTGATCCACGGCGCGAGCAGGCGGGTGGATTTCACGTCGAAAATCACTTTCGCGCCCGGGTTGCGGCTCAAAACGTCTTGAGCAAACAGCATGAGCTGGCGGTCGGGATAGATGATGTGGCCGTCTTTGGTCACAACGCCCAAACGGTCGGCATCGCCGTCAAACGCCAAGCCGACTTCGGCGTCGCCGTTTTTCAATTCGGCAATCAGGTCTTGCAGGTTTTTCGGTTTGGACGGATCGGGATGGTGGTTGGGGAAATTGCCGTCCACTTCGCTGAAAAGCTCGGTCACTTCGCAACCCAAACCGCGGAAGAGCTTGCCCGCAAACGCGCCGCCGACGCCGTTGCCCGTGTCGATGGCGATTTTCATCGGCCGTTTGAGTTTGACGTGGCCGACGATGTTGGCGATGTAGGCTTCGGCAACGTCTTGCTCAGTCACGCTGCCCGCTTTGTCTGCGGAAACGAAACTGTCGGCTTCGATGGCGGCCAATAACTCCTGAATCGCCTCGCCCGCGAGCGTGCCGCCGCCGAGCATCATTTTGAAACCGTTGTAGTCGGCGGGATTGTGGCTGCCGGTAATCATCACGCCGCTGCCGCCGCATTCGTTAACCGCCGCGAAATACAGCATGGGCGTGGCGACCATGCCGACGTTCAAAACGTCGATGCCGCTTTCGGTCAGGCCGCGTTGGATGTTCGCCATCAGCTCGGGGCCGCTCACGCGCCCGTCGCGGCCAAGCGCAATTTTAGACACACCCTGCACCGCCGCGCGTGCAGCAACGGCTTTGCCGATTAAATAGGCCGCGTCGTTGGTCAGCGTTTTGCCGACGATGCCGCGGATGTCGTAGGCTTTGAAAATGTCGCGTGCGACGGTTGCCATGTTTTTTCTCCTTCTCGGATAGATGGTTCAAACAGTAAACAGCTTGATTCTAACATAAGCATCAGGCCGTCTGAACGCTTTCAGACGGCCTTGCAGGGTTACATCAAATAACGTTTGCGCGGTATTTGCAGGCCGTCTGAAAATCCGGTTTACGCCGAGGCTCAGACGGCGGCGTCCGTACAAACTTTTCAGACGGCCTGAGACGATTCAAGGCAGTGTTTCCGCAAACCGCCATTCGCCTAATTTCAAACCCAGTTCAAATACATTCAGACGGCCTACCGCCACGCGCACGAGGCGCAGACAAGGATAGCCCGCCTTGGCGGTCATGCGGCGGACTTGGCGGTTTTTGCCCTCGGTGATTTTGATTTCCAGCCAAAAATCGGGCACGCTTTTGCGTTCGCGGATGGGCGGGTTGCGCGGCCAGAGTTTGGCGGTTTCATCGGGGTTCAGCAGACGCGCTTTCGCGGGGCGGGTAACGAAATCCCCCAAGTCCAGCCCGTTTCGCAGCAAATCCAGCTTGGCCTCGTCGGGAGCACCCTCAACCTGCGCCCAATAGGTTTTTTCCTGCTTGAATTTAGGCTCCGCAATCTGCGCCTGCAAGCGCCCGTCGCCGGTCAGAAGCAGCAGCCCTTCGCTGTCGGTATCCAGCCGCCCTGCGGGATAGAAATTCGGGCGGTCGATGTAGTCTTTCAAACAGGCGTGTTTTTCATGGGCGGAAAACTGGCAAATCACGCCGTAGGGCTTGTTAAACGCAATCAGACGGTTCATTTTTTCAGACGGCCTTTCTTCTTCAACAGCGCGCATTGTAGCAGCCAAACGGCGGAATCATGCCGCGCATTTACAGCGTTGCGTTTTTGTACAAGCAAATTCAGCCGTTTATTTATTCTGCACACAATCACGCTTGACACAAATCCGCCGCGTCAGTATAGTTCGGCTTTCCTTACGGAGTAATGGCTGAGAGGCTGAAGGCACTTCCCTGCTAAGGAAGCATGTGGGGTCAACCTGCATCGAGGGTTCGAATCCCTCTTACTCCGCCAAATGATAGAAAAAACCCGCTGATTTTCAGCGGGTTTTTCTTTTTCCTAAAATTTTGTTTTAACCGCCAAAGGCCGTCTGAAAAATCTACGGGATGCATTTTCAGACGGCCTTTTCCCATCCCCGGCACGGTGCAAAATGTGCCATAATGGTGCGGCGCACAATCTTGGCCACAGCGCTGTGCGCAAGAAGAAAAACCCTTAGCCTACAAGAGAAGAACCCATGTCAAAATCCACCATTATCTACACCTACACCGACGAAGCGCCCGCATTGGCCACCCAATCACTGCTGCCGATTGCCCGGGCGTTTACCGCACCCGCAGGCATTGATCTGCAAACCGCCGATATTTCGCTGGCCGGCCGTATTCTGGCGCAGTTTCCCGAATATCTTGCCGAAAACCAACGCGTTCCCGATGCGCTGGCGCAGTTGGGTGATTTGGTCAAACAGCCCGAAGCCAATGTTATCAAGCTGCCCAACATCAGCGCGTCCGTGCCGCAGCTGACCGCCGCCATTAAAGAATTGCAGGGCAAAGGCTATGCCGTTCCCGATTTTCCTGCCGACCCGCAGACCGATGAAGAAAAATCCGTGCGCGAGCGCTACGACCGCATCAAAGGCAGCGCGGTAAACCCTGTTTTGCGCGAAGGCAACTCCGACCGCCGCGCCCCGAAAGCCGTGAAAAACTTCGCCAAGAAAAATCCGCACAGCATGGGCGCATGGACGAAAGATTCGCAAACCCACGTCGCCACCATGACTTCCGGCGATTTTTTCCATAACGAACAATCCGTTACCGTGCCCGCCGCAACCGCTGTTTCCATCATATTCACCGACAAACAGGGCAACAAACAGGATTTGCGCAAGCCCGTCGCGCTGAAAGACGGTGAAATCATCGACGCGACCGTGATGAGCAAAAAAGCGCTGACCGCGTTTCTCGCCAAAGAAATCCAAGACGCCAAAGCGCGCGGCCTGCTGTTTTCGCTGCACATGAAAGCGACCATGATGAAAGTGTCCGACCCGATTATTTTCGGCCACGCCGTCAAAGCCTTCTTCGCGCCCGTGTTTGAAAAATTCGGCACCGAACTCGCCGCTGCGGGCGTTAACGTCAACAACGGTTTCGGCAGTCTGCTGGCCAATCTCAATAAACTGCCGTCTGACACCCGCGCCGCCGTCGAAGCCGAAATCGCCGCCGTTTACGCCGCCAATCCCGACGTCGCCATGGTCGATTCCGACAAAGGCATCACCAGCTTACACGTTCCCAGCGACGTCATCGTTGATGCTTCCATGCCCGCAATGATCCGCAACTCCGGCAAAATGTGGGACAAAACCGGCGCCCTGCGCGACACCAAAGCCGTCATCCCCGACAGCAGCTACGCCGGCATCTACCAAGCCACCATCGATTTCTGCCGCGAAAACGGCGCGTTCGACCCGACCACCATGGGTACCGTCCCCAACGTCGGCCTGATGGCGCAAGCCGCCGAAGAATACGGTTCGCACGACAAAACCTTTGAAATTCCCGCCGACGGCAAAGTCGAAGTCATCAATTCAGACGGCAAAGTACTGATGGCGCACGACGTCGAAGCCGGCGACATCTGGCGCATGTGCCAAACCAAAGACGCCCCCGTCAAAGACTGGGTACAGCTCGCCGTCAACCGCGCCCGTTTGAGCAACACCCCCGCCGTGTTCTGGCTCGACGCCAAACGCCCGCACGACCAAAGCCTGATTGCCAAAGTCGAAAAATACCTCGCCGAACAAAATACAGACGGCCTCGACATCCGCATCCTCCCGCCCGTCGAAGCCTGCCTGTTCAGCCTCAAACGCATTAAAAACAGCGAAGACACCATCTCCGTTACCGGCAACGTATTGCGCGACTACCTCACCGACCTCTTCCCGATTTTAGAACTCGGCACCAGCGCCAAAATGCTCTCCATCGTTCCCCTTATGAACGGCGGCGGCATGTTTGAAACCGGTGCCGGCGGCTCCGCGCCCAAACACGTCCAGCAGTTCCTCGAAGAAAACCACCTGCGTTGGGACAGCCTCGGCGAATTCCTCGCCCTGGCCGTATCTTTCGAGCATCTCGCCCAAAAAACCGGTAACAGCAAAGCCCAAGTATTGGCCGACACCCTCGACGCCGCCACCGAGCAGCTCCTGCTCAACGACAAATCGCCCAAACGCAAAACCGGCGACCTCGACAACCGCGGCAGCCACTTCTACATCGCCCTCTACTGGGCACAGGCACTCGCCGCGCAAGACAAAGACGCCGAACTGAAAGCCAAATTCGCCCCGCTGGCCGAAACCCTCGCCGCGAAAGAAGCCGAAATCGTCGCCGAACTTGCCGCCGTACAGGGCAAAGCCACCGACATCGGCGGCTACTACTTCCCCGACCAAAACAAAGCCGCCCAAGCCATGCGCCCGAGCGCAGCGCTAAACGCTGCATTGGCAGCCTTATAAAACCCCGTTTGGGTTGTAAAACAGCAAAGGCCGTCTGAAAATTCAGACGGCCTTTGCTTTATCAGGTCAAATCTAGTCTACTCTTCGCCCAGCAACTGCTCGCGCGTCAGCAGGAAGACAAAACCGTCGCCGCCGCTGGTTTCCAGCCAAGTAAACGGCAGCTCGGGATAAGCGGCTTCCAAAACGTCGCGGTTGTGGCCGATTTCGACCAGTAACACGCCGCGCGGATTGAGGAATTTGGCGGCCTGCAACAGGATTTTGCGGGTGGCGTCCAAGCCGTCTTCGCCGCTACCCAGCGCCAGTTCCGGCTCGTGCAGGTATTCGTCGGGCAGGCTTTCAACCGACTCGGCATCGACATAGGGCGGGTTGGAGACAATCAGGTCGTAAGTACCTTCCAAGCCTTCAAACAAATCGGTGTGAATCAGCTTGATGCGCTCTTCCAAGCCGTATTCTTCGACGTTGACGGCGGCCACTTCCAGCGCGTCCAAACTCAAATCGACGGCGTCGATTTCGGCGGCGGGATAGTGATAGGCCATCTGAACCGCCAAACAGCCGCTGCCGGTACACAAATCCAGTGCGCGGTGAACCAATTCGTTGTGTTCGATCCACGGCGCGAGCGGTTCGCCCAAAAGCTCGTACACAAACGAACGCGGTACAATCACGCGTTCATCGACATAAAAATCAAAATCGCCCTGCCAAGCCTGATTGGTCAGGTAGGCCACGGGAATGCGCTCGGTAACGCGGCGCTCGATTAAGCCCAAAACTGCTTTTTTCTCACTTTCCAGCAGCTTGGCATCGAGATAGGGTTCGAGGCTGTCGAGCGGCAGATTGAGCGTGTGCAGAATCAGATAGGCGGCTTCGTCGTGGGCGTTGTCGGAACCGTGTCCGAAAAAAAGCCCTGCTTCGTTGAAACGGCTGACGGCAAAACGCAATACGTCGCGCAGCGTGGTCAACTCTTTGGCGGCTTGGGTAAACATGATGGGCAGTCCGTAATGAATGGATGGGAACGGGAAAAGACCTTTGCAAAAATAAAAACGTCTGTCTAAAGGCTAAAGGCCGTCTGAAGCAACCCTTCAACTGACGTCATTCCCGTGCAGGCGGGAATCTACGCCTGATTTTCTGAAACTGTGTTAAAACAAGATATTGCCTGTTTTTAACCGTGGATTCCCGCCTGCGCGGGAATGACGTCCGTGAAAGTTCTAGTACTGAGCGCAGCCGAAGTGCTTGCGCTGAGCGCAGCCGAAGTGTCAGACAGCAGCTTTGATTTTTGCAACAGCATTGAGAAAATTATAACAGTCAAAAGGCCGTCTGAAACGGAATACTACTGTTTCAGACGGCCTTTTATCAGGTAATCGGATAATCGGATCAAACCAAAAGCTGTCGGCTCATTTGCGTCACATTATTGTCTTGAAATTTTACCAAGCCTGCCGAGGATTTGTAACCCATGCAGCCGGCGCACAAGGCAAACGGGAAACGGTTGGTCAGCTGGTTGTAGCGTTCTGCCGCGCGGTTGTAGGCTCTGCGGGCAACGACGACATCGCTTTCCGCCGCATCCAACATTTCAAGCTGGGCGCTCAGGCGCTTGTCGGAACAGGCCAGCGGATTGATGTCGAGCAGCGGCTGCATTTCTTTCAAAAGGCCGTTGAGCTTAGCTTCCGCGCTACTCAAAACCGCCACCGATTCCGAAGAAAACGATTTTGCCGCCCGCGACAAAGCCTGCTCAGCTTCAGTGCAGGCAATCAGCAGTTTGGGCTCGATGGTGTGGTCATTTAACAGATAAAGCTGCGCCGCGTCCAAAACGTATTTCACGGCCTGATGGCGGCAGGACAGCGCGATTTTCAGCGCCACAAACGAATCCTGATAATTGTTTCTGCTTTTTTCAAGTTTCTGCCGGTAAGCCATCATCAAGCCCAACAGCAGTATTGCAGCGAATAAGAGACTCAGCATTCCCATGAATCAACCCCTTTTTCGGTTTCCCTTTTTAATATGCCGTCATTATAAACCGACACTATCTTCTTGCCTATTGTTAATAAAAAAAAACTGTTTCAAACGATACCTCATTTGAAACAGTTTAATTATAACTTAAGCAATGTTAATTAGCTTAACAAAACTTCCAAATTATCGATCAAACGGGTGTTGCCCAGCCGCGCAGCCCCGAGAATCACGAGTTCCGTGTCGCCTGCGCGCGCGACCTCAAGCGTCTGCGCGTGGCGGATTTCCACATAATCCACCGTCCAACCCGCCTCGCTCAGGCTGCGGACGACCTCTTTTTCGATTTGCAAATATGCAACACTTCCGCTTCTAACCGCTTCGGCAGCCTTCTGTAATTCGCGGTAAAGACGCGGCGCTTCGGCGCGTTCGGTCTTGCTCAGATACTGGTTGCGGCTGGACAGCGCCAGGCCGTCTGAAGCGCGGCCGGTATCGACGGGCACGATTTCGATGTCGAAATTCAAATCTTCGACCAAGCCTTTGATAATCGTGAGCTGCTGGTAGTCTTTTTTGCCGAAACAGGCGACATCGGCCTTCACGATGTTGAAGAGCTTGCCGACCACCGTGGCCACGCCGCGGAAATGGCCGGGGCGGAACTTGCCGCACAATTCGTTTTGCAGATGCGGCGGCTCGACGTTGTAACGCTGTTCCACATTCGGATACAGCTCTTTTTCGTCGGGCGTGAACACCACCGCCACGCCCTCGTCTGCCAGCTTGCCGGCATCCTGCTGCAGAGTGCGCGGATATTTGTCGAAATCCTCGCCCTGACCGAATTGCAGGCGGTTGACGAAAATGCTGACGACCACATTATCCGCGCGCTTTTTCGCCTCGCGCACCAGCGCCAGATGGCCTTCGTGTAAATTGCCCATCGTCGGCACAAACGCGACTTTGCCCGCAGTTTTGCGCCATTCGCGCAATTCTTTGACGGTATGAATGATTTGCATGGTTTGATTGTCCTTTAAAATTTTTCAGACGGCATCAGGTCTGTCGGCAGGCTGAGGCCGTCTGAAAACAATGTGCGGATTATACGCGCTTAGAAACGTCTGCAAAACGCCGAAACAGCAAGGCCGTCTGAAACCGCCGTTTCGCTTGGAAAACGGTGTTTTCAGACGGCCTTTTTTGTCAGCCGGATTAAAGATCACTGCCTTTCAAATCGCGGGTATAGACTTTCGGCTCGACATCCCGCAGGTTGTCGCTCAGGCGGTTGGCAAGAATGATGTCGGCACGGCGTTTGAATTCGGCCAAGTCTTTGACGACTTCCGAACCGTAAAAGTCGTTGCCGCCATAGGTTGGTTCGTACACGATCACAGGAATGCCTTGGTCTTTGATCCGTTTCATGACGCCCTGTATGCTGGAGCTTCGGAAGTTGTCCGAGCCGGATTTCTATGGTCAGGCGGTACACGCCGACGACGGACGGATTGCGTTTCAAAACGTCTTCGGCGATAAAGTCTTTGCGTGTGCTGTTGGATTCGACAATTGCCGTGATGAGGTTTTGCGGAATATTCTGGTAGTTGGCCAAAAGCTGTCTGGTGTCTTTGGGCAGACAGTAGCCCCCGTAGCCGAACGACGGGTTGTTGTAGTGGCTGCCGATACGGGGATCGGCCGATACGCCGTCGATAATGTGGGCAGCATCCAAGCCGAATGCGGCGGCAAAAGAATCCAGTTCGTTGAAGAATGCCACGCGCAAAGCCAGATAAGTGTTGGAAAACAGTTTGATGGATTCGGCTTCGGTCGGGTCGGTCAGGATAATCGGCGCATCAGGTTTCAGGCTGCATTCGCGCAAGGCTTCTGCAAACCGTTGCGCCGCTTCGTTGGTATCGCCCACAACAATGCGCGACGGATAAAGATTGTCGTAAAGCGCTTTGCTTTCGCGCAGAAATTCGGGAGAGAAAATAATGCGGTCCGTATGGAATTTTTCGCGCATTTTTACGACGAAGCCGATGGGGATGGTGGATTTGATAATAATCCAAGCTTTATTGTTTTGCGCCAAAGCGGCTGCCAGTACGGATTCTACCGAGCTTGTGTCGAAGTAGTCGGTATCGGGATCATAATCGGTCGGCGTAGCGATGATGATATAGTCGGGATCGGCATACACTTCGTCCGCATTAGTGGTGGCGTGCAGGTCGAGTTTCTTGGTTGCCAGATATCCGCTGATTTCCTCGTCTTGAATCGGCGATTTTTTTGGTTGATGAGACCGACTTTTTCTGCGCTGACATCGAGCAGCGATACTGTGTGTTTTTGGGCGAACAGGACGGCATTGGAAAGGCCGACGTAGCCTGCGCCTGCTACGGTGATTTTCATAAATTTCCTTGTTGCGTGAGATGCGAAGCCAATCGGTTTTCGCAGATTTTTAATAATGTTTCGGTGGTGCGGGTACGGTTTTCAAACAATGTACTGATGTCGATATGGCGTGCCAGGCTCAGGGTGGTATAGATTTCCACCGCGTCTGCATTTGCCGGATTTTCGTCCAGAAATTGCGCTTTAAATGCGTCTTCGTGCGCTTTTAAAGCATCAATGCTGCCGTATCGGCGCAGGGCGAATTCTTGGATGTGGGCGAGGTAGTTGCCTGCATCCAGTTCGGCGTGGCCGCGGCACACCAAGTCCAAATCAAGCAGAACCATATGCCCGGGGCGGCCGTGCCGTTCGAGTATCTGGTCTTGGTAGAAGTCGCGGTGTATGCTGGCCTCTGCGGTTTCGGGCAGTTGCTCGGCCAACGCCGTACAGCCTTCGGATACGGCGGCAATGCGTTTTGCCAAATCGGGCAGTTTGGTTTGTACATCCGCCAGCCGTTTTTTCAGAATTTCCAATTCGTGATGCGGTGTGTGGGCAGGCAGTCCGAGCGATTCCGCAACGCCGCTCCGGTGCAGCGCGCCGAGTGAACGGGCGACTGCCTGTCCGAGAAAATTCAGACGGCCGTTTTTCGGCGTCAGGACATTGCCGACCGTATCTCCGCTTATGCGGCGCTGGAACCACGTATTGAGTTCCGGCAGCGTTCCGCTTACTTCGGGCACGCCGGTTTGTGCCTGATCGTCAAACCCCGACTGCCAAAGCTGCTTTTGCACGCGGTAGGAACGTTTGTCCAACCCTTTGGCGCGGTATTTACCGATGAGGTACGGGCAGTTTTCCGCGTTTATCCTGCCGATGCGGTAATCAACCAATGCACGGCGCTTGGGTTTGTAACGGCGCAGCCCGGCGGAAATAACGGTTTCTTCTTCAGAGAGAATCTGATGCCCGCGCATCAACATCTGCATTTGCTCTTTGTCAAGAAGGGTTGGCAGCGCGGCATCCTGCAATAAATCGGTGCTTTGTCCGGATTTTTCCGTATAGGGAATATCGGCATCTGCCAATATGCGTTCTACGCGCTGCAACAGTTGCAGAGTATATTGCTCCCATTGCGGATGACGTTTCCGAAACGGCTCGGCTCCCAAACGCAACATTGCCGATGCAGTAAACCAGCGTAATCCTTCAAAATTTTCCCCGATTTTGCGGCGGTAGGCGGCAAAGAGGGTTTCGATAAGGGAATCGGCGTGCCAGCGGGGCAGGATACCTTCGATAACCTGAAGCTCAAGTCTTGCTCTGAATGTCGCTAAATCCATCAGCGGATGGCCGTAGGCTGAGCGATCCCAGTCGAGAATGTGCAGCTTGGTTTCGCCGTTCCGGCTTTTCCGCTGGATGACCTGGTCAAGCGAAAAATCGCCGTGAATCAGGGTAAAACGCTCCGGCAGAGCGGAGAGCCCCTGTTCGGTTGCTGCAACCAAACGCTCAAACCATGCCGTCTGAAAAGGCAGGATGTGTTTGAACGTATTGATTACGCCGTGCAGGGATTTTATTTCGTCGGAAATGCCGTACACGGTAGGGTGTTTGTAGGTCGCGGCATGGATACGGCTCAGTTTGCGTCCTAATTCCTGGGTCAACTCTTCATCGGGCGGTATTCCTTCTTCGGGGCAGAGGCTTTCGCCCTTCTGCCATTTGGTCGCTAATGTGCAGCTTGCGCCGTCTGCGCCCATCAGCAGCACACCGCCGTGAGATACGCCGAACGCATTGCCAATCAGCATTTTGGTAAATTCGTCCGGTGTGCCGCTGCGGATAATCGCCAGCGGCTGCCCCTTGCTGCTGACTCGGGCAACCAGCCTGCGCTCGGGTTTGTAGCAGAGGATTTTAATATCCGGCTCGTCTTCTTCGGAGTAAAGGAGGGAACAGGCTTTCAGAATGTGTCTGCGGTGTTTTTTGCAGACCAACCATTTCAGATGGCCGATTTCTCTGTCGTATGCCGGGTGCAACAACATGATGAAAGCGTCGAAAACGGCTTGGGGGGCAAACGGATCGCCTTCTTCCACAGCTTTTTTCCGTGAAGATCTGTTCCATGATTTTTCAAAACGTTCGCGCGTCAGCGCTTTGGCGTAATAAAAACTGATTGAGCCGTCGGATAATTCGATGCGCAGCGTACAGGCACAGCTGGTTGCAGGCTTGTAGCGCAGGTATTGGATTTCGGCGTGGACGGCGTTTTTAAACGGCTCCAATGCCTTAAGTTTTTCAAGCAGCACTTCTTCGTCCAGCAATACGGCCAAACCGGGAAGTTGCGTGTCTTTTTCGATGATGTGTTTGTCTGCTTCTGTCAGCATCCGTTTCCTTCATTGATTGCTTATTTGGCCTGCATTTTCCACCAAGCGGCATAGTTGCCGTTTTGCCGAAGCAGGTCTTCGTGGTTGCCCTGTTCGACGACCACGCCGTTTTCAACGAAAATAATGCGGTCGGTGGCTGCAGCAAATGCCAAATCGTGGATAATCATGATTGTTGTGCGCTGTTTCATCAGATTGTGTAACGCATTGATGACATGGCTTTCGCTGTCGAGGCCGACAGTCGGTTCGTCCAGTATCAAAATAGCACTTTGGCTGATGGCTGCGCGGGCAATGGCGATACGCTGACGCTGTCCGCCTGAAAGCGAGCCGCCGCGTTCGCTCAGAATGGTGTTGCAACCGTCGGGCAGCACGCTGATAAAGTCGTGTGCATTGGCCAACTTGGCTGCGGCCACAACTTCCTCATGCGTTACTTCGCCGGCGTTGTTGACTGCGCCCAGCGCGATGTTGTCGCGGATACTCAGGCCGAAGAGCAGGTTTTCCTGCGGCACGACGGAAATCTGTTTGCGCATACTGGCGATGGTGTATTCCTGAATGTCGTATCCGTCGATGCGGATAACACCCTCCGTCGGTTCGTACAGCCTCAACAGTAGGCTGGTAATTGTAGTTTTCCCTGCGCCGGACGGCCCGACAATGGCAACGCTTTCTCCGGGGCTGATAAGAAAATCAATCCCTTTCAAAACGGATACCCGGTTGTCTTTGTCCTGATAATTGAAAAAGACGTGGTCGAATTGAATTTCGCCTTTGGTCTGTACCAAATCTTTAGCGCCGGGCTTGTCGGTAATGTCGGGCTGTTCGTCCATTAAATCAACAATGCGTTCGCCGGCAGCCAATGCTTTGGAGAGGCGTGCCGTATATTTGGCATATTCTCGGACGGGGCGGAAAGAATTGTTCAGGTAAGACATGAAAACAATCAGTTCGCCCGGCGACATTTTGCCGTCTAAAACGACATTGGAGCCGTAATACAGAACGACGGCGGTTACGAAAGCGACCAATACATCAACGCGGCGCTCCAATCCTGCCGCCAGCCGTTTGGATTTCACCTCTTGCGAATGGCTTTGGCTGTTGTTGCCTTCAAAGCTGCGGATGGTTTCGTTTTCCAGCGACAATGACTGGATGGTTTTGATGGAGGCAATGTATTCCGAGGCCTTCGAGGCCATACCGCCTTCTTTTTTGCGCTGTTCGCGGCTGACTTGGTGGATGCGTTTGCCCGAACGGCTGGTCATCAGCCACAGAAGCGGCAGAGAGGCAATTGAAAACAGCGTCAGCTTCCAGTTCAATACAAACATGACGCTGAGCATGCCGGTCAGTACGAAAATGTTGGCCAGCATCGGCATCAATGCCGTTACAACAGCCTCACGCAGCATACCGACGTCGCTGACCAAGCGCATGGTCAGATCGCCGGTTCTGGCCTGCGAGTGGAAACGCATGGAAAGTCCGAGCAGGTGAGAACAAATCGCTGCGGACTTTATCCAGAATACGGCTGCCTGCCAGCGACAGCCCGACTGTGCTGATGAAGTTGCCTGCGGCCATCAGAAGCGCAATCAAAATAACGGCAACGGCGCAGCCCATCAGCAGGTAGTCGTTGTCGATAGCACCAAGTGAAATGTCAAATAGGCTGGTGCTGAACTGAATGTCGGTTACGGCCGGCCTGGCTTCTTTGACACCGTCCATTTTGTCGACGTGCTCGACAACCTCTACCAAAATATGGTCGACTGCAAAAGCCAGCGGCAGCGGTTTGAGCAGGCGTATAAATGTCGAGCTCAGCAATGCCCCCAGCGAGCCTGCAATCAGCCAGCGTTCCGGCCGGATATAGTCTTTAAACCGGTATGCGACTTTCCACCAGGCATTGTTTTTAATGGAAAAACAGTTACCGAACCTGCTTTGCCGCACAGAGTTGGCAAGACGTTTGCAGGCTGCTTGGATTGTGTCTTTGTTCATGCATTCTTTCTTGAGTTATTTTTTCAGACGGCATTCTTCCGCAATAGACAGTATCCGCTCTATGACGGAGAGCCAGCTGTGTTCCCGTTCCGCAGTTTTACGGGCGGCCTCGCCCAATAATCGGAGCTGCTCGGGATTTCCGGCCAATGCTTCGATACAGTCTGCCATTGCGGGCGGATTCTCGGCTTCGGCCAATACGCCGTTGATGCCGTCTGAAACCACGCTTTCCAAATGGCCGACGCGCGTTGCGACCACCGGAATGCCCGCTGCCATATATTCGTAGATTTTCAGCGGTGAAAAGTAGAAGTGTTCCATATGCGGATACGGTGCGACGGCAATGTCCATTTGTCCCAGCCATTTCGGAACGTCTTCAGGCTGGACGGCACCGGTAAATTCCGCAAAATTCGACAGGCCGCGGTCAGCAATGCTTTTGTGCAGCGATTCGTATTCGGGGCCGTCGCCGACAACCAGCAGGCGCACATTTTGGCCGCGTCCGCGCAGTAAAGCCCAAGCCTCGACCAAGGTCGCCAGTCCGTGCCAGGGTTTTAAGGTGCCGAGAAAGCCGACGGTTGTTTCTGCACCTGTTTTCAGACGGCCTAAACGTTGGACATTCTGCGCGGCAGCAGGCGCGAAACGGTCTAGAGATACGCCGTTGGCAATGACATGGATGCGGCCTTTTGCCTGCGGGAATGTTTCCAGATACTGCTTGACCCCCGGCGATACCGCAATCATTGCATCGGCGTCGGCAAATACGGATTCTGCGATTTTTTGGGCCTCCGTTTCCAGTGGCAGCTCACGGTGTTTTTTCTGCTCTTCGATAAGCGGGGCGTTTACTTCCAAAATTCCCGTGCAGCCGTGTTTTTTCGCAAAGCTCATTCCGGCGTTGCTCCACAGGGAGTAACGCTCGTACACCAAGTCAAACGGCGCTTCCGCCGCCAGCATCGCTTCCACTTTCTCATTGGCTGCCAAAGCCGCGCGTGCACGGATTTCCACCGATTCTTTCGGCAGTTTGTCTAAGGTACGGATTTTGATGTTTTTCAGCTCTTCGGGAGCATCTCCGCCCAAGCGCTGGGCAAACAGGGTAACGTCCAATCCTTTTTGCAGCATTCCTTTAATAACTTCCTGAACATGGACGGAAGCACCTTTGGTTCCGAATACCGGAATGCCAGGATCGGCGCAGATATAGGCTACTCGCATGGTTTCCTCCTTTATTTCCGACCGGCTGTTGCCGCGCGGAAAATTTCGCGCAGACGTGCGGCGTTTCGGTCTTCGTCGTATTCACGCTCAATGGATGCACGGCCGTTGCGGGAAAGGGTTTCGCACATTTCATGGTCGTCCAGCAGGCGCTGCATGGCTGAAGCCAAGGCACGGGCATCACGTTGCGGTACGCACAAACCTGTTTTACCGTCTTTGACCAACTCGGGAATACCTGCTACTTGTGTGGAGATGACGGGTGTGCCCAAAGCCATCGATTCCAGCAAAACGGTCGGCAGGCCGTCTCGGTCGCCGTCTTCACTGACTACGCAGGGTGCAACCACCATATTGGCGGTTTTCATCATATTGATAATATCGGGTTGGGGCATAGGGCCGACCATTTCAACCACGTCGCCGATGTCCAGTGCCTGAATCTGCGCAGACAACTCTTCCTGCAACGGGCCGCCTCCGACCAGTGTGCAGCGCATAGCAATATTTTGCTGTTTCAATATCGCCAGCGACTCGAGCAATACGTCAAACCCTTTTTTGACGACCAACCGGCCGACTGCAAGGATATGGCGTTCGCGCGAACCGAACCCGTTGTAGGGGAATTTCTGCAAATCCATGCCGTTGTTATAGATGCGAACGGTTTTATCCGCATCGCTGCCGTACTGCTCTTTCAGATAGGCAAGGTTGTAGTCGGAAACGGTTACCGTTGCAAACGCATCCCGCATTTTTTTGCCCAAACCGGTTGATTCTTCATATTGAAAATAGATGTCCTTGGCATGCGCGGTAAATGTGTAGGTAATATCGGCAAAGATGGCGGCCTGACGGGCAACCGTTGTGGCCTGTGTCCCGAAATGTGCATGCAGATGCTCAATGCCGCGTTCTTTGATTGCCAGCGCGATGAAAATGCTTTGTGCAAGTTCGTGCACGGTACATTCTGCTTTAGCCAGCTTTTCGGCGAACTCCGGAAGTTGCGCAAACCCCTGCTGCATCAGCTGCCAGACAGCTTCGGGTTTGTGCTGTTTGTGGTTCAGGCGCGTAACCGGTGCACGCACTTGAGAAATACCGTCTTGGAAATGGGTTTCCTCAACCGGGCCTAAGGCGAAAATATCAATTTTCGTACCCTCCCGCTCGTGCGCCAGAATTTCGTTGACGACAAAAGTTTCGGAAAAGCGAGGATAACGTTTCAGAACGTAGCCGATATAGGGATGTGTTACTGCATGGTTCATTATTTTGTTTTTCTTGAAGAATTTTTATAAAAACGTTGGAGGAAAGATAAATAAGGCAACTCGGGAATTTTTCAGACAGGAGTTTCGCCGATAATGCAGCCGACTTCCCTGACCATCCGCTCCAAACCGTCAAAACGCAGGGTATCTCGTGCGTCCAACTGCGGTTTCTGCGCCTGCATCCAGCGGCTTAAGGCTTCGGGGGTCAGATTGTCCGGGTGCAGACAGTCGGTAATGCCCATTTCCGCCAGCCGCGAAGCGCGGATCCACTGTTCGGTTCGCGGTTTGATGCGCGGTACGATTAGGGCACGTTTGTGGAAAGACAGGATTTCCGTAGTAGTGTTATAACCACCCATGGAGATGATACATTATGCGTTTTGCATGATTTTCAGCGGTTCGGGCACGAAATCCACTGCCTTGATGTCTTTTCGCGTACCTGCCATTTGATGCAGTTTTTCGCGTTACGCTTCGGGCATCAGCGCACCGGTAATTAGCAGCCCGCTCCAATTATCAGGCAGTTGCGACTGCATAAAGGCTTGTGCCAGTTCGAAGCCGTCTTGGCCGCCACCGACAACGCAAAGCGCATAAGGCGGCGAGACTTCCGCCATGATGGTATCCAAACCGTGCTCTTCCTTGCGGCGGCTCTGGTCGAGATAGCCGACGTAATGGATTTTTTCGACAATATCGGCGGGAATATGGTATTCACGGGCAAAATCATAGAGGTTGGGATCGCCGTAAACCCAAATGGTGGAAAAATACAGGCGGATAATTTCGATGTTTTTCAGTTTTTTCCATTGGTTCAAGACGGCTTCAGGCTCATCAATAATATCGCGCACACCCAATACGATATGGGTTCCACGGCTGGCCAGCTCGGGCAGAATGTTGTCCAACTCGTTCATGGCACCGCGCGGAACATTATCGATGACGACGATGTCCGGCTCGAATGCTTCCAATGCGGCATGAATGATGTTTTTGCGGATATTGACCAAACGCTTGACGTCTTTACCCAGCGAACGCGGAATATACTTGCCGTCTGAAGTTTTATAGTATGTCGGCATGGTAACGCTGTCTGCGCCTTTGGAGAGCTTGAAAGCACCGGATTCGCGAACACCCGAAAGCAGCAACACGTCGGCATCAGGATAGGCTTCCAAAACTGCTTGAGACAGCAGCATATTGCGGCGGATATGGCCCAAACCCATGGTATCGTGCGAGTAGAAAGCAATTCTGGGAGCCTCTTTGTTTTTTGTTGTCATGTTCCGTACATTTCCTCTTCACAGCAGAAGCATATCAAAGCAACCCGTTTAATTTTAAACGATTACTGCCACTGCCGTGCAAACTACTAAAAAACGGCTGTAATTATACGGTACGGTAGCGTCACGTCCGAATCTATTACGCATATTTAATCTCATTTAATTTAATATCCCGTTTTATTTTTCATAATATTTAACTATTAATTAACGCAATTTAATTGAACATGTTTTTTTCACGCCGTTCGCCTCTTTTTATCTACCGTCTGTTTTTTGATAGTTAAAGAAGTTTTAAAGTTTTTTTAGTCTAGAGCACGGTTTTACCGGATTGTTCTTGTGCTGCACCTGGAGAATCTGGTGCAATTGTAGTGATTAAGGTTCTAAGCCGTTGATTAAAAAATATCAATCAGGATAAACTATAGGCTCGTTTTAATTTTAACCTGTTATTGAAAGCAGATTTCTATGAAACAGAATAAAAACAAGCTGGCGTTTATCGTGTCAACCGCCTTTTTGGCTGCACCGGCATCCGCCGTTTCGCTGATTAATTACGAGCCGACCGGAACCAAACTCGATTTCGTCGGTTCCGCCCGTCTTCAATGGAAAACCGAAGCCGTCAAAAAAACCGAATACGACGACGGCAAAGTGGACAGTATTACCAAAGAAGCCAAAAACCACCCCATTCAAAACAACGGCTCGCGCTTCGGTTTCAAACTCAACCAGTCGCTGGGCAACGACCTCTACGGCCTCGGCCGCGTCGAATGGCGTTTCCGCGGCAAAGACAATCGCGGCAATAGAACGCCTTCTAACCACGATTTCGACCATCTGTATGCCCGCCAGCTTTATGCCGGTGTCGGACACAATAAATACGGCGAACTGACTTACGGCAACCAGACCGTGATTACCGACGAAGTCAAACAGACCGACCTGGCCAATACCTTAAGCCTGAGCGACGGCCTGCTCACTTCAGGTATGCGCCGCTCCATTCAATATGCTTATAGAAACAAAGACCAAGGCATCAAGGCAGGTGTGTATTACAGCGGTGGCAGCAAACGTGATAACAACGGTTTGACTTTCCTTGATGATGATGACTCAATACAAGAACTCAAAGATGCTTGGGGTACCGGTGCCGTCAAAACATTCAAAATCGACGACAAACAGGAATTTATCCTGTCCGGCGGCGTTACACGCGAGCGCTTTACCCAACGCAACAATGCGCCCGACCGTACGGAAACCGCCTACGCCGTCGGTACGGCATATACTTACGACAACACCACCATCGGCTTGGATGTTGAACGCGGTATCTATAAAAACCACGAAGAAGCCGGCAGAAAAATTACCGAAAACGAAATCCGTTCCGTGATATACCAAAAGCTGACCAGCAACTGGCGCGCTTACGGTATGTATGCCTACAAAACCCAAAAACGCGACGAAGTTGGCGAAAGTTCCGCCCGAAAGAAAAAGAAACACCAGTTTATGCTGGGTACGGAGTATTACCTGATTCCTAAAAGCAAACCGTTTAGCGTGAAAACGTTTGCCGAGGTGCAGGCCAACCGTACCAAATCTTACCGGCGCGGCGACTTGCGCGAGAAAGAGCGTGAATACATTACCGTTGTCGGTCTGCGCGCCTACTGGTAAGCCGTTTTCCGCTTAAATCGTTTTTTGCCCGAATCCCGAATACTGACAACAAGGCCGTCTGAAAACGCCGTTTCGCTGAGAAACGGAATTTTCAGACGGCCTTTGCTGCCATCGCAGTCAAACCGCGCGGGCGGTTTTATTCGGCAAACGTATGTTCCGCCGCCGGAAAGGTTTTCGCTTTTACCGCCGCCACATACGCTTCAACCGCGGCCTGAATGCTGTTCTGCCCTTCCATAAAATTCTTCACAAAACGCGCGGTTTTGCCCGGAAACACACCGAGCATATCGTGCATCACCAAAACCTGCCCGTCGCAATCCACACCCGCGCCGATACCGATGGTCGGACAGCGCACGCCGTACGTCACCTGTTTGGCCAAACCGGCCGGCACACATTCCATCAACACCACCGCCGCACCTGCGTCGTCGTGCGCCTTGGCGTCGTTCAGCAGAGCCGCCGCCTTATCGCCGCGCCCCTGCACTTTATAACCGCCAAACGCAAACACCGACTGCGGCGTCAGTCCGATATGGGCGCAGACGGGAATGCCACGCATTTGCAGAAATTCCGTCGTTTCCGCCATCCATACGCCGCCCTCGAACTTGACCATATGCGCGCCCGCTGCCATCAGTTCGGCAGCCGCCGCAAACGCCTGCTCTTTACTCTGCTGATATGCGCCAAACGGCAAATCGCTGATAATCATCGCGTTTTCCGTACCGCGCGCCACGCATTCGGTGTGGTAACACATATCGCGCAGGGAAACCGGCAGCGTCGAAGTGCGCCCCTGCACCGTCATGCCCAGCGAATCGCCCACCAGCAAAACATCGACGCCCGCCTTATCCATCAGCGCGGCGAAGCTGGCTTCGTAAGCGGTCAGCATGGCGATTTTTACGCCTTCGGCTTTCATCTTTTGCAGCGTGTTTACAGTAATCATTTTGTCGTTCCGCCCTTTTTTCAGACGGCCTCATCGTTTAAACGCGCCCATTATAAGGGCTGAATTTGCGCTGTGGCACAAAAATTGCGCAAAACAAAACAGCCCGCTCGGAAACGAACGGGCTGTTTGGATTGGTGCCGGCACCAAGAGTCGAACTCGGGACCCTCTGATTACAAGTCAGATGCTCTACCAACTGAGCTATACCGGCTTTACTGAACACGCCTCACGGCACAATCAGCCTAAAACTGGTGCCGGCACCAAGAGTCGAACTCGGGACCCTCTGATTACAAGTCAGACGCTCTACCAACTGAGCTATACCGGCAAAAGAAGTGGGCATTATGCCGACAACTTTCCGCTTTGGCAAGCCTTTTGCCGCATCCGGTAAAGGCCGCCTGAAAAATCTTTGATTTTAAATTGAAATATAAGTAACAGTTTCTGTTGCGAATATGTTGGTTTGGAAGGCAGGGTTGGGTAAAACTGCCGAAAGGCCGTCTGAAACGGTTCAGTCCCACAACCGCCGTCAAAGGTTCCGACAATCGCGTTTGATTTTTTGCAACAAAATTTCAGACGGCCTTTTCCACTTTCCCAACGCCTTCAGGCCGTCTGAAAAACCGTGCGGATTCTGATAAAATAGCGCCTCCGCAAATCCCTGTTCACATCATGGCACAACACCCCTACCGCCGTCTGCGCCCGTCCAAATCCCAGCTTCCCGAAGTCGGCATTTCCGAGGAAGGCAACATCCGTTCGCTGCATTTGGGCAGCAACACCATCCAAAGCTCGATGAACCTTGACCATCCCGCCGAGCTGGTGCTTTCGTACAGCCGCGCGATGATGGGCTGGCTGCTGTTTGCCGAAAAAAAACCGCAGCACATCACCCAAATCGGTCTCGGCGGCGGCTCGTTTGCCCGCTGGATAGACACCTACCTGCCCGAGACCCGCCAAACCGCGGTGGACATCAATCCGCAAGTGATTGCCGTGGCGCGCAGCCTGTTCGAGCTGCCGTTTGAAGGGGAAAAATTCGAGATTGTCGAGGCCGACGGCGCGGAATATATCAAGGTGTTCCGCCACAGTACCGACGTGATTTTAGTGGACGGTTTCGACGGCGAGCAAATCATCGATGCGCTGGTGGAAGAGCCGTTTTTCGAAGACTGCCGCCGTGCGCTGTCTTCAGACGGCATCTTCGTCACCAACTGGTGGAGCGGCGACAAACGCTACCAAACCTTTGTCGAACGCCTGCTCAAAATCTTTGAAGGCCGCGTGTTGGAACTGCCCGCCGAAAGCCACGGCAATATGGCGGTGATGGCGTTTCAAAGCAGTCCGAAAGAACAGAATCTCGACAATCTGAAAAAGCGCGCCGAAAAGTTAAGCGCCGCCTACGGCTTGAATTTCAAACGGATGCTGGCCGATTTGAAGGCCAACAATCAAAACAACGGCAAATATTTTTATCTTTAAAACAGGTCGTCTGATGCTTCGGCTTTGCTCAGCAACCGATTTTCAGAATTTCAGACGGCCTCAACACCCGCAACGGAAGTTCCCATGCTCAAACCCGACATGATTCAAATCAAAGGCCCCGCCGGCACCTTGGAAACCATTTTTCTGCCCGCACAAGGCCAAGTGCGCGGCGTGGCGGTGGTCAACCACCCCAACCCGCTGCAAGGCGGCACCAACACCAACAAAGTCATCCAAACCGCCGCCAAAGCCCTAACCCAGCTCGGTTTCCACTGCTACCTGCCCAACCTGCGCGGCGTCGGCAACAGCGAAGGGCAACACGATTACGGGCGCGGCGAAACCGACGACTGCATTGCGGTCATCGACTACGCCCGCGCGCAACACCCCGACGCGGAAAAATTCGCGCTGGCCGGCTTTTCCTTCGGCGGCTACGTCGCCACTTTCGCCGCCCAAACCCGCGAACCCGATTTGCTGCTGCTCATCGGCGCGGCGGTTCACCACTACACTGACCACCCCGAGCCGGTCGCCGTTCCCAATCCCGCCAAAACGCTGATGATTCACGGCGCGGAAGACGAAGTGGTCGAATTCGGCAAAGCGCTCTCGTGGGCGGAACCGCAGGACATTCCAGTGGTCGCCGTGGCCGATTCGTCGCATTTTTTCCACGGCAAACTGATTGTTTTGCGCGATGTCGTGCTGAAATTCGCGCCGGCGGTGTTGGGATAAGCTGCGCTTGATTTAATGTAAAAAGGCCGTCTGAAAAACTGTTTGCCGCATACAAACGGTTTTTTTCAGACGGCCTTCCGCCATCCCCCCCTATCCAAACAGCCTTGCCACATCAGACGTCCGCTTGCGGTACGGCAGTTTGATGTCCACGCGGAAGATGCCGTCCAGCTCGCGGCTTTGGATTTTGGCGTCGTAGTCGTACATCAGCGCAAGGCGTTCCTGAAGGTTGCGCAAGGCCATTGAATTGCCTTTGTGCGGTTTGACGTTTTCGCTACTTTCGGGCGGGGTAAACGGGTTTTCGATGCGGATGTAGATGGCGTTGCGGTTGAGCCGCGTCAATACGGTAATCATGCCCGGGCGGTGGGTGGATTCGACGCCGTGGAAGACGGCGTTTTCCAGCAGCGGCTGCAACAGAAGGTGCGGCGTTTCGGCGTCGTCGGGGGCTTGGTGCTGCCACATCACCTGCACGCGCATATGGCCCATGCGGATTTGTTCGATGGCGATGTATTCTTTCGCCCATTCGATTTCCTGCCCGAGCGTGCTGCTCTGGCTGCCGTCGCGCAGTTGGGCGCGGAACAGGTTGGCGAGGTTTTCGAGCAGAGTTTCGGCGTCATACGGGCGCAAGCGGATCAGACTGATGGCGGCATTGAGGCTGTTAAACAGGAAATGCGGGCGGATGCGCGCGGTCAGGGCGCTCAGGCGGGCTTCGGAAACCGACGGGGCAAGGCTGTTGCGGCGGAAGGCTTCGTTGTACATAAAGCCCAGCGCGATGAGGTTGTAGAGGAAAAAATGCTGGGCGAGCGAGCCTAAGTCGTTGTTGCCCAAAACCATGCGTTCGACAAAAACAAAAATCAGCAGATTGGAGAAATAGGAGATAAAAAACGAATATTTGTTGTTTAAGAGCGCGGGGATGAATTTGCTGACGAAATAGGCTTTGGCCAAAATCAGCAGCAAAACGGGGGTAATCCAGACCACATGGCGGTAGATTTCTTCGGTATAGCCCAACGGAGAATCGGTCAGCAGCGGCAGCAGCAGGGTCATGCTGATGACCAGAATCAGCAGGCGCACGACCGTTGCCGAATTACGCAGGTCGGGAACGACGAAATTGTTGGCGATTTGACGTATAATAGACATCTAGAATGTGTTTCCTTAGCCGTTTCTTTTATTTGCAGCAGCGGAAAACCGCCTGCTTTTTTATTATCCGGGAGCAGTATGAGTAACGATAAAACCTGGTCGGGACGTTTTAACGAGCCGGTATCGGAGTTGGTCAAAAAATATACAGGCTCAATCGATTTCGACAAACGTTTGGCCAAATGGGATATCCAAGGCTCGCTGGCACACGCGCAGATGCTCTGCGAAGCGGGCGTTTTAAGCCAAGACGACCTAGCAGCCATCCGACAGGGTATGGCTGAAATTATAGCAGAAATCGAAGCCGGCAAAGTGGCGTGGTCGCTGGATTTGGAAGATGTCCACATGAACATTGAGCGCCGTCTGACCGACAAAATCGGCGATGCCGGCAAGCGCCTGCACACCGGCCGCAGCCGCAACGACCAGGTTGCCACCGACATCCGCCTGTGGCTGCGCGACCAAATCAGCTATATTCAGGGGCTGATTCAGAATCTTCAGACGGCCTTGGTCGATTTGGCGGAACAAAACGCCGACGTCGTCATGCCCGGTTTTACCCATCTGCAAGTCGCGCAGCCGGTGTCGTTCGGACACCACATGCTGGCCTACGTTGAGATGCTCGGCCGCGATTTCGAGCGCATGGCCGACTGCCGAGGCCGCGTCAACCGCATGCCTTTGGGCGCCGCCGCGCTGGCAGGTACGACCTACCCGATTCAGCGCGAAACCACCGCCAAGCTGCTGGGCTTCGAGCAAATCTGCCAAAATTCTTTGGATGCCGTGTCCGACCGCGATTTCGCCATCGAATTCACCGCCGCCGCCAGCCTGATTATGGTGCACCTGAGCCGTTTGAGCGAAGAGCTGATTTTGTGGATGTCGCCCCGTTTCGGCTTTATCGACATCGCAGACCGCTTCTGTACCGGCTCGTCCATCATGCCGCAGAAGAAAAACCCCGACGTTCCCGAACTCGTGCGCGGCAAATCCGGCCGCATCATCGGCCACCTTACCGGCCTGATTATGTTGATGAAATCCCAGCCGCTGGCCTACAACAAAGACAATCAGGAAGACAAAGAGCCGCTGTTTGACACCGCCGACACACTCATCGACACCCTGCGCATCTACGCCGACATGATGCGCGGCGTCACCGTCAAACCCGAAAACATGCGCTCCGCGGTGATGCAGGGCTTCGCCACCGCCACCGATCTGGCCGACTACCTCGTCAAAAAAGGCATGCCCTTCCGCGACTCTCACGAAGTCGTCGCCAAAGCCGTACGCCATGCCGACGAAGCCGGCGTGGACTTAAGCGAACTGCCGCTCGAAGTATTGCAAGGCTTTTCCGATTTGGTCAGCGAAGACGTGTACACCGTACTCACCCCCGAAGGCAGTCTCAACGCCCGTAACCACTTGGGCGGCACCGCGCCCGAACAGGTGCGTTTCCAAGTCAAACGCTGGCGCAGGCTGCTGGCGTAATTGCCGTCTGAAAAACTGAAAGGCCGTCTGAAAATATGCAAACTTTCAGACGGCCTTTTTTATTCAAACAAAACCATAATTCGGCAACAAATAGCCCGTAGGTGCGGTTAGCCGCCGTAAGCGGCGTAACCGTACGGGCGGCTTGGGTTGAAAATACAAGGCCGTCTGAAAGTTTTCAAACGGCCTTGCTTACTCAAACACTCCGCTTAATTGCTGCTCGGCAATTCTTTTGCCGTCAGCGGTTTGATATACCAAATATCGCGGCAGTAGTCGGCAATCGAGCGGTCGGACGAGAAGAAGCCCATGTTGGCAATGTTGACCAATGCGGATTTGCGCCACGCGGCGGCATCACGGTAGTGGGCGTCGGCTTTGTACTGTGTGTCGATGTAGCTGCGGAAGTCGGCCATCAGCTGGTAGAAGTCGCCGTAAGGTTGCAATACGTCGCCGTAGCGGTTCGGCTCTTCGGGTGAGAAGGTGCCGTGGCTGATTTGGTTAACGACGCGGCGCAGGTCGCTGTCTTTTTCGATATAGCTCATCGGATCGTAGCCTTTTCTGCGGATGGCTTCGACCTGCTCGACGGTGTTGCCGAAGATGTAGCAGTGTTCGGCGCCGACTTTTTCGAGGATTTCGACGTTTGCGCCGTCAAGCGTACCCATGCAGACGGCGCCGTTGAGGGCGAACTTCATGTTGCTGGTGCCGGAGGCTTCAGTGCCGGCCAGAGAGATTTGTTCGTGCAGATCGGCGGCGGGGATGATGATTTGGGCAAGGCTGACGCTGTAATTCGGAATGAAGACGACTTTGATCAGGTCGCGGATGCGTTCGTCGTTATTGATGACTTTGGCAACATCGTTGATCAGGCGGATGATTTTCTTCGCCATATAGTAGGCGGAAGCGGCTTTACCCGCAAAGATAAACACGCGCGGCTGCCAGTCGGCATCGGGGTTTTCCAGAATTTTGTTGTAACGGTCAACAATGTGCATCACGTTTAACGCCTGGCGTTTGTATTCATGGATGCGTTTGATTTGGATGTCGAAGAGCGCATCAGGGTTGACGCTGATGCCCAGCTCAGTTTCGATGTATTTGGCCAAACGCACTTTGGCGGCTTTTTTCACCTCGCCAAATTCGGTCTGAACGGCGGCATCGTCCACCAATTCGTTGAGTTTGGTCAGATTGTCCAAATGCATGCGCCAGTCGTTTTTCTTGCCTTTGCCCAAGTGTTTGTCTAAAAACGCGGTCAGCGGCGGGTTGGCAATGTTGATCCAGCGGCGCGGAGTAACGCCGTTGGTCACGTTGGTGAAGCGTTCGGGGAACACTTTGGCGAAGTCGGCAAAAATGGTGTTGACCATCAAATCGGAGTGGATTTTCGCCACGCCGTTGACTTTGTGCGAACCGATAACCGCCAGCCAACCCATGCGCACGCGGCGGCCGTGGGTTTCGTCGATGATGGAAACGCGGCTGACGAAGTCGTCGTCAAAGCTGCCGATGGCACGCAGGGCGTTGAGGAAATAAGCGTTGATTTCAAAGATGATGTCGAGATGGCGCGGCAGCAGGCGGCCCATCAGATCGACCGGCCAGGTTTCCAACGCTTCGCTCATCAGGGTGTGGTTGGTGTAGGAGAACACTTTGCAGCAGATGTTCCACGCTTCCGTCCAAGCCAAGCCCTCTTCGTCGATCAGAATGCGCATCAGCTCTGGAATCGCCAAAACGGGATGGGTGTCGTTCAAATGGATCGCCACTTCGTCGGCCAGCGTGCGGATGTCGGAGAAACGGCATTTGTGGCGGGCAACGATGTCTTGAACGGATGCGGAAACGAGGAAATATTCCTGTTTCAGACGCAATTCTTTGCCGCTGTCGGTCGAATCGTTGGGATACAGAACGCGCGAAATGTTTTCATCACTGTTTTGCGCGCGCACGGCGGAAGAGTAGTCACCGCGGTTGAAGTCGGCGAGGTCGAACAGATTACCGGCGTGCGCCGTCCACAAGCGCAGCGGGTTGGCGACTTCGCCGCCGTAGCCCGGAATGATTTCGTCGTATGCCCAAGCGGAAACTTCCTCACCCGGCGTCCATTCCTTGCGGTCGCCGAAATTGATGACCTGTCCACCGAAACCGACGGAATACTGTTTGTTGGGGCGGGCAAACTGCCAGGACAAATCCTGGTCGAGCCACAAATCGGGTTTTTCGACCTGCTGGCCGTCAACAATTTCCTGTTTGAACATCCCGTATTGGTAGCGGATGCCGTAGCCCATCGCGGGAATGCGCAAAGTCGCCAGCGAATCGAGGAAACAGGCGGCCAAACGGCCCAAACCGCCGTTGCCCAAGCCCGGATCTTCTTCCTGCTCGCAAACGTCGGCAAATTCTTTGCCCAGCGCCTTAAACGCTTTTTCAAACTCGGCATACACACCCTCGTTAATCAGCGCATTGACAAACGCGCGGCCGAGCAGGAATTCCATAGAAAGGTAGTAAACCATGCGTTTGCTGTTGTCGATGTGGGCACGGCGGGTACGCAGGAAATCTTCCGCAATCAAATCGCGTGCCGCGAGCATGGCGGCATTGAGCCATTGGTGTTCGGTGGCATCTTTCGGATCGACACCCAAGATGAAAATCATCTTATAGACAATAGACTTACGGATGGTTTCCGCATCGGGTTTGGGAATTACATAATCAAAACCGGAGATGGGGGATTTTTGAGTCATGGTTTGGCTCTCTCTTACTAAGTTACTGAAAAAACTGCTTGAGGCCGTCTGAAAGTATATTTTGAAACTATTTCAGACGGCCTGAAAATAAATTACAGACCGTATGCAAATATCAGGCTTTGCATTATATATACAAAACCCCGATGCTGCACCCCGCACGCATCGACGCAGGTTAGAAAATTACAGTTTAAAATCAACCATAACCGCGCCGACAATCAGGCAAACCGCAGACATACGCCATGAGGGCAAGATCAGTTGCGATTCCGGCTATGTTTAAAACAAATTTAAACTGCTGTTTTTCAAAGATAGTTAAACCTCAAAGCCGTCTGAACCTGCTTTTTTCAAAATCCAGATACCCATATGCGCGGCGGCAAAACGGCCTTCGGCGGTATAATTTGATTTACCCGATGGTACGCAAGAAACTTTCCAACTTCCTTGAGGCAGGTTAAATAACTGCCGACTACGTTTGGCATTGACCAACAGCAGCCAGCCACCCTCAAGCAGAATCTGCATCGCCTTGCTGCCGCGGTTGTGCCAGCCCGCATCGCCCATTTCGAGGCCGTCTGAATCCAGCCAGCGCACCTCATCCTCATCCCACCATTTGTCGTCGGCAAGCAGGCCGATTTCGCTGCGCACGCGGATTAAACCGCGCACATAATCCTGCAAAACATGGCGTTTTCCCGGCCAGTCCAGCCAAGTGGTCGGATTGTCTTGGCAGTAGCCGTTGTTGTTGCCGTTTTGACTGTTGCCGAACTCGTCGCCCGCAAGCAGCATGGGCGTGCCGTTGGACAAAAACAACGAAGCGAGCAGCGCTTTGGCGGTGTATTCGCGCGCTTCCAAAACCGCTTTATCGTCGGTTGCGCCTTCGACGCCGTGGTTGTAGCTGATGTTTTCGCCGTGTCCGTCGCGGTTTTGCTCGCCGTTGGCTTCGTTGTGTTTTTCGTTGTAGCTGACCAGATCGTTGAGGGTGAAACCGTCGTGCGCCGTGATGAAATTCACGCTTGCAGACGGCCTGCGGCCACTGTGGTTGAAAATGTCGGACGAGCCGGAAAAGCGCTCGGCAAACATCCCCAAATTGCCGCTTTCCCATACCCAAAATGCGCGCATATCGTCGCGGAAACGGCCGTTCCACTCGGCAAAAGGCTGCGGGAAATTGCCCAAATGGTAGCCGTCGGCGCCGATGTCCCACGCCTCGGCAATCAGCTTGCAGCGCGCGAGCACGGGGTCTTGGTAGAGTGTATTGAAAAACTTGCCGTAGGCTTGGAAATCGGGTTCGCGCGCCAATACCGTGCCCAAATCGAAGCGGAAACCGTCGATGTGAAATTCTTCTGCCCAATAGCGCAGGCTGTCGGCCACCCAGCGCGCCACGTCGCGGTGGGCGATGTTGAGCGTATTGCCGCAGCCCGACCAGTTTTCATAGCTGCCGTCGGGGCGCAGCCAGTACCAAAGCGCATTGTCGATGCCCTTCTGGCAGAGCAAGGGCCCCGGCCAATCCTGTTCGGCGGTGTGGTTGTACACCACATCCATAATTACTTCCAAACCCGCTCGGTGCAAGGCCTTGACCGCCTGTTTCAATTCGTCTGCCGCATTTTCCGGATCGGACGCGTAAGACGGCTCGGCGGCAAAATGCGAATAAGTGTTATAACCCCAATAGTTCGACAACCTCACTTTTTGCAGATGGTATTCGTCCAAATGTTGCTGCACGGGCAACAACTCGACCGACGTTATCCCCAAATCTTTCAAATACTTAATCACGCGACCATCCGCCAACGCGCGGTAAGTGCCCGCATTTTCCAAATCGGGAAACTGCTTGGTAAAGCCCTTTACATGGGCTTCGTACACCACCGTTTCCCCCCACGACACATCGGGACGCACATCGCCCGACCAGTCGAAACCGTCGGCCCCGACCACCACGCTTTTGGGCGCAATTTCGCCGTTGTCGCGGCCGTCGGACTGGTGGAACAGCGCCATTTCCGCCTCATTGCGGTAAACCGGCCTGCCGTCGATTAACTTGGAATACGGATCAACCAACAACTTCTGCGGATTAAACCCCTGCCCCTGCTTGGTTTCACCGTAGCCGTGCACACGGAAACCGTAACGCTGCCCCGCCCTCACGCGCGGCACAAACCCGCAAAACACCGAACCCGTTCGCGTCGGCAACACCAGCCGCGTTTCTCGGTTTTCCCCGTCAAACAGACACAGCTCGACCCGCTCGGCATTGAGCGAAAACAGCGTAAAATTCGCACCCTTATCCGTCAGCGTCACGCCCATCGGATAAGGCATACCCTCTTCAATCTGCCAAGTTGCGGCAACCATACTTCAAAACCTTTATTGCTTGAAAAATATCGTGTTGAGGCCGTCTGAACGTTTTTCAGACGGCCTTTAAGCATCTGAACTGCTGAAACCGTCTGGTGCCGTCTGAAAATTTTCAAAACCTATACCGTAGGGCGGACATACTTGCCCGCCGCCCGAAAAACAGAATGCAGACAAAAATAACGGAAATACAAATGCATCGAATTTTGTCCTACGGACAAGCGGTGGGCCGGCAAACCAGCCCTACAACGGAAAACCGGCCTGCCTAAAGGCCGTCTGAAGATTTCCAAAAAAACCCAAACCGTTATTTCAGACGGCCTCTGAAACAACGGTTATCTTTTTACTTCAGATGTTTACCTGCCAACCTTCACCGTGCCTGCCGTTTTTGTCCGCGTCGTTTTGGCGGGTGCGGCTTCGGCGGTTTCTGCCTTTGCGGCGCGGGAACGGGTTTTCACAGGAGCTTTTTCTGCCGCGGTTTTGGTTGTCCGCGCGGTTTTGGCGGGCGTTTTTTCCGCTGCGGTTTTGCGCGTCCGCGTGGTTTTTACCGGTGCTTTTTCGGCATCATCCGCTACGGCTGCTTTGGCTGTTTGGGCCGGCGCTTTTTCGGCACTTGCTTTGGCAGCGGTTTTCTTAGCGGAGGGCTTCTTTGCGGCGGCCTTTTTCGGTTCAGACTTTCCCGCGGGTTTTTCGGCCTCTTTATACAGGTAAACGGTGGACAAAGGCGGAATGGTTAAAGCGAGGGATTGGGGTTTGCCGTGCGATTCGATGTTTTCGCTGGCAATTTCCGCGCCCGGGGTAACACCGCTGCCTTTGTAGTCCGTGCCGTCTGAATTGAGGATTTCGCGGTACACGCCGGCTTCGTTGACGCCGAAGCGGTAGCCTTCGCGCACGACGGGTGTGAAGTTGCTGATGACGATGACACGGTTGCCGTCGCGGTCGCGGCGCTCGAAGACGAAAACGGAATTGTTGCCGTCGTCGGCCACCAGCCATTCAAAGCCTTCCGGCCATTGGTCGAGCTGGTAAAGCGGGGCATAGTCACGGTAAACGTGGTTCAAAGTGCGTACATAATCCTGCATGCCTTTGTGCCAGCCGCCCTCTTCTTCGAGCAAAAACCAATCGAGCGCTTCCTGATAGTTCCACTCCCGGCCTTGCGCAAATTCGTTGCCCATAAACAGCAGTTTTTTGCCGGGATAGCCGTACATAAAGCCGTAGTAGGCACGCAGGTTGGCAAACTGCTGCCAGCAGTCGCCCGGCATTTTGCCCAGCAGCGAGCATTTTCCGTGTACCACTTCGTCGTGCGACAGCGGCAAAACGTAGTTTTCGCTGTATTGGTACATCATGCCGAAGGTCATTTTGTTGTGGTGGTATTTGCGGTTGATGGGGTCTTCTTTCATGTAGCTGAGCGTGTCGTTCATCCAGCCCATGTTCCATTTGAAGTCGAACGCCAAGCCTTCGTTGCGGGTGACATTGGGGAACGCGGTCGATTCTTCGGCCACTTTCACCGCTCCCGCGGCTTCGTTTTGCAGCATCACGTTGGTGTCGTGCAGGAACGCGGCGGCTTCGAGGTTTTCGCGCCCGCCGTATTGGTTGGGAATCCATTCGCCGTCTTTGCGCGAATAGTCGCGGTACACCATCGAAGCGACGGCATCGACGCGCAGTCCGTCGAAACCGAAGCGTTCAACCCAATATAAGGCATTGCCTTGTAAGAAGTTTTTCACTTCGGTACGGCCGAAGTTGTAAATCAGCGTGTTCCAATCCTGATGGTAGCCTTCGCGCGGGTCGGAATGCTCGTACAAAGCCGTGCCGTCAAAATGGTTGAGGCCGTGGTCGTCGGTCGGGAAGTGGCCGACCACCCAGTCGAGAATCACGCCGATACCTGCATCATGGGCAGCCTTAATCAGCGCCTTCAATTCGTCGGGCGAACCGAAACGGCTGGTCGGCGCATAAAGGCCGGTGGCCTGATAGCCCCACGAACCGTCAAACGGATATTCGGACACGGGCAGAAGCTCAATGTGGGTGAAGCCCATGTCTTTCACATAATCCACCAGCTCTGTGGCAAGCTGCTCATAGGTCAGCCAAAAATTGTTTTCCGGATTGCGGCGCCACGAGCCGAGATGCACTTCGTAAATACTTACGGGCGCATCAATGGCGTTGGCTTTTTCGCGGAACGCAGGCGTTTCGACTTTGGCCGGCAGGCCGCGCACCACCGATGCGGTGGTCGGGCGCAGTTCCGCGCCGAAGGCATACGGGTCGGCCTTTTCGCGCACATTGCCGTTGGTGTCGCGCACTTCGAACTTATACAGCGCATTGAGTTTCACATCGGGCACAAACATTTCCCAAACGCCGATGTCGCGGTGGAAGCGCATCACATGGCGGCGGCCGTCCCAAGCATTGAATTCGCCGACGACGGAAACGCGCTGCGCGTTCGGCGCCCACACGGCAAAGCGAACGCCTTTGGCGCCGTCGAGTTCGGCAAAATGCGCGCCCAGCGTTTCGTAAGGCCGCAGATGGCTGCCCTCGCCCAAAAGCCAGACGTCCATTTCCTGCAAGGCCGAACCGAAGCGGTAAGGATCTTCTTCGCGCTGCGCCTCGGCGTCTTCGCGGTATTTGATGTTGAGCGCGTAATCAGGCGCACCCTCGGGCAATACGGCGACAAAAAGGCCGCGCCCGTCGATTTTTTCAGACGGCACAATCACTTTGCCGCTGCCGCGTTCGACAATTGCCACGCCGTGCGCATCCGGAACCAGGCAGCGCACCACTTCGTCGCCCTCTGCGATGCGGTGGCGGCCGAGGTAGCCGAACACATCGCCGTGCGTCGCGGCAAACAGGCTGTCGATGGTGGCGCGTTCGGTAGCGTCGATCTCGTGATATTTCTTGGTTTGGCTGTTTTTACTCATGCGTACCTCGTCAATCATGGAAAGTTGGCCGGACATCAGCCTCTGTTTGGAAAAATCTTCAAGGGAAACGGGCATTTTTTTCGCCCAATTCGGATAGCCGCGCGCAATGCCCGGCACGTTTAAATTTTCAACCACGCCCAGCAGGTTTTCAAGCTGCACGGCGTAAAGCAGACTATTGCCCAGCGCGCCGTAGCGGTGGACGGCTGACAACAGCGTTTCGTTCATTTCAGACGGCATCCCGTAATCCTGCGGCAGGCAGTCCGTCTGTTTCAATTTACCCAGCAAATCTTCTTTGTCGCGGAGGCGAACCTCTGATGCCGTCTGAAAAGCTGCGTCACCAAGCGTGCCCAGGCGGTGCATGGTTTCCAAATCGTTAAGCGCCCACCAACCCGCCAGCGGCGCGACGTCGTGGGTGCTGACCGCAGTGACCGCACGCGTCGGGTAATCCTGCGGCAGCTCGAAACCCTGCCAGTTTTTGCTGAAATACAAAACCTTATACGACAACACCCGATAGCGGTCGAGCAGATGGCGCACTTCGTCGGGAACCGTGCCCAAATCCTCGCCGATGACCACGCACCTGTTGCGGCAGCTTTCCAGCGCCAGGATGGCAAACATCACTTCGGCGTTGTAATGCACATACGCGCCCTGCGCCGCGCTCTGCCGCCCGACCACCCACCACAGGCGGAACAGCGCCATCACATGGTCAATCCGCAATACGCCGTAAAGGCGCATATTTTCACGCAGCAACGTAACAAATTTTTCATAACCGCCGTGTTTCAACACCAGCGGATTGAGCGGCGGCAGATTCCAGTTCTGCCCCGCCGGGCCGAGCGGATCGGGCGGCGCACCGATGGAAGCGTCTATGCAGTACGAACCGCCGTCAAGCCAAGTATCCGCGCTGCCGCGCGCCACGCCCACCGCCAAATCGCCGTAAATGCCGAGTTTCACGCCATTTGCCGCCGCGGCCTCGTTTACCGCCTCAAGCTGCGCGGCGCAAAGCCATTGCAGCCACATATAAAAACGGATTTCGCACGGATGCGATTCGGCAAACGCCTTGACCGCCGCGCTTTCGCAGTTTTGAAATTCAGACGGCCACGACAGCCAGCCGATAAAGTCCCAATCTGCGCCGTGTCCGTAGGCATCGTCTATGGCGGCAAAGAGGCCGAAGCCCGCCAGCGCCGCGCCTTTTTCGGCGGCAAAAGCCGCAAACGCCGCGCGTCCCGCTTCCGCCGCTTTGGTTTTGTACTGCTCAAACGCCTCAAACGCCAGCCACAAAGCCTCGCGTTTCAGCGCCCAAACCGCCGCGTAATCCACCACCTCCGCCGCGCGCACCGCCGCCAGCCGCGCCTGATTTTCCGGCTTGTTCAGCCAAGCCTGCGCCTTGCGGCTGTAACCAAAGGCGCCGACGCGGTTCACGTCCAAATAAAGCGGATTGAGCCGCTCGCGCGACGATGGGCTGTACGGGCTGGCGTATTCGGGGTTGGAGGCGAACAGCGAATGCAGCGGATTGATACCGATAAAATCCAGCCCCTTTTCCCCCGCAAACGCCGTGAGCGCTGCCAAATCGGAAAAGTCGCCGATGCCCCAGTTTTGCGCCGAACGCAGGCCGTAAAGCTGCACGGTCAGCCCGTTTGCCCGCATGCCGTCTGAAAAACCGCGCGGGCGGTAAACCGCTTCGGGCGCGGCCACCAAGCGGATGCGGCGAACCGCACCGCCGATTTCTGCGCAAAGCGTGTAATAACCCGCCGCCAAAGCAGGCAGCGAAATCCGCAGCGTTTCGGCGTTTGGCGTAATTCCAGATGCCGCACCCGTTTCGTCTTCCAACCAAACCCGCGCGCCGCGCCAATGTTCGGGCAGCGTAAATTCCGTTCCGCCATCCGCCGCCAGTGCCGCCGTATCTTCGTAAAGACCGTCTGAAACGCCGCCTGCCAACGCCGACGCCAGCGCATCAAATACTTCCTGCGAAGTTTCGTGATAAGTACCGTTGATGTCGTAAAACCCCAAACCGATACCGAACCGCGCCGCGTTTTCCTCCGACATTTCATGTTGCGCCATATTGAAATTCTTTTAAAAACAAACAGCCCCAATCTTAATACAGATTGGCGGCGGTTTAATCTGTAATTTTATGTAACCGCAGGGGCGCCGCATTTTTTCTCGGTTTTGTTTGATGTAAACCAAATCTGCGCTGCGGCTGCCTGACGGTATTTTTATATAAAGAGAGGCCGTCTGAAAACCCTTTCAGACGGCCTGTGCCGAATCTCAATTAATGATGGTGGTGATGACCATCGGGGCCGTGAACATGGCCGTGGGCGATTTCTTCCGCACTCGCCTCGCGAACGCCGTCCACCGTGGCTTTAAACAGAATCTTCATGCCCGCCAGCGGATGGTTGCCGTCCACCACGACTTTGCCGTCGGCCACGTCGGTAACGCGGTAAATCAGCACATCGCCAGTTTCAGGATCGTCCGCCTCAAACATCATGCCGACTTCCACTTCCACGGGAAACACGCTTGCGTCTTCGATGCGCACCAATTCGGAATCCTGTTCGCCAAACGCATCGTCGGGCGAAAGCGCCACTTCGACCGTATCGCCGACGTTTTTACCGTGCAGCGCCTCTTCCACCAACGGGAAAATGCCGTCGTAACCGCCGTGCAGATACGAAATCGGTTCTTCGGTTTTGTCCAAAAGCTGGTTGTCGGCGTCAAACATCTCGTAATGCAGGGAAACGACGGAATTTTTAGCAATAGCCATTTGGTTATCCTTAAATTATTACCTTGTTGAGTATTAAGCGGTCATTCTAACACAGCTGCCCCCTGATACAGTTGTTTTCAGACGGCCTCAGGTAAAATAAACGCAGCGCCTACTTCAAAAGCCTGAAAATCGGAAAGTAAAAGCTGTTATTTTCTTTCTGTTTGTCGTTTTTTTACAACCAAATCAAGCATCAAGCCAAGTGCCCCAGCTGTTTTTTCTGATTGATCCGAAAATTTTTTATCTTATTTTTGTCAAATATCTATTTGATATTAAAAGATTTTCATAAAAATATCCCTATCCCGCCGATATTTTTTTAAAAATTTGCGGAACTAATTTGTAGTTTTAGTAAACTAAGACCTACATTCTGAGCATTCCCGTTTGGGTTGATGCCGTTGCATTGGATTTGCCCATAAGGCATAATCCGCCGGGATTCAGTAATGAATCTACTTGTAGAGGCCGCTTGGCCGTTTTTATGTTTTTTTTAAATCGATTTAAGAAGGTAATACAAAATGAAAAAATCTCTGTTCGCTGCTGCTTTGATGGCTTTGGCTTTGGCCGCTTGTGGTCAAAAACCTGCTGCTGACGCCGCTGCTTCTGCTGCTGACGCCGCTGCTTCTGCTGCTGACGCCGCTGCTTCTGCTGCCGATACTGCTGCTTCTGCTGCCGATACTGCTGCTTCTGCCGCTGCCGGTGCTGCCGACACTGCTGCTTCTGCCGCTGCCGGTGCTGCTGCTTCTGCTGCCGACACTGCTGCTTCTGCTGCTACCGGTGCCGCTTCTGCTGCTAAATAATATTCTTCGCGAATGCAAAAAGCAGGATACCCCGTGTATCCTGCTTTTTTGTTTGCCTTTTTTTCAGACGGCATGATGCCGTCTGAACTTTTCCGGCGTATCATTCAGCCGTTCCCATTTCCCTACTCCACGCCATGACTTCCGAACTGCACCGCGCGTTTTCCCGATTTCTCTCGCCCGCCGAAATCTTAGCACTCTCTCCCGAGCTGCTGGTTGACCAACGCCGCCGCTTTACCGCCACACCCGACATCATTTTGCAGCCGCACACGGTCGAAGCCGTGCAAAACGTTATGCGCCATTGTTTTGCGCACCGCATTCCCGTTACCCCGCAGGGCGGCAATACCGGACTTTGCGGCGCGGCGGTTGCCCAAAGCGGCGTTTTGCTCAACCTTGCCAAACTCGACAAAATCCGCGAAACCAATCCCGCCGACAACAGCATCACCGTCGAAGCCGGCGCAGTTTTGCAGCGCGTGCAGGAAGCTGCCGGACAGGCCGGCCGTTTTTTCCCGCTGAGTTTGGCCAGCGAAGGCTCGTGCCAAATCGGCGGCAACATCGCCTGCAACGCCGGCGGACTGAACGTCTTGCGTTACGGCGCCATGCGCGATCTGGTTTTAGGTTTGGAAGTCGTTTTGCCCGAAGGCACGCTGGTTTCCCACCTCCAACCGCTGCACAAAAACACCACCGGCTACGACCTGCGCCATCTGTTTATCGGCAGCGAAGGTACGCTGGGCGTGATTACCGCCGCTACGCTGAAACTGTTTGCCCGCGCGCAAACCACCGCCACCGCATGGGTTACCCTGCCCGACATCGAATCCGCCGTCCGCCTGCTGACGCTCACGCAGGGCAGTTTTGCCGAAAGGCTGTGCAGCTTCGAACTGGTCAGCCGCTTTGCGCTGGAATTGTCCTCGGCATTCAGCCGTCTGAAAAAGCCCGATGACGGCGAATGGCACATCTTATTAGAGCTTTCCGACTCGCTCGACAGCCCCGATTTGACCGACCGGCTGGCCGAATTCCTCTACCAAAACGGCTTTGAAAACAGCATCATCGCCCAATCCGAACAGGAACGGCGCGATTTATGGACGCTGCGCGAAAACATCTCCGCCTCGCAGCGCCACCTCGGCACCAGCATCAAACACGACATCGCCGTTCCCATTGCCGCCGTTGCCACGTTTGTACGCGAATGCAGCGCCGCGCTTGCGCAAAAATTCGACGGCATCCGCATCGTCTGCTTCGGCCACCTCGGCGACGGCAGCCTGCACTACAACACCTTCCTGCCCGACATCCTCAGCAACGAAGCCTACTCCTACGAAGACGCGGTCAACGACGTCGTTTACGAACACGTTCTGCGCCACAACGGCACCATTGCCGCCGAACACGGCATCGGCATCATCAAAAACCAGCGTCTCCCCGCCGTGCGCACACCCGCCGAAATCGCTCTGATGCGCGCCATCAAAGCCCATCTCGATCCGCACAACATCATGAATCCGGGCAAGCTGCTGCCTTAAGCAGGAAACTTTAACGGCCGTCTGAAAACCACAGTTTTCAGACGGCCTTTCATCATCCGCCCTGCTCCAGCGGCTTTTTCTGCCAATAAAATTTCCCCGTTTTCAGACGGCCTTGCGCCACTTCCGCGCCGCCCAGCTCAAACCAGAGCGCTCCCGACAAATCGGTACGCAAAAGGCGGATGCCGTGGGCACTAAGGCGGGTTTGCACGGCTTTGGCGGGATGTCCGTAGCCGTTGGCATAGCCGGAAGAGGCGACGGCGTAAGTCGGGGAAACGGTGTTGAGAAACGCGCCCGCCGATGAGCTGTTGCTGCCGTGGTGACCCAAAACCAACACATTGCTGAACAGCGCGGCGCCGTATTTTTCCACCAGCGCCAGCTCGCCCGCCTACCCCAAATCGCCCGTCAGCAACGCGGCCTGTTTGCCTGCCACCACGCGCAACACACAGCTTTGGTCGTTGTCTTCGCCACTGAAATGTTCAGACGGCCTCAGCAGTTCAAACCAAACGCCGTCCCATTGCCAGCGTGTTTCGCGGCAAAACGCGGCCTGTGGATAAAATTCGGGCTGCCCCGCGAGAATTTCGGCGGCGGGCTGCGCGCGGGAAACGGCGGGGAAACCGCCGTCATGGTCGGTATCATGGTGGGAAAGGATGAGTTTGTCCAAACGGCGCACGCCCAGCGCGTTCAGGCTGGGCACGATGCCCGCATTGGCGGCCTGCGCCGTGCCTGCGTCGAATAATAGATTGTGGTTTTGCGTTTGCAGCAACACCGAAAGCCCCTGCCCCGCGTCCATCACCGTCATTTTCAGACGGCCTGCCGCGGTCGGTTCGGGGCGGTAAAACACGAATCCGAACAGAATCAGGCAGGAAAGCGGTTTCAAGCCCGTGCCGCGCGGCAGCAGGATAATCAGCGCGGCGGCAAACGCCAAAACCGCCAGCGGCCACGGCGCGGCGGCGACGCCGTATTCGGGCAAAATGTCCGCCAGCCAAACCAAGCCGCGCAGCGTGTATTCCGCTAAAAATCCGCCCGCCAAACGCAAAGTTTCAGACGGCATTACCGAGCCGGCCAGCGCCAGCGGCGTCAACACCCACGAAAACCACGGAATCATCACGGCGTTGACCAAGGGGCTGGCCAGCGGCAGCGAGGCAAACAGCCAGCCCAGCATCACCACCGACATCACTGTCGCCGCCCATTGCCCGCGCACCGCTAGCTTCCAACCGCGCTCGTTCAGACGGCCTGAATCCGCCCACAACAGCGCGCCGACCAAGCCGAACGACAGCCACGTTCCCACACCCAGCGCCGCCAGCGGATCGAGCAGCAACACCAGCGCAAGCGCCTGCCACCACGCCGCCCAAACCGACGTGCCGCTGCCGCGCCACCACGCCCAAGCCAACACCGCCAGCATCAGCGCGCTGCGCTGCGTCGGCACGGAAAACCCCGCCAGTCCCGCATAAAACAGCGCACCCGCCGCACCGCCGAGCAACACCCACAATTTCGGCCGCGCGGGCGTAAACGGCAGCGGCCGCAGAATCCGTTTGACCAAAAACCCAAACAGCAGCGCTACCATCGTCACATGCAGCCCTGAAATACTGACCAGATGCGTCAGCCCCAGCGGCCGGAACGCCTGCCACAATTCAGACCTCAGCGCCGACTGTTCGCCTATGCTCAATGCCCGCATCAGGCCGATGCCGTCTGAAACGCCCGGATGTCCTGACGACACTTCCTGCCAGCGGCGGCTGATGTTTTCCCGCCAAACCGTCAGCAGCAGACCACGGTTCGAGGCCAGCGCTTCCCTGCCCTTGCCGGCCATTCCTACCCCACCGATGCCGTTGGCCAACGCCCACGTTTCGCGGTTCAACCCGCGCAGGTTTACCTCGCCAATCACCGGCCGCACCCGCGCCGACACCTTCCACCGGCTGCCGACCGGCCAATCTCGCAGGCGGTAATCCGACAACAGCAGCGTAAACCGCCGCCCCTCATTGTTTACCGCCTCAGCCTCAAACTGTACCCGCCTTTCATTGCGGTTGGGCAGCCCCGTCACCTCCAGCACCAACGCCGTATCCGCCTGCGCGGCTAACGGCCACTGCATTGAAAGCGCAGCCTCCGTCCGCCACACACCGTAAGCCGCGCCGAACAGCATACAAAAAAGCAGCAGCGCGGGTTTGAACTTCCACGCCGCAAAAAGCAAAACAGCCGCTGCCGCCGCCCAAATCCAAACAGGCGGCAGCAGCGGCAGCGCAAACGACAAAATCACCCCGACCACCCAGCCGGGCAGTACGTAAGACGGCATAACGGTTTCCCTTTTTATAATTTTGATTATGATAGTTTAAATTTTGGCGGATGTCATGTTTCAGGGAACGGCGGATGGGAAATGAGGGGGTCAGACTTGTTTAAACACACTTTGACTGCGACAGGCTGTCTGAAAATGTGGTTTTCAGACGGCCTCAGCCCTCGCAGGGTGGGGGCAAACCCACCATGATCCGAAAATTTCAGACAGACATTTGCCATTTCAGACGGCATGAAAACGGTGGGTTTACACCCTACAGCTGTAACAGGCTGTCTGAAAAATTTGTGGAACACCAAACAGCTACCCCACGACTTGCTTGCCATAAATCCATTGCAACCCGCAGGCTGGGATTCAGCCCGACAGTCTCAGCAAATGTTTCAGACGGCATTGCCGGGCTGAAGCCCTCCCTACGGCCGCCTGTGGTTTCGACAGTATAGCAAACGGATAAAACAGGCCGTCTGAAAACCTCAATCCGAAGTTTTCAGACGGCCTGTTGCCGTTAAACCGTTTTACCTGCCTACTTCGCCAATTCCGCGCGCAGTTTGCGGGTGACGTTCATCATGACGTCCAACTGCTCGACGGTTTCTTTCCAGCCGCGGGTTTTGAGGCCGCAGTCGGGGTTGACCCAGAGGCGTTCGACGGGAACGACTTCCATTGCTTTGCGCAGCAGGCGTTCGACTTCGGCTTCGGTCGGTACGCGCGGGCTGTGTATGTCGTACACGCCGGGACCGATGTCGTTCGGGTATTTGAATTCGCCGAACGCGGTCAGCAGCTCCATATCCGAGCGTGAGGTTTCGATGGTGATTACGTCGGCATCCATGGCGGCGATGGCGGGCAGGATGTCGTTGAACTCGGAATAACACATATGGGTGTGGATTTGCGTACTGTCTTCGCAACCGCTTGATGACAGGCGGAATGCTTCGCCGGCCCAAGCCAAGTATGCGTCCCAGTCGGCACGTTTCAGCGGCAAGCCTTCGCGAATCGCCGGTTCGTCGATTTGGATAATTTTGATGCCTGCTTTTTCCAAATCCAACACTTCGTCATTCAATGCCAAGGCGATTTGTTTGCACACGGTGGAACGCGGAATGTCGTTGCGCACGAAAGACCATTGCAAAATGGTAACGGGTCCAGTGAGCATGCCTTTCATCGGGCGTTTGGTCAGGCTTTGTGCGTAGGTTGACCAAGCGACGGTCATCGCGTTCGGGCGGCTGACATCGCCGTAAATCACGGGCGGTTTGACGCAGCGGCTGCCGTAGCTCTGCACCCAGCCGTATTGGGTAAAGGCAAAACCACTCAGCAGTTCGCCGAAATATTCCACCATGTCGTTGCGCTCGGCTTCGCCGTGTACCAAGACGTCGATGTCGAGTTTTTCCTGCGCTTCCACCACCAGCGCAATTTCTTTTTTCATCGCTGCTTCATAATCGGCGGCGCTGAGTTCGCCTTTTTTAAACACGGCGCGGGCTTGGCGGATTTCCGTGGTTTGCGGGAACGAACCGATGGTCGTGGTCGGCAGCAGCGGCAGGTTCAGCCATGCCTGTTGCGCTTTGATGCGCTCGGCAAACGGCGATTTGCGCTGATCCGCACCTTCGGGCAGGTCGGCCAAACGTTTGGCGACTTCGGCACGGTGGATTTCGCTGCTGTTCGCGCGCGAATCGGCAGCGGCCTGACTGTCGGCCAATTCGGCAGCAACCGCTTTGCAGCCTTGATTCAATGCGGTTTTCAACACGCGCAATTCTTGGGTTTTCTGCAAAGTGAAGGCCAACCATGAGAACAAGGCAGGTTTGTCGGCTTTCAGCTTTTCTTCCACCGACAAATCATACGGCGCGTGCAGCAGCGAGCAAGACGAAGAAATCCACAAACGCTCGCCCAACTTGGCTTTCAGCGGCTCAACGGTATCCAACACCTTGTTCAGATTGGCGCGCCAGATGTTGCGGCCGTCAATCACACCGGCAGACAAAACTTTGTCGTAATCGGCAAATGCATCCAGCTGCTCGGGCGCACGCACCAAATCAATGTGCAAACCGTCAACCGGCAAGGCTTTCAGACGGCCTGCGTGTTCGGCTACCGAACCGAAATACGTGCTCAACAGAATTTTGGCGTTCACTTGACCCAAAGCGGCATAGGCCGTCTGAAAAGCGTCCAGCCATGCTTGCGGCAAATCAACCGTCAGCGCAGGCTCGTCGATTTGAATCCATTCGGCACCGGCAGCCGCCAGCTCGGTCAGGATTTCCACATAAACCGGCAACAATTTAGGCAGCAGGCTCAAGCGGTCGAATTCGGTTGCGCCTTTTTCTTTGCCAATCCAAAGGAAAGTCAACGGGCCGACAATGGTCGGTTTGGCTTTGTAACCCAACGCCTGCGCTTCTTTGAGCTGTTGCAGGTAATGCGCGGCATTGGCTTTGAATTCGGTATCGGCGTGGAATTCGGGTACGAGATAGTGATAGTTGGTGTCGAACCATTTGGTCATTTCAATGGCAAACTGCTCTTTGTTGCCGCGTGCCAATTGGAAATATTGTTCCAAAGTCAGGTTTTGGCTGTCGAAACCGAAACGCGCCGGAATCGCGCCTGTTGCGACTTGCAGGTCTAAAATGTGGTCGTAAAACGTGAAATCGGCAACGGCGACAAAATCCGCGTCCGCCGCAGCCTGACGGCGCCAGTTTTTCTCACGCAGCGATTTGGCCGTGTCGAGCAATTCCTGTTCGGAAATTTCTTTACGCCAGTATTTTTCCTGCGCAAACTTCAGTTCGCGAAACGCGCCCACGCGCGGGAAACCTGAAAAATGTAATGTAGCCATGTTTACTCTCCTTTAAAAATCAAAATGAACAATCTTATTTGCAGTCAGCCGGGTTTTCAGACGGCCTCACACCTAACGTGTGGCAGATCGCATAAGTCAGCTCGCTGCGGTTGAGCGTGTAAAAATGAAAGTCTTTCACCCCCTCGCGCGAGAGGATTTTCACCATGTCGATGGCGATACTCGCCGCCACCAGGTTGCGCGTGGCCGGATCGTTGTCCAAACCGTCGTACATCCGCGCCAGCCAGTTGGGGATTTTCACATTCGTCACCTGCGCCATTCTGCCCAACTGCTTGAAGTTCGTTACCGGCAGGATGCCCGGAATAATCTCCGCATCAATCCCTACCATCACGCAGCGGTCGCGGAAACGCAGATAACTCTCCACATCAAAGAAAAACTGCGTAATCACATGGCCCGCACCTGCATCGACTTTGCGTTTCAAATTAATCAAATCCGACTGCGCCGATTTCGCCTCAGGGTGAACCTCGGGATAAGCCGCCACCGCAATATCGAAATCCGCCACCGAACGCAGCAGCGCCACCAAATCCGCCGCATAAAACGGCTTTTTCGCATAACCCGGCGGCTCGTCGCCGCGCAGCGCCACAATCCTGCGGATGCCGTTGTCCCAATAATCGCGGGCAATCGCCTTCAGTTCCTCGGGCGAAGCATCAATACCGGTCAGATGCGGCGCCGCGTCCAAGCCCGTGTTTTGCTTGATACTTTTCACAATGCTGTGCGTACGCTCGCGCTCGCCCGAGTTCGCACCATACGTTACCGAAACAAACTTCGGCTGCAAAACTTTCAGACGGTCTATCGACTCCCAAAGCATATGCTCCATCTGCTCGTTTTTCGGCGGGAAAAACTCGAACGATACATTGATGCCGCCGTTCAAATCAGCCAAGCTGTTGTTTAACTCATTGATTTCTCTTGCATAGCTCATAAGCGCCCTCTTTCTGCCGTATCCGTTTGTTTGTTGTTGCAGCCATAGTAAGCGTCTTTTAATTATGATTCAATTTCAAATTTTTCAGATTTATTATGAATTAAAATAATATAATATGAGCAGGTATATGAAAGGCAGTCTGAAAATTTTTTCAGACTGCCTGTGGTCTTTGAAATGAAACGTTCGTCCGAATGCCGTCTGTAATGGTTAATCCTTAAAGTCGGCTGAACCCAAATCCATAAAAACTGCTGATTTCCGACGCCAAATTTTGAAGTTCCTACAATCTGCCCCTCTCCTGCGCCTTGTGCGCTTGCCCCCGAAGGGGGGAGTGGGGGTTAGGGTGATGCTTCGTAGAAGCACTTTCCGTGTGGCTTTCAAAAAAATTTGCCATTCTAGGAAGAAAACTGCCCCTCCCCCGCATAAAGCGGGGGAGGGAGCAGATTGCAGAAACCTGACCGTTGCCGATTTTGAGGCCAAATTAAGCTGAAAACTCTAGAATCATCAACTTTTCAAGCTTTCAGACGGCCTTAATTATTATTCCGTACAGCAAGTACGCCTGCGCGGGAATGACGTCGGTTGAATCATTAACCGTTTCAGACGGCATTCAAGCAGATGTTTATTAGAGTCTTCAGTTTCTTGAAAAAATTTCACCCTACAAGTTCCACCCAAAAACAAAAAAGGCCGTCTGAAATTTTTCAGACGGCCTTCGGCTTAATCGGCGCAATTGCCTTATTTTCCGGCAGTTTCGGTTTCCGCCTCTTTATCCTGCCTTTCGTTTTTCGCCATCATTTCACGATACCAGCGCGGGTGGTGTTTCTTCGCCCAAGCTTGGGAAACGACGCCTTCGACCATGGCGCGGATGGTGCCTTTGACCCAGATGGCGGCGTAAACGTGGACGATGATGCCGGCAATCAGAATCAGCGCGGCCCATGCGTGAAACAGCAGGGCGAGGCGGACGACGGGGATGGGGAAGTATTCGGCAAAATAGGCGCGCCATGCAATCAGGCCGGTTACGACCAAGACGATCATGCAGCCTGTCATCAGCCAAAACATACCTTTCTGTCCGCCGTTGTATTTGCCGACGTCGCCGACGCCGTGGCCTTTCAAAATGGCGACGGGAGAGGACATCCATTTGATGTCTTCTTTATCGAGGAAGTTGTATTTCCAATAGCGGAAAAACTGAACCATAAAGCCGACAAACATGATAATGCCGATAAACGGGTGCAGCATACGCGCGAGCTGCGGCGTACCGAACACGCCGGTCAGCCAAAAGAAGGCGGGGTAGAAAAAGGCCAGACCGGAAATGGCCAAGAGACCGAAGCAGAGGGCGACAATCCAATGGTTGACCCGTTCGCTGCGTTTGTAGCGCTGCAATACTTTTTCTTTTTCGCTCATTATGCGTCCTCCTCTCCTTTCAGGGTTTTGCCGTCTTTACCGATCACTTCGGGCGATTCTTCGGCACGGCTGGGGCCGACGGTGATGTAGTGCAGCCAGCCGGTAACGGCGGCGGCGGCGATTCCGAAGGTGGCCAGCGGTTTCAGGAAGCCTTTCCAGATTTTGACCGTGGTACTGATCGACGGGTTTTCGGGCAGGCCGTGGTAAAGATTCGGTTTGTCGGCGTGGTGTAAAACATACATGACGTGGGTTCCGCCGACGCCCTGCGGGTCGTAGAGGCCGGCGTTTTTGTAGCCGCGGTTGTTCAAATCTTTCACGCGCTCGGCGGCGACGGCTTTCATGTCTTCTTTGGCGCCGAACTGAATCGCGCCTGTCGGGCAGGTTTTGACGCAGGCCGGTTCTTGGCCGACGGCCACGCGGTCGGAACACAACGTGCATTTGTAGGCACGGTTGTCTTCTTTGTTGATGCGCGGAATATTAAACGGGCAGCCTGCGATGCAGTAGCCGCAGCCGATGCAGTTTTCCTGATGGAAATCGACGATGCCGTTTTCGTATTGGATGATCGCGCCGGGCGACGGGCAGGCTTTGAGGCAGCCGGGATCGGCGCAGTGCATACAGCCGTCTTTGCGGATCAGCCATTCGAGTTTGCCGTTTTCTTCCACTTCGGAAAAACGCATGACCGTCCAGCTTTTGGCCGTCAGATCCATCGGATTGTCGTAAACGCCGTGGTTTTCGCCGATTTCGTCGCGGATGTCGTTCCACTCCGAACAGGCGACCTGACAGGCTTTGCAGCCGATGCAGGTGCTCACGTCGATGAGTTTTGCCACTTCGATCGGTTTGCGCACCTGCGGCGGCGGGGTAACGGATGCGGTTGCAGAGCGGCGTTTGATGTCTAGTGATTGTAAAGCCATTTTTCCGCTCCTTATGCTTTTTCAATGTTGACGAGGAAGGTTTTGTATTCGGGGGTTTGCGTATTGCAGTCGCCGACAAACGGAGTCAGCCCGTTGACCAAATACTGTTTCTGCCCGGATACGTTTTCCCAGCCGCCATGCAGCGGAATGCCGATTTGATGGACGGTTTTGCCGTTGATTTGCAGCGGTTTGACGCGCTTGGTCACCACGGCTTTGGCCTTGATAAAGGCGCGTTTGTTGAACACTTTGACCCAATCGCCTTTTTGGATGCCCTTCTCTTTTGCCAACTCTTCGCTGATTTCGACAAACTGCTCGGGCTGGGCGATCATCAGGAGCTTCACGGACTTTGTCCAGAATTGGAAATGCTCGGTCAGGCGGTAGGTGGTGCCGACATACGGATATTCGTCGTGCGTATTCACGCGCTCTTTCACGCTGTCAAACAGGCGCATGGCGGGCGCGGAAACGACTTTCGGGTGCAGCGGATTGGTACCGATGGGCGATTCCAACGGTTCGTAATGTTCGGGGAACGGCCCGTCCACCAGTTTGCGCGCGGCAAACAGACGGCCTACGCCTTCTTCGTTCATGATAAACGGATTCATGCCGCTGCCCGGGGCTTCGGTACCTTTGAAGTCGGCCACGTCGGCGCCCATCCATTTTTTGCCGTCCCATTCGATTAACACGCGGTCTTTGTTCCACGGCGTACCGTCGGGTTTGCACGAAGCGCGGTTGTAGAGGATTCGGCGGTTTGCCGGCCATGCCCACGCCCATTTCGGCGTGTTGCCCAAGCCGGAATCGGTGTTGTCGCGTCTGTCCATCTGGTTGCCGGCCTGCGTCCACGAGCCGGAAAAAATCCAGGTGGCGCACTCGGTCGTACCGTCGTCGCGCAGTTGTGCGAAGCCGTCGAGCAGCTCGCCTTTGCGGCGGACGATATTGCCGTCTGAATCTTTAATGTCGGCCAGCGCGTAGCCGTTGGATTCTTTCGCCATTTCTTCGGGCGTGGGCGCATTCGGATTTTTGTAGTGCCAAGCCAGCTTGGTAATCGGCTCGGGCGCGGTGCCGCCCTCTTTTTCGTACATTTCTTTGAGCAGCATGTGCAGTTCGCCCAAAATGTCCAAATCCGGCAGCGCTTCGCCCGGCGGATTCTGACCCGGATGATGCCATTGCAGCCAGCGCGAAGAGTTCACAATCGATCCGGCCTCCTCGGCAAAACAGGGAGTCGGCAGGCGGAAGACTTCGGTTTGGATTTTCGACGGATCGACGTTGTGCGCCTCGCCGTGGTTTTCCCAGAAAGATGCCGTTTCCGTTTTCAGCGGATCCATCACGACCATGTATTTGAGTTTGGAAAACGCTTCGGTCACGCGGTTGGCATCGGGAAAAGAACCCTGCGCGTTAAAGCCCTGTACCAAAAGGCCGTTTACCTTGCCCTGATACATCATTTCGACAAGCTGCAAAATATCGTACATTTTGTCCCATTTCGGCAGCCAGTCGTAGCCCCAGTTGTTTTCTTTGGTAGCGTTTTCTCCATACATCCATTTCAGGAAGCTGACAAAGAAGGCAGGCGTATTGCCCCAGTAGTTCAACTGGTTGGGCTGCAAGGCTTTCGGCGTTTGCTTGGCAATGTAGTCTTGAAAAGTCGGATGGTTGCTTTCAGACGGCAGAGTCAGATAACCCGGCAGCGAAGTCGAGAGCAAACCCAAGTCCGACAAGCCTTGGATGTTGGAATGGCCACGCAGCGCATTCACGCCGCCGCCCGACATGCCGATGTTGCCCAAAAGAAGCTGAACCATCGCCATCGTGCGGATGATCTGGCTGCCGGTGGTGTGCTGCGTCCAGCCCAGCGCGTAGAGAATCGTGCCCGCTTTTTCCGGTGCGGCGGTTTCGCCCCACGCTTCGGCGATTTTCAGGAAATCTTCTTTTTTGGTACCGCAAACGGTTGTCATCATTTCCAAGGTGTAGCGGCTATAATGTTTTTTCATCAGCTGCCACACGCTGCGCGGATGCTGCAGCGTCGGGTCGGTTTTGGCATAGCCGCTGCCGTCGAGCTCGTAATACCAAGTTTCGTTGTCGTATTTTTTCTTGGCTTCGTCGTAACCGCTGAACAAACCCTCGTCGAAATCAAAACCTTCGGCTACGATAAACGACGCGTTGGTATAGGATTTAACGTATTCCCACTGGATTTTATCGTTGGCAATCAGCCAGTTGATCAGCGCACCCAAAAATACGATGTCGCTGCCCGAACGGATCGGCGCATAAAAATCGGCCACGGAAGCAGTGCGGTTGAAACGCGGATCGACCACGAATAATTTCGTGCCTTTTTTCTTTTTCGCCTCAATCACCCATTTGAAGCCCACAGGGTGCGCCTCGGCGGCGTTACCGCCCATCACCATAATAAAATCAGCGTGTTGGATGTCCACAAACGTATTGGTCATCGCACCGCGGCCGAAAGTCGAAGCCAACGCCGATACGGTCGGACCGTGGCACACACGCGCCTGCGCATCGGTGGCGACGATGCCGAGCGAGCGCATCCATTTTTGCGTAAGGATACCGGTTTCGTTGGAAGAAGCAGAAGCCGTCAGCATACCCAAGGTCGGCAGACGGTGGACGGGAACGCCGTTTTCGTTTTGCACAATCAGGTTGGCATCACGGTCGGCTTTGATGTGTTTGGCGATGCGTGTCAGCGCATCGTGCCATGAAATGCGTTTCCATTCGTTGGAAAACGGCTCGCGTACTTCGGGGAACAATACGCGGTTGGGGCTGTGGACGAAATCCAGCAGCGACGCACCTTTCGGGCAGAGCGAACCGCGACTCACCGGATGGTCGGGGTCGCCCTCGATGTGGAAAATCACTTTTTTCGCGTTTTTCGCACCGTCACCCATGCTGTACAGCAGCGTACCGCAGCCGACCGAGCAATAGGTACAGTTGTTGCGCGTTTCCGTAGCGCGGGAAAGTTTGTACTGGCGCACCTCCGCCCAAGCATTGGCCGGCATCAAGCCCATCACCGCCAAACCCGACGCACCCGCGCCCGCGGCGGTTACTTTGAAAAACTGCCTTCTGGATACTCTCATAATCGCGTTCCTTGCCACCGCCTTTTTCAGACGGCCTCATCATTTATTATCAAACGAACTACGCCGTATGGTGTATATCGTTAATATGGTAGTGTTCTTGTAAGTAATTGTAAGAGATTCCGCCCCACCCGTCTAACTTTATTTGAAACCCTGGTTTATTGAAACTTATTCTTAAAACATAAACGTTTTACTCAAGTTTTACAAACACAAAAAGGCCGTCTGAAAACCCATTTTTTCAGACGGCCTCTCAATCGTTTATATCGAAATCACTTTAATTTGTTCAACGCCAGCCACTTTTCCAAATCCCCGCCGCTGATTTTGCCGCCGTTGTCTTCCAAATCCAATTTATTGACCTGCTTGCCTTTCACGTATTTCGCCAAAACCGGCGTACCGCTCAAGCCGTATTGCTGCTTAAACGCCGCCCAAGCCGTTTTGTCCTGATGCAGGCGGTGCACATTGACGAAATAAATCTTACCACCCAAACCGTATTGCGAGATATAACGCTTGAACATCGGCTCAAATGCGTTGCAGTCGCCGCAGCTCGGGCGGCCGATGTAGGCATAAACCGTCTCTCCGCGCGCCACTTTCGCCTTGAAACTTTCCACCGTCAGGCTGTCAAGCGAAAAATAAATATCCGAATAAGTCTCTTCCAAACGCCTGCTGTTTTCCGCCGACAGCTTCACCGCCGTCTGCGCCTCCGCCAAACTGCCTTTCAATGCCTCGTTTTCCCGTTTCAACCCGCTGCCGCACGCGCCCAAAAACACAGTCGCAGCCGCCAATGCCAAAATTTTTTTCATTTCGTTTTCCTTTCGAATCAGAACTATTTTTTCAGTATAGGCCGATTCGGCGCTTTCAGACGGCCCAAACAAACGGGGTTTGATAAAACGCAAAAAGGCCGTCTGAAAAAAAAAACCGATTGCTAAGCGCAGCCGAAGTATTCAGACGGCCTAACCACTCAAACCCCACCCTCAATGCAGCGCTGCATAAATCCTCTCTGCCAACGCCCTGCTGATGCCCTCGACTTTCGCCAAATCGTCCACGCCGGCGGCGGTAACGCCGCGCAGGCCGCCGAAGCGGGTGAGCAAGGCTTTTTTGCGTTTGGGGCCGATGCCGTCGATGTCGTTCAGCGAAGAGGTTATGCGGGCTTTGTCGCGTTTTTTGCGGTGGCCGGTAATGGCGAAACGGTGCGATTCGTCGCGCACGGTTTGCAGCAGGTGCAGCGCAGGGCTGTTGGGCGGCAGGCGGAAGGTTTCGCCGGTAAACGGCAGGATCAGTTCTTCCATACCGGCTTTGCGCTCGGGGCCTTTGGCGATGCCGACCAGCGGGATGATGAGGCCGAGTTCTTCCCAAACGCCGACGGCGACGCCGATTTGGCCTTTACCGCCGTCAATCAAAACGACATCCGGCCATCTGACTGCTTCGCCGTTGGCTTCAGCCTGCTGCATTTTGCCGTAACGCCGCGTCAGCACTTCGCGCATGGCGGCGTAGTCGTCGCCGGCTTTGGCGGTGGTGATGTTGTAGCGGCGGTATTGCGAAGGCTGGATATTCTGTTCGTCGTACACCACGCAGCTGGCGATGGTGGCTTCTCCCTGTGTGTGGCTGATGTCGAAGCATTCGAGCCGTTGCAGGCCGTCTGAATCCATGTTGAGGATTTTGGCCAATTCTTCGATGCGGTGCTGCTGGCTGCTTTGCTGAAGTTTGCGTTGTGCGATGGCCATGAACGCGTTTTGTTCGGCCATTTTCAGCCAGACTTTGCGCTCGCCTATGGTTTTGGAAACAAACTGGATCTGTTTGCCGTGTTCGCTGCTTAAGGCCGTCTGAACGGCTTCGGGCAGGCTGAAATTACTGATGATGATGTCGGGCTTGGTTTTACCCAAATAATGTTGTGCGACAAAGGCTTCGGCGTAATCCTGACCGTTTGGCTCGGGATCGTCGCGGGTATCGGGGAAAAAACTTTTGTCGCCGACATGGCGTCCGCCGCGGATGCTGACCCAATGTACGCAGACGAGGCCGTCTGAAACCGCCAGCGCGAGCAGGTCGATGTCGTTGGGGTTGTTCGGGTTTTGGCTGTCGATAAACTGCCGGCTCTGCACCAGCCCGAGCGACTGGATTTGGTCGCGGCAGCGGGCGGCTTCTTCAAATTCCAGCGCGGCGGCGGCCTGGTTCATTTTATGATGCAAAACCTGAATCAGCTCGTCGGTTTTACCGCTGAGAAACGTCACCGCCTGATTGACGTCGGCCGCGTAATCTTCCGCCGAAATATGGCCGACGCAAGGGCCGGAACAGCGTTTGATTTGATAAAGCAGGCAGGCGCGGCCGCGGTGTTCGAACACGCTGTCTTCGCAGGTGCGCAGTTTGAATACTTTCTGAAGAATCTGAATGCTGTCGCGCACGGCGTTGCTGTTGGGATACGGGCCGAAATAGCGGTTGGGCTTTTTCAGCGCACCGCGGTAATAGGCCATCTGCGGAAACGCGTGCCCCGAAAGCATCAGATAGGGATAGCTTTTGTCGTCGCGGAACAGAATATTGTATTTCGGCGACAACGCTTTGATGAAATTGTTTTCCAGAATCAGCGCTTCGGCTTCGCTGCGGGTAACGGTGGTTTCGATGTGGTGCACCTGTTTGACCATCATTGCAATGCGCGGCGAGTGGTCGTTTTTCTGGAAATAGCTCGACACCCGCCGCTTGAGGTTTACCGCTTTGCCGACATACAACACATTGTTTTCCTTATCAAACATACGGTAAACACCCGGCAGGTTGGGCAGGTTTTTCAGAAAAATATCAAGGTCGAAAGGCGGTGTGTTCATAGCGGATTCTGGTTTTTCAGACGGCATTGATTATACCTGCGTTTATAAGCAAAGGCCGTCTGAAAACACAGGGTTTTCAGACGGCCTTTGCCCAATCCCGACCTCACTCGTAATAAGTAAACTTCGCCCGTTTCACATTACACATCAATTCATACGGAATCGTCCCCGCCGCTTCCGCAACTTCGTTGATATTGACCGTATCGCCCCACAGCTCGACTTCGTGTCCCAGCCCTTCCTGTGCGGCGTCAAGTTCGACCGTCATCATGTCCATCGACACGCGGCCGATGACGCGGCTGCGTTTGCCTTCGACGGCGACGGGCGAATTGGTCGAAGCGCGGCGCGGATAGCCGTCGGCATAGCCGCAGGCTATCAGGCCGACGCGGGTCGATTTGCTGGTATAAAACGTCGCGCCGTAACCGATGGGCGAGTGCGGCTGCAACACCCGCTCGGCGAAAATACGCGTCGTCAGCCGCATCACGGGTCTCAGGCGTTCGTCCAAACCGCCGAACGGCGAAATGCCGTATAAAGCCAGCCCTGCCCTGCCCCAGTCGCGGCGCGCAGCAGGAACATTCAACATCGCGGCGGAATTGGCCAGACTTTCCTCACCCGCCAAACCTTCGCAGGCCAAATCAAACGCTTCAAGCTGCATTCCGGTCATACCGTTTTCCGGCTCGTCGGCACAGGCGAAATGGCTGAATTTCACGATGTTTCCGATGTTTTTGCATTGTTTGAGCGCGGTAAACGCCGCGGCGTAGTTGTGCGGAAAAAAGCCCGCGCGGTGCATACCCGAATCCATTTTCAGCCAGACATCAACCGGCTGTTGCCAATCATGTGCAACCAGCGCCTCAAGCTGCCACTGGCTGCCGACCGCCGGCCACAGGCGGTATTGATCAACCAGTGTATATTCACCCGCATCAAACACGCCTTCGAGCAAAACTATCGGATTTTCAATGCCCGCTTCGCGCAGTTCCACCGCTTCCGCCGCCGTCGCCACGGCAAAGCCGTCCGCCAAATCTGTCAGCGCATGGGCGCAGCGCACCGCGCCGTGTCCGTAAGCATCGGCCTTCAACACCGCCAAGAGCTTGTTTCCGTGGATTTTTTTCAAAGTTTGGTAGTTGTGGCGCAGATTATTCAACCGGATTTGGGCGTTTAACGGGCGCATAACGTTTGTTCCTTAATGCAATTAATAAAGAACGGCCGCGCTTTTCAGACGGCCTGATGAATGGGAAAGCCTGATTATAGACCGATTGAGAGCAGTTTCAAATATTGCAAATAAACTTCATTAATTCATTTACAATTAAGATTTCCTGAAAGATTACAACTATTCTCAAATAATCTCCGCATCAATGACAGAGACAAAAAAATGCACACATTCGTGTGAATGTGTGCCAAGTCTACAAAGGAGAAATAGAGGAGAAAACGTCAGGCCGCGGAGGAAGCGACCCAACGGATGTAATTATCCGACCATCTCTGCGCCGCGTCAATCAATTCGTTTTCGAAAAATATCGTTTTTGGTAAAAAACAACATTTTCACACACATCTCTTTTGACAAAAGCCAAATTTATTCGTTTTATCTTATTAAATTCTAAAAACAACTTTTATGACAATAATCTTAGGGGCTGTCCTAGATAACTAGGGAAATCTAATTTTAAGTTAGAATATCCCTATGCGAAAAAGTCGTTTAAGTCAGTACAAACAAAATAAACTTATCGAGCTATTTGTTGCAGGTGTTACAGCAAGAACAGCAGCCGAGTTGGTTGGTGTAAACAAAAATACCGCAGCCTACTATTTTCATCGCTTACGCTTACTCATCTATCAAAACAGCCCGCATCTGGAAATGTTTGACGGAGAAGTGGAGATAGATGAAAGTTATTTTGGCGGACAACGCAAAGGTAAACGCGGTCGTGGTGCTGCTGGCAAAGTTGCTGTATTTTGGTCTTTTGAAGCGCAACGGTAAGGTTTATACCGTTGCCGTACCCAATACCCAGACAGCTACTTTACTGCCAATAATCCGCGAACAGGTTAAACCTGATAGCATTGTTTATACCGATTGTTATCGCAGTTATGATGTGTTGGATGTGAGTGAGTTTAGCCATTTCCGTATCAATCACAGCACACATTTTGCTGAACGACAAAATCATATTAACGGAATTGAGAACTTTTGGAATCAGGCAAAACGGCATTTGCGCAAGTTTAACGGCATTCCGAAAGAGCATTTTGAGTTGTATTTGAAGGAATGCGAATGGCGTTTTAACAACAGTGAAATAAAAGTTCAAATTTCCATTTTAAAACAATTAGTAAAGAAGGATTTGTTCTAGTTATCTAGGACAGCCCCATTTTTTTTGTAAAAATTTTTCATGTAGTTACCTTTTGGAGCTTCTCACATATCAAATCAACATCCCCCTATGTTTTTACCATAGGGGGAGGGAAATAGTTAATTCAATAAATTGCCGCTTCCTTGTCCAGCCGCCTTAATCAGCCCGCCCGATATTCCGCCAAGCGGTTTTGCAGCGATTTTGCCGCTTCCGCGCGCTCTTTGCGGCTGACTTCGGGAAGCTGGGTATTGAGCGACGACCATTTCCATTGGCTGCGGGCTTTGTTTAATTCAGACGGCAGTTTCGCCGCCGGCCACGGGGTTTGGCCGCTTTGCAACACCACTTGCGACTGCGCGGCGTGGCCGCGCTTTTGCAGGGCGGCGAGCAGGTCGAGGGCGCGGGCGGCGAGCAGGGTCAGGGTTTCGGGGGCAATATAGAGGGTTTGTTTGCCCGTGAGTTTGTCGCTGATGTCTTGTACGTTGGGCAAAACGCCGCCCAACAGGCCGCCGATGGCGGTGCCCAAGCCGAGCGAGCCGCCGAGCGTGGCGATGTCGATACCGAAGCCGATCAGCGCGCCCGTTGCTGCGCCCGTGCCCGTGCGGATGCCGTACTGCATCAGCAAACCGCTGTCGAACGGATCTTGGGTAAAGGCTTTCAGCGCCCAGTCGCCGCTGTCGATTTCGCTGTGGTAAAAACGGTAAATCTGAAACAGCCGCTGCTGCATCTGCCGCTCAAGTTGGCGCACTTCGGCCTGCATGGCCTGCAAAACAGGCCCGGCTGCGGCATCTTCGGCGATTTCCTGCTTATAGGCGGCAACGTCGAGCAAAAAGTCGGCAATTTCGCGCCGTGCGTCGGCATCGAGCTGCTGCCATTCGCGGCGGCGCATGGCGGTGAGTCGGTCCACCACGCCGCGCTCGGACAGCATGGTGGCAAGATTGCCCCACAGGCGGATTTCGCCTTCAAAATCAAAGGCAACGGTATCGAAACCGCTGTAAACGTGCAACGTGCGCCGCGCCAGCATGGTCGTCCATTCGTCCAAATCCTGTCCGCCGATAAAGTTGAACACGGGCATCACAGGCTTGGCGCACCACGACAACACGGTCAGCTCGTCTTTATATTTGTTCAACACCGGCTCGCGCGCATCGACCACATACAGCGCCATATCGCTCTGCAAAAGCTGTCGCAACACTTTGGCCTCTTGGTTGAAATCGCCCGCCGCGGCCGGGCTGTCAAGAAACTGCTGCAAACGCTCGATGCCGTCTGAACGCGCGGAAGTATTGGCTTCCAGCCAATCCAGCACGCCGCCCGCGTCTTCCAAACCGGGCGTATCGTAAAGGTAAACCAGCGTGTCGCTGCCGTCTGAAACCGCCGCCTGCTCGACATGGCGCGTGGTGGACGGCGCGTTTTTCACTTCGCCGAACGAGCCGTCGCGCAGCAAAGTGCGCAGCAACGAGGTTTTTCCGGTATTGGTATGGCCGACAACGGCTAGGGATAAGGGTTTGGTTTTCATGGTATTTTTTTATGGTTTGAATTTTTCAGACGGCCTACTGGCTGCACTCTGTAGGTCGGATATTTATATCCGACTTAAGAATTACCGATATTTAAGGTTTTGTCGGATTCAGGAATCCGACCTATCAACCCGCGTTCGCAAGTTTTCAGACGGCCTTTTCCCGTCCCAACCGCATCTCCTGCTCCGCACGAGGCGGGTTGAGCCATGCGACTTTGCGCTCGGCAAGCACGGCATGCCAATGGGTCAGGCTGTTTTCAAGGCCGTCTGAAAACGGCTGTTCCGACAAAAGCTGCACCACCGCCCCGCCCTGCGCAGCTTCGGCAAGTTGCACGATTTGGCGCAACACGCCGCGGTCGGGCACGGTATCGGCGCGCACGCCGATTAAGAGCTGGGCAGGATTTGCCTGTAATTTAGCGGTCAACGCAGCAACGCGGTCGCGACTGTCGGCACAGCCTTTGTCCAGCCAGTCCTGCCCGAGCGCGTGACGGAACCATGCGCTGTCCGGCCATTCGGTTTCCAGCATGACCGCCCATTTCGGTGCGTCGCTGATGGCGATTTTCGGGGCGACGGCGGCGACGGTTTCACGCTGTGTGTCGGCATCGGTAATTTTGTTCTGCCAGCCTCGGATAATGTTTTGGTAATACGGCTTATCCAACGGCAGAGCGCGACTACCTGTTTTTAAAAGGATTTTACACACCAGCCACGCAAAAAAACGCGGCAGGATGCCGTAGCAGACGATGCTGCCCAACAGCAGCCCCGACCATGCGCGGGCATCGGCGGTATTACTGTTCAGACGGCCTTGCAAAACCGCCTGCGCATCGGGTACGGGAAAACCGGACTTCGCGGGCAGCCACGACAGCCATTCGACCGCGCCGACCGACGCGGCGTTGCTCAGCAGCGTGCTTTCCCAGTTGAACGTATATTGGCGCACCAAAAGCAGCAGCAACACGGAAACCAGCATTCCAAAGAGCGTCGAAAGCCACAGGCTGTGCGATGTTGCGCCGATCAGCCAGCGCGTGGCGGGCTGCTGCCACTCGTCGGCATACAGCCGCAGCACGGCCTGATTGACGGGGTCTTTGCCGCGCAGCCAAGTGCTCGGGCTGCTGAAGCGGGTGCCGGATTTCAGGCGCAGGCAGACCGACGCCAGCCATATAAACAGCATCAGCGTATTCATGCCCAAAACGCCCGTGAGCAGCAGGAAAAAATTCAGCCCCTGATTTTCCATCAAGAGGTAAGTGGCTGAAAAACCTGATGTAAACACCAGCGCCGCGGCAAACACCCACAGCCATTTCACGCCTCCTTCCGCGCGTGCGAGCGTGTCTTGCAAGAGGCCGTTGCGGTCGAGCATCTGCGCGCGGCGGATGATTTTCTCCTCCGCGCCGCCGTCGATATGGTGCAGAGATTCGCCGACCCGAACGGGATCGGCAGGAAAAATATAGCCGCGTTCTTCTAAAATGCGCACAAGTTCGGCGAGTTTGCGTGGGCGGTTCAGCATAAATTCGTCAGGCCGTCTGAAAAAATAATGAAACGGATTTTAGCATACCGCCGCTTTCAGACGGCCTGCATTGCGGCGGGGCTGTCTGCCCAAACCAAAGCCGGCTGCCTCAACGGCCGCGAAAAAAACACAACTGCCAGATCGGGATTGAAGCGCTGTTTTAAGCGGTTGCTTGCTTATAAATATGCAAATGCCGTCTGAAACCGGCCTGTTTTTCAGACGGCCTTTAGTTTTGCTATACTTTTTTCCTCTTTCCGAACCGAGCCGAACCATGACCATACCCGACCCGCAAACCGTCGCCGACCACACCCAACAATGGCTGGAAAAAGCCGTAATCGGCCTCAACCTCTGCCCGTTTGCCAAAGCGCCGCACGCCAAAAACCTCGTGCGCATCCAAGTCAGCCAAGCGCGCCATCCCGACGCCTTTTTGGAAGACCTCGACCGCGAGCTGCAATTATTGGGCGAAACGCCCGCCGACGAGCTGGAAACCACATTATTGGTACATCCCGCGCTGTTTGCCGGCTTTCTCGAATTCAACGACATGCTCGACCTCGCCGACCAAGCCGTTATCGACAACGGATTGGAAGGCGTCATCCAAATCGCGCCGTTCCACCCCGATTTCCAATTCGCCGGCACCGAATCCGACGACATCGGCAACTACACCAACCGCTCGCCCTACCCGACCCTACACCTCATCCGCGAAAACAGCATCGCCAAAGCCGCGCAAGCCTTTCCGGACGCCTCCGCGATCTTCGACCGCAACATCGCGCTGCTGGAAAAAATGGGCAAAGCGGGTTGGGACAAACTGGACATTCCGCGCTGCCCGTTTCATCACGACGAAGGAAAATAAGCAGGGCGTTTTTTCAGACGGCCTGCAATCGGTCTTTTGAAATCCCTACAAATATTTCAGGCCGTCTGAAAACCGCCGGAAACCGCGCCGCCCATTCCCGCAAACACCGGTATTTTCAGACGGCCTACGTCGCCCCCCTTCCCCAAAACGCCATGTTCCACCGCCTGCTCCTCCTCGTCTGCGGCGCCATCGCCCTCTGCCTCGGCATCATCGGCATCATCACGCCCGTTTTGCCGACCACGCCGTTTATCCTTCTCGCCGCAACCTGCTGGGCGAAAACCTCACCGCGTTTCCACCGCTGGCTCTATACCCATCCCCGCTTCGGCACAATGATACAAAACTGGGAACGTAACCGCGCCGTGCCGCGCAAAGCCAAGTTTTTCGCATTTGCCATGATGGCGGTTTCCTGCCTGTTTTTACTGTGGCGGCTGCCCGAATATCCGCAAGCCGCCGCCGTTTGCGCGCTGTTCTGCTTTGCCCTTGCGGGATGGATGTGGCGGCTGCCTGATGCGTAACAGGCCGTCTGAAAACTGCCGGTAGGGCTTTTCAGACGGCCTTTCTTACGGATTTCTCCCAATGTGCCGGCAAACCGGATATGCCCGACGGTTTTCTTTCCGCATTCTTTTCCGCTACAATCGAAACGGTTCGGCAATTATGCCGAATCTTTAAGCGCTGCCGTATTTTCAAGATAACGATAACTCTGTTTATGATAGAGCGAGGTCAATAAAATTCCAAATTACGGCGGCAAACAGCGGGAAGTTACAGTATCTTCACATTTCATCGACAAAGCCGGTTTGGATTGTCGTCGATGATTGCACAATAAGAAAAGGAAACGACAATGCACCTACCGCTACGCTTCATTCCTCTGATTTTCCTGATGCCCGCCGCCGCACACGCCGCCGCTTTCGACGGCGCTTCGGTCAGCCTGCTGTGGGGGCTGCCTTTCGCACTGATTCTGCTTTCCATCGCTCTGGGGCCGCTGCTGGTTCCGCATCTCTGGCATCATCATTTCGGCAAAATCACCGCGCTTTGGACGGCGCTGTTTCTGATTCCCTTCGTCGGCACGTTCGGCTTGGAAACCGGCGTTCATACTGTTTCACACGCGCTGGTGGAAGAATACATTCCGTTTATCCTACTGCTGCTCGCGCTCTATACGGTTTCAGGCGGCATTTTGGTTTGGGGCAACTTGCACGGTTCGCCCAAACTCAACACCGCCCTGCTCGCCATCGGCACGGCGCTGGCCTCGCTGATGGGCACGACAGGCGCGGCGATGCTGATGATCCGCCCGCTGCTCAAGGCCAACGACAACCGCAGGCATAATGTCCATGTTGTCGTTTTCTTTATTTTTCTGGTTGCCAACATCGGCGGCGGGCTGACGCCGCTGGGCGATCCGCCGCTGTTTCTCGGCTTTTTGAAAGGCGTGGATTTTATGTGGACGGTCAAACACATGGCCGTACCCGTATTGATCAGCTCGGTCGTTCTGCTGACGCTGTTCTACATCATCGACAGCAAACTCTACGCCCGCGAAGACGAGCTCAAACCCAAAGACCCGACACCCGACAGCGCCTTGAAAATTCTCGGGAAATTCAATTTTCTGCTGCTGGGCGGCGTAGTCGGTGCGGTATTGCTTTCGGGCATTTGGAAACCCGACCATCCCGGATTTGAAATCCTCGGCAGCCGTTACGCGCTGCAAAATCTGGTTCGCGACGGTATTCTACTGGTTTTGGCGGGTGTTTCGCTGTGGCTTACGCCCAAGCAGGTGCGCGCGGGCAATGAGTTTAACTTCGAGCCGATTGCCGAAGTGGGCAAACTCTTTTTGGGCATTTTCATCACCATCTCGCCCGTTTTGGCGATATTGAAAGCGGGCGAAGCAGGCGCATTGGCCGGCGTGGTTTCGCTGGTGCACGATGCGGCGGGTAATCCGGTCAATACCATGTATTTCTGGATGAGCGGCATTTTGTCGGCATTTTTGGATAATGCCCCGACCTACCTCGTCTTTTTCAACATGGCCGGCGGCGACGCGCAGGCGCTGATGACCGGACATTTGTTCCACACGCTTTTGGCCGTTTCCATGGGCTCGGTATTCATGGGCGCGCTGACCTACATCGGCAATGCGCCGAACTTCATGGTCAAAGCCATCGCCGAACAGCGCGGCGTGAAAATGCCGAGTTTCTTCGGCTATATGGCTTGGTCGTTCGGCATTCTGGTTCCGCTGTTTGCGCTGCATACGCTGATTTTTTTCGTCTTTCAGCTCTTTTAAAAATCCGTTTGAAACAAGGCCGTCTGATTTTTCAGACGGCCTTTTCTTTAATCCATACACGCCCCGCGCTGCTACAATACCTGCTTACCGTTTTTTATCCCGCCTATGCTGATCCTTAAAATCCTCAAATACCTGCTGATTATCATCGCTGTCGTTTCGCTGGCAGCTTACCTGTTTACCGCATTCCATCCGGTTTTCGGCGGCAAACCCGATGCAGAGAGCGCGGCTAAAATCCAAGCCTCACCACAGTTTGACGGTGAAAAATTCGTCAATGCCGAGCCGACGCAGAAAATAACCACCGAAGACGGCAGTTTTCAATTTTTAGGCTGGCTGAAAACATTTTTCACCCCGCCGCCCGACAAAAATCCGCGCGAGCCGTTGCCGTCTGAAAAACCGGACTTCACCAAAATGCAAAACGGCGATTTCGTCTGGTTCGGCCATTCGACGGTCGCTTTCAAAACCGACGGCAAGCTGCTGCTGACCGATCCCGTATTTTACCGCGCCTCGCCCGTTCCCTTTACCGCCGAGCCTTTCGCCCAGCAACACCCCACGCTGCCCGCCGATTTTCCTGCGATTGACGCCGTTATCCTGTCGCACGACCACTACGACCATCTCGACTACCGCACCATCAAAGCCTTAGACCCGAAAGTGCGCCGCTATTTCGTGCCGCTGGGCGTCAAGGCCCATTTGCAGCACTGGGGCGTGGACAGCGGAAAAATCACCGAATCCGACTGGCACGAAACTTCAACTCTGGGCAACATCCGCCTGACGCCCGCTCCGGCCCGCCATTTTTCAGGACGGCGGCCCGGTGGCGACGGCGCCACGCTGTGGGCGTCATGGGTAATCCAATCGCCTGATTTTTCGCTGTATTTCAACGGCGACAGCGGTTACGGCCGCCATTTTGCGGAAAACGGCCGCCGCTACGGCCCGTTTGATTTCGCCCTGATGGAAAACGGCGCCTACAACAAAGACTGGGCGCAAATCCACATGACGCCCGAAGAATCCGTGCAGGCCGCCGCCGATTTGGGCGCAAAAGCGGTGATGCCGATACATTGGGCAAAATTCGACCTCGCCTACCACAAATGGCGCGAACCCATCGAGCGCTTCCTCCCCGCCGCCCAAGCCAAAAACCTGCCGGCCGCCACGCCGAAAATCGGTCAGGTGTTCAACTTGGGCGAACTTCCGCAGGAAGTATGGTGGGTGGATGTAAAATAAGCACTTGGCGTTTAGCCGTTTACGTTTAATAGAGCAAACAGGCCGTCTGAAAATTCGATTATCAAGCGTAACCGAAGTTTTCAGACGGCCTGTTCGTTTTCCGAACCCTTTTCAAACAATCAAGCCCGCCGAACGCATCGAGCAGGCGGCGTTGGCGGTAATGACGAAATGATCGACCAAAGCCACGTCCACCAAGTCCAGCGCCTGTTTCAGACGGCCTGTCAGACGGATGTCGTTATCCGACGGTTCGGGCAGCCCGCCCGGGTGGTTGTGGGCGAGAATCAGGCCGTCGGCGTATTCGTCGAGGGCGAATTTGACGATTTCGCGGATGAAAACGGCGTTTTCGCCGACGGTACCGCGCGAAAGTTCGCGTTCGGCGATGAGCTGGTTGCGGCGGTTGAGCAGCAGAACTTTGCTGACTTCGACTTTTTCGTGCCCCAGTTGCAGGCGCAGGTAGTCGGCGGCGGTGCGCGGATCGGTCAGAGTGATGTTTTGCCTCAGCTCTTCGCTGAGTATCCGCCGCCCGATTTCGCGCACGACGGCAAATTGGGTATAACCGGCCATACCCATGCCTTTGCAGGCAGAAAGGGTTTTGGCGTCGGCGCTCATCAGGCCGCCGAGGCTGCCGAATTCGTTTAAAAGATAACGCGCCAAATCGACGGCGCTCATGCCGCGTGTGCCGACCCGCAGTAAAACGGCCAGCAGTTCGGCGTCGCTTAATGCGGCGGCACCGCGTTCCATCAGCTTTTCGCGCGGGCGCTCGCCTTCCGGCCACTGTTTGATGCTCATTGTTTTCCCGTGTTTTATCAAAATTTCAGATTATTTTACCCGATTTAAATGAAACTGCTGAAAATAAGGCGGCTTTTTCAGGAAAATCAGGCTGTAATGTGATTTTTTGTTTCATAAAAACACGGGGGCTAATATAATGTCGGGTTCGTTCGCAAGCAGAATTGCCGCTGATGACGCGGGGTTTTCCGCCGGAGCGATTTTGTGACCAACCCGTGCTGCCCGTGCGCTTTAACGGTGTTTCAGACGGCCTCTCAAAGAAAAGGCCGTCTGAACCATACGACAGCAATCAAACAGCTTTATTATCACCCATCGAAAATCCGTTTTGCCGGTACTCGTTTTTTATCTGGAGTATTGCCATTATGACCGCAACCACTGCGTCTTCGTCCAAACCTTATCTGAAAATCCAAGGCTTGGTGAAAAAGTTTGGTGACAATTACGCTGTCGATGACATCGACCTAGACATCTACCAAAATGAAATTTTCGCCCTTTTGGGCAGCTCGGGCAGCGGTAAATCCACGCTGCTGCGTATGCTGGCGGGCATGGAAATTCCGAATCAGGGCAAAATCATCCTCGACGGTCAGGACATTACCAAACTCGCGCCCTACGACCGCCCGATCAATATGATGTTCCAAAGCTACGCGCTGTTTCCGCACATGAGCGTGGAGCAAAACATCGCTTTCGGCCTGAAGCAGGACAAAATGCCTAAAGGCGAAATCGACGCACGCGTGGAAGAAATGCTGCGTCTGGTGCAGATGACCAAGTTTGCCAAACGCAAACCGCACCAGCTTTCAGGCGGACAACAGCAGCGTATCGCGCTGGCGCGCAGTCTGGCCAAACGCCCGAAAATCCTGCTGCTCGACGAACCTTTGGGCGCGCTGGATAAAAAACTGCGCCAGCAAACCCAGCTTGAGCTGGTCAACACACTCGAACAGGTCGGCGTAACCTGCATCATGGTAACGCACGATCAGGAAGAAGCGATGACGATGGCGACGCGCATTGCGATTATGTCCGACGGCAAACTCCAGCAGGTCGGCACTCCGAGCGACGTTTACGACTATCCCAACAGCCGCTTTACCGCCGAATTTATCGGCGAAACCAATATTTTCCCGGGCGTTGTCATCGAAGACCACGCCGATTATGCGGTGATCGAGTGCGAGGGCATGGAAAACCACGTCCGCATCGACCACGGCTTGGGCGGCCCCGCCGAGCAGGATTTGTGGGTCAGCATCCGCCCCGAAGACATCGACGTTTACAAAGACAAACCCGAACATCTGGGCAATTTCAACTGGGCCAAAGGCACGGTCAAAGAAATCGCCTACTTGGGCAGTTTTGCGATTTACCACATCAAGCTCGCCAACGGCCGCGTCGTCAAAAGCCAAGTGCCCGCGCCTTACTGGTATGTGCGCAACATCACGCCGCCGACCTGGGACGAAACCGTCTATATCAGCTGGCCGGAAAACCAGCCGACGCCGTTGTTCCGCTAATCAGGGGACGATAAGATGAACTTAAAAACCTTGAAGAAAAAGCTGTTCCGCCGCCCCGGACAGCGGGCGGTGATTGCCGTGCCGTATGTCTGGCTGTTGGTTTTGTTTCTGATTCCGTTTGCGATTGTGTTGAAAATCAGCTTCGCCGAGCAGGAAATTTCCATCCCGCCGTTTACGCCGCTGACTACGGTTGACGAAGATTTAGGCCGTCTGAACATTCTGCTCAGCTACCAAAACTACGCCGACATCTTCCAAAACTTCACCTCCACGCTCGGTCAGATGCTCAATCCGTTCAGCGAAAGCAACGGCGACAACATCTACCTGTTGACCTACTGGTCTTCCATCAAAACCGCGCTGACCACTACCTTAATCTGCCTCTTGATCGGCTACCCGACCGCTTATGCGATTTCGCGCGCCAATCCGTCGGTGCGCAACGGCCTTCTGCTGGCGATTATGCTGCCCTTCTGGACTTCTTTCCTGCTGCGCGTTTACGCTTGGATGGGTCTGCTTGGACATAACGGCATCGTCAACACCCTGTTGATGAAATACGGCATCATCAGCCAGCCTTTAGACTTGTTTTACAACGCGTTTTCGCTGAATCTGGTGATGGTTTACGCCTACCTGCCGTTTATGATTCTGCCGCTCTATACCCAGCTTGTGAAACTCGACGGCCGCCTTTTGGAAGCCGCATCCGACTTGGGTGCAGGGCCGGTCAAATCGTTTTTCACCATCACCCTGCCCCTGTCGAAAACCGGCATCATTGCAGGCTCCATGCTGGTCTTCGTGCCCGCAGTCGGCGAATTTGTGATTCCTGAACTCGTCGGCGGCTCGGAAAACCTGATGATCGGTAAAGTCTTGTGGCAGGCGTTCTTCGACCAAAACAACTGGCCGCTGGCCTCCGCCGTCGCCGTGGTGATGGTGGCGCTCTTGGTCGTGCCGATCGCCCTGTTCCAACACTATGAAAACCGCGAACTCGAAGAAAGAAGCAAATAATGCAGAAAAACAAATTGTCTTGGTTTCTGAAACTGATGCTCCTTCTGGCATTGGCGTTTCTGTATATCCCCTTGTTTGTCTTGGTAATTTATTCGTTTAACGAATCCAAGCTGGTAACGGTATGGGGCGGTTTCTCGACCAAATGGTACGGCGCGCTGCTGCAAAACAGCACCATCCTCGAAGCCGCGTGGCTGTCGCTGCGGATTGCGCTGGTGTCCTCACTGGCCGCCGTCGTCCTCGGCACGCTCGCCGGTTACGCCATGGCGCGTATCAAGCGCTTCCGCGGCAGCACGCTGTTTGCCGGCATGATTTCCGCGCCGATGGTTATGCCCGACGTGATTACCGGTTTGTCTATGCTGCTCTTGATTATCCAAGTGCAGATGTTTCTGCAAAACAGCGAATGGTTGCAGGCGCTCTACTTCGACCGCGGCTTTTTCACCATTTTCCTCGGACACACCACCTTGTGCATGGCCTACATCACCGTCGTCATCCGCTCGCGCCTGATTGAGCTGGACCAGTCGCTGGAAGAGGCCGCCATGGACTTGGGCGCGCGCCCGCTGAAAATCTTCTTCGTGATTACCCTGCCGCTGATTGCCCCCGCCATCGCCTCGGGCTTCCTGCTCGGCATTACCCTGTCGCTGGACGATTTGGTGATTACCTCTTTCCTCTCGGGCCCGGGTTCTTCCACCCTGCCGCAAGTGATTTTCTCCAAGATCAAACTCGGCCTCGACCCGCAGATGAACGTGTTGGCCACCATCCTCATCGGCATCATCGGCACCATCGTCATCATCATCAACTACTGGATGATGCGGCAGGCCACCCGCCGCGAACGCGAAGCCGCCGAAGCCTACCGCCAAGAAAAACTCGCGCTCGAACGCGCCATGCACGACACCAAGGCCGTCTGAAAAGTACGGGCCGCCTAAAACGGGTTGCTTGATTTGAGCAGCCCGTTTTTCTTTTCAGACGGCCTTCAACCGGTTATTACGAATTTTTCAAAACGCCAACTTTTCATTCCCATATCATTCCTGCAACAAACCTAAGGCCGTCTGAAATCCCAATCCATCAGGTTTTCAGACGGCCTCTACAATCGGTACAACCAACCAACGCCTACGCCAGCCCCTGTTGTTTCAGCACTTTCTGCACGCCCGCATCGGCATCCATTCTTTGAGAAAGCGCCGCCAGATTTTTCAGCGCCGACACATCAATTTTCAGCATCACTGCCCAGCGCAAAAACAGATAAAAATACACGTCGGCAACGGTTTTCTCACCGGCCAGATAGTCCTGATTTTCCAAAGCGCGGTCGGCAACGCCGAGCTGCTCCAAGACACGCAAGGTCGCACGGGCGCGGATTTGCGCGGCTTCGCCCTCGCCTTCGATAAAACGGTTCGGTGCGAACACCGAGCGCAGTGTGGCATGTACGTCGCTGTTGGCAAACGCCAGCCATTGCCGCGCTTTCGCCCGAGCTTTCGTATCGCCCCTACCAAACAGTCCCGCTTCGGGATAAAGCGTATCGAGGTAGTCCAAAATCGCCATGTTTTGCGTCAGCACCCAGTCGCCGTCCTGCAAAACAGGCACCGAGCCGACGGGATTCAGCGCCAGAAATTCCGGCTCTTTCAGACGGTCTCGCTCCACCGCCACCGCTTCAAATTCCGCACCCGTCCATTCCAGCGCCACCTGCGATACAAAGGCACACGCACCGGGAAAATAATAAAATTTCAACATTTCCAACTCCTTGCCGTTTAAAAACCAAACGCCCGAATATCCGCCTCAGGCCGTCTGAAAACCCAAACTGCCTGCCTGCGGATATTCAGACGGCCTCAATCATCAGGATGCAGCCGCGCCGCCTCCCTCTCGCGCGCAGCGGTTTCTTTGTCTTTCAGCTTCGCGCCTAATCCGAGCCGTTTTTCATATTCCGACTGCGGCGTGCCGTCTTCCTGCATTCCGAAAGCGCCGGCGTTGACCCAAAGCGAAAGCAGCGCCACGACGGCGGCGAGAAATCCTACGATGTACCAAAACATTTTTTCTTCTTTCAGCGGTTTGCAACTGTATAGTTGATTAAAACAAGAATGAGACAAGGCGGCAACGCCCGCAGTGTACGAATAGTACATAAGGGCGTCGGCAACGCCGTATCATTACGATTTTAATCAACTATGAATGGAAAAGAATGTAACACAAGATCCGCAGCCGATAAATTGCGCTTACAAAATATAGAAGAAGCGTGTTAAAAAAGGAAAAAAGGCCGTCTGAAACCCGGTTGCTTGCGCCAAGCGGGTTTCAGACGGCCTTTTTGCAGGGTTTGTTTAACCGCCGCATGCGCCGCAGCAGCTACCTTCGCCGTACCCGCCGCGTTTTTCATCGTTGTTGATTACCGGCAGCTTGAGCGCTTCGCATTTTTCTGCTGCTTCAGCAGGTCGTTGACTTTGATTTTGTCGGTTTCGCTCATAATCATCCTTTCGTTAAACGGTTTGAAAACGCCGATACGATAGCAGCAAACAACCTGCGTGCAAACCGGCCTGTTCATCCGCCAACCGTTTTCCGGCCTTTATCGGCAACATGCCGTATGAGAATACCGGCGGTTTTGCGCAAGCTCAAACATCACTTAATTTTCTATTGTTAAAGTCATAAGATTTAACCCGCAGATTAGCCTGCTCAGACTTGCGGATAAACCTCAAAAGTTTTATTATCTTTATAAACAAGAACTAAAATCAATTTTCCAAACGTCTTGTCTCCCTCTTTTCCCATTCCGTTTTTCCGAAACAAAACAAAGAGGTTGCCATGTCCGTCACTCCTCTCTCTCGTCTGCGCAAAGGCGCAACCGCCCAAATCGCATCCATCGCCCCCAATCCCGTTTTCGGTGAAATCGACCCGCTGGTGACGCGCCGGCTGGCCGACTTGGGCTTTTCAGACGGCATGCCGCTGACCGTCATTGCAGTCGGCGTGCTCGGCAAAGGCCCGTTTGCCGTCCGTTTGGGCAATCATTCCCAATTTTCGCTGCGCTCCGCCGAAGCGGAGAAGGTTCTCTGCCATGTAACCGAACCTGCCTGAGTCATTTTCAGACGGCATCGGTCCCAAGCAGCCAAGAACAAGAATAGGAGATCAAACCATGAGTTTCAGCTATTTCGCACTCGTCGGCGCACCTAACTGCGGCAAGACGGTATTGTTCAACGGCCTGACGGGAATGAACGCTAAAGTTGCCAACTATCCCGGTGTCACGGTCGACCGTCTTGAGGGCGAATTTACCGAGAATAAAAATGTCCGCATCATCGACCTGCCGGGCACATACAGCCTGCGCACCACCAGTTTGGACGAAAAAGTCACCCGTGACATGGTGTTGGGCGAATTCGGCGCACCGCCCGACGCCATCATCGCCGTAGCCGACGCGACCAACCTGCGCATGACCCTGCGTATGATTTTAGAGCTGAAAACATTGGGACTGCCGATGGTGGTTTCGCTCAATCTGAGCGACATAGCGCGTGCGCGCGGCCTTCAGATTGATGCCGACAAATTAAGCGAGCTGCTGGGCGTACCCGTATTGGAAACCGTAGCCGTCAGCCGCGAAGGCATCCGCCTTCTCAAAGAGGCCGCGGCCAAACTGCCGCTGCATTCGCAAGCGATGGACAAAGAAGCCGCCGCCGAAGCATTGGAGAAGCTCGACAGCGCCGTACTTTACGGGCAGGTCGAAGACATTTTGCAGCAGGTCGTGAAAACGCGGATGACGCTGCCGCAATGGCACAAAAATTTAGACAAGTTGGTTTTGCATCCCGTTTGGGGCATGGTGATTCTGCTGGCCATTCTGTTTATGGTGTTCCAAGCGGTCTACACTTGGGCGGAACCGGTGATGGATTGGATTGAAGGGCTGTTCGGCTCGCTGGGCGAGTGGGTAACCACGGTCATGCCGGAGGGTATTTTGCAGGATTTGGTAGTCAACGGCGTGATTGCCGGTATGGGCAGCGTTTTGGTTTTCCTGCCGCAGATTACCATTCTGTTTGCCTTTATCCTGCTTTTGGAAGACTCGGGCTACCTACCGCGCGCGGCTTTCCTGCTGGATAACACGCTGGCGAAAACCGGCCTTTCCGGCCGAGCGTTTATCCCGCTGCTCTCCAGCTTTGCCTGCGCCGTTCCCGCCGTAATGTCGGCGCGTACCATCCAAGACCCGCGCGAGCGGCTGGTAACGATCGCCATTGCCCCCGTTTTGACCTGCTCTGCACGGCTGCCCGTTTACGCGCTGATTATCGCCGCCGTCATTCCCGAAACCCGCGTCGCCGGCTTCAGCCTGCAAGGTCTGACGCTGTTCGGCCTGTATGTCGCAGGAATCGCCTCCGCAGGCTTGGCGGCCTACGCAATGAAACGCATCGCCCGCCGCAACGGCCAAGCGCAGCAGTTTCCGCTTCTGATGGAGCTGCCGACTTTCCGCATGCCCAATTTCAAACACATTCTGACCAGCCTTTGGGACAGGGTGAAAGCGTTTCTGAAACGCGCGGGTACGATTATCTTCTCCTTAAGTGTGGTGCTGTGGGCGCTGACCAGCTTCCCCGCCATGCCGGAGGGCGCAAGCGGCGCGGCGATTGACTACAGCTTCGCCGGCAAAATCGGCCACTTCATTCAGCCGCTCTTTGCACCGCTGGGCTTCACTTGGGAAATGTGCATCGCCATGATTCCCGGCATCGCCGCCCGCGAAGTCGTCGTCGCCGCGCTGGGCACGGTATACGCCGTCGGAGCCGGCTCGGAAGACGCCGTACAAAACGCGCTGATTCCGATTGTGCACAACAAATGGGGGCTGCCCACCGCTTTCGCCTTCTTGGCATGGTACATCTACGCACCGATGTGCATGGCGACGCTGGCGGTCATCAAACGGGAAACCAATTCAACCAAACATACGCTGATGATTACAGGCTATCTGTTTGTTTTGGCTTACTTCTTTGCCTTTGTAGTTTATCAGATTACTTCGAGGATCGTGTAATGGAACAATATATTATCGTCGGCCTGATTGTCGCAGGCTGCGCCGCCTATATTTTGAGAAAATTTATTTTCAAACCGAAAAACAGCAGCATCTGCAACGGCTGCGACCGCTGCGGCGGGCGCAAACCGAAAAGCGGCTGTCATTAGGGACTACAACCGTTTTGTCAATAAAACAGGCCGTCTGAAAATTTTTCAGACGGCCTGTTTTATTGACATCAAACTCACGCCAAGTTTTTCAGCATCCAATCCACATAGCGCGTAACACCCTGTTTCACATCAAGAAACTCTTCCTGATAGCCTGCTTCGCGCAGCTTGCTGATGTCGGCTTGGGTAAAGCTCTGGTATTTGCCTTTGAGCGCGTCGGGGAACGGGATGTAGCGGATCAGCTCTTCTTTGACCAACTCTTCCAAACTCATTTCCGGCTTGCCCTCGGCGGCGCGGCAGGCGTTGACGGTGGCGGCGGCGAGATCGTTAAACTGTTGGCTGCGGCCGGTACCGAGGTTGAAAATGCCTGAAAGCTGCGGGTTGTCGAAGAAGTAGAGGTTGACTTTAGCGACGTCTTCGACACTGACGAAATCGCGCGTCTGCTCGCCGTTGCCGTAGCCGTCATTGGCGCCGAAAAGGTTGACGTAGCCCTGTTCGCGGTATTGGTTGAAATGGTGGAACGCGACGGATGCCATGCGGCCTTTGTGCTGCTCCATTTGACCGTACACGTTGAAATAGCGGAAGCCCACGGCCTGAGCGGTCAAGCCTTCTTTCATGCGGCGGCGCAGCACTTGGTCGAACAGGAATTTGGAATAGCCGTAAACATTGAGCGGTTTTTCCAATTCGCGCTCTTCGCGGAACACTTCGCCCTTGCCGTACACCGCCGCGCTTGAGGCATAGAGGAACGGAATGCGCTCGTCTTGGCACCAGTCAAACAAATCCAGCGTGTACTGGTAGTTGTTGTCCATCATATAGAGGCCGTTGTGTTCCATCGTATCGGAACACGCGCCCTCGTGGAACACTGCTTCAATGTCGGCATACGGCAGGCGGTGGGTGCGCACCAGCTCGATAAATTCTTTTTTATCAAGGTAATGTGCGATTTCGCACTCGGCCAGATTCTTAAATTTTTCCCCGCGCGTGAGGCTGTCCACCGCGAGAATGTCGTTAATCCCGCGTCCGTTCAGCGCCTTGACGATGTTGCTGCCGATAAAGCCAGCGGCACCGGTTACGATGATGGTCATACTGTTTTTCCTTTCCTGATGCCGTCTGAAAAACGGCTGAATGTGGGGTTTCAGACGGCCTTTGGTTGTTCAACAAATTCTGCCGCCCATTCGGGAATGTTCCCGCTTTGCGGGAAGATAAGGCCGTCTGAAACATAGACAGTCAATTTTGGCTTATTTCCTGAATTATCATACAGATAAACTTCGTCTGCCAATTTTACCACTTCTGCCAAATTGGCACGGCTCTCCGCAAAGCGTTTACGGACAACGGCCTCATCTATCGGATGACCGCCGTTGCGGATGCGGCTGCGGACGCGTTCGATATACAAATCGACGGCAGTCAGACCGATATAGTTTAAAACGACATGAAACCCTGCCTCTTTCACCTGCCGCATCCGTCTTAAAGACCGATACGCCCGACAGCATCGATTCCATTGAAAACGAAATCCCACCCGCTACTGCCTGCCGGAACAGCGCCACCGCCCTACGGCCGGCCTCGACATTAGCCGTCCGCGGATTATCGGGATTAAGCTCTACAGAAATGTGATCCGAATCAATAACAACGGACATCGCATCATGGTTCAACCCGCGCAACGTGGTTTTTCCTGCGCCGTTTGTACCGCAGTAAAAAATGGCTTTAGCGTTTTTTATCAGCATAAACAATCACTTCCGCATACCCATCGGGATAATGGCGGACAATGTTGCCCTGCTCGTCAGCAAACGCCAGTATTTCGTATTTGCTTTTTTCGGCAATCCAAGCCGCAAAAGCTGCTTCCAGCTCCACCTGTTTGCAGCGGATTTTTTCCAAATCGGGTTGTAGCATGGGATTTCCTTTCCGTCCGTACTGCTTTGGCGCAGTTTGTCCGCAGAGCAAAATCAAAACATTTTTCAGACGGCATACGCGATTCGGGCCGTCTGAAAAAACTACTCTTCCGCCAACGCTCGCACCAATTCTTCAAACGTGCAAACCGCCGTACCCAGTTTTGCCACCACAACTCCTGCGGCGGTGTTGGCGAGATGCATGGCCTGCGGCATAGTGAAGCCTGAGGCCATGCTCAAGCCCATGCCGGCGATGACGGTGTCGCCGGCGCCGGAAACGTCATAGACTTCCTGTGCGCGGGTGGGTTGGTAAACGGGTTCACCGTCGTCAAACAGGGTCATGCCCTCTTCGCTTCGGGTTAGTAAAATGGCGTTCAGCGCAAGGTGGCGGCGCAGGGATTGGGCTTTTTCGGTCAGCATTTCTTCGCTGTTCCAACTGCCGATAACTTCTTTCAACTCGGCGCGGTTGGGCGTAATCAGCGTCGCGCCGGCGTATTTTTCGTAGTCGCTGCCTTTGGGATCGATCAAAACGGCTTTGCCCGCGGCTTTCGCCCAATCAATCATGTCGGCGATATGGGTCAGCCCGCCTTTGCCGTAGTCGGAAAAAATCACGGCATCGTATTGCGGCAGAATATCGCGGTATGTTGATCTGACCTGTTCCAAGACTTCATGGTTCGGCGTTTCTTCAAAATCGAGGCGGATCAGCTGCTGGTTGCGGACGACGACGCGCAGTTTGACGGTGGTGGCGATTTTTTCGTCACATATCAGGTAGGATTCCACGCCGTCCTGTTCCATCAGTTTGTCGAGCGCGCCGGCGGCTTCGTCTTTGCCCGTTACCGACAGCAGGCCGGCTTTTCCGCCCAGCGAGGCAATGTTGCGCGCGACGTTGGCCGCACCGCCCGCGCGTTGGTCGGTTTTGGCGATTTTGGCCACGGGAACAGGCGCTTCGGGAGAAATACGCGAAACGTCGCCAAACCAGTAGCGGTCGAGCATTACGTCGCCCACGACCAAAACGCGGGCGGCGGAAAAACGGGTTTGAAGTTGTTCGGAAGTCAGGTTGGCAAACATAAAATTTTCCGTAAAAAGGTTTTCAAACGGCATGATCTTTCAAAATCAGGCGTTCGCCGCCGCATTCACATCGCGCAACACCGCCGCAGGATCGGCGGCCTGCGTAATCGGGCGTCCCATCACCAGATAGGTCGAACCTGCCGCCAGCGCTTCGGCAGGCGTCATGATGCGGCGCTGGTCGTCGCTGTTGCCGGCTTTGTCCAAACGGATGCCGGGCGTGACCAAAACAAAATCTTCCCCGAGCGCACGGCGCAGCGGCGCGGCTTCGAGCGCAGAACAGACCACGCCGTCCAGCCCCGAGCTTTGCGCCAGACCGGACAGCCGCAACACCTGCTCTTCAACCGGCGCGGCAACGCCCGTTTCCGCCAGATCGGCCTGTTCCATACTGGTCAAAACCGTTACGCCGATCAGCAGCGGTCGTTTCGCATAATCCGCCACCGCTTCCGCCGCGGCTTCCATCATCCGCCGCCCGCCCGATGCATGCATATCGACCATCCAAACGCCCATTTCCGCCGCCGCCTTGCAGGCCTGCGCGACGGTATGCGGAATGTCGTGGTATTTCAAATCGAGAAACAGATCAAACCCCTGATTAATCAGATTATCCGCCAAACGCCGCCCGGTCGCGGTAAACAGCTCTTTGCCGATTTTCAGACGGCACAAATCGGGACTTAAACGGCGCACGAAATCGAGCGTGCTTTTTTCGTCGGCAAAATCCAGCGCCACAATCACAGGCGTGCGCGCAGAGGCCGTCTGAAAATCGGTGATTAAAGGGTTCATCGCAGTTTCCGTATCTACTTAACAATTTTCTTTATTCTAACAGCTTTCCCCGCCCAATAGACATCTTGCGCCGAATCGCGGGAAAACCGCGGCGTTGCGACGGATTGGGGTGTTCGTTTCCAAAAAAATCTTGGAAGGCCGTCTGAAAACCGCTGCGGGAAGCAGCCGCCGTTTCAACACACCCCGCCTGTTTGCGCCCTGCTGTTTTTCAAAACAATTCTCTTCATACACAAACAGTTATTAAATCCGCCCATCCTTTCCCTTGCGATACCTGATAAATTTTATATACCATAGGCAATGGTAATAGTTTGCATTAAGAAAATATCCTTATTCAAAAACAGCCACCCGTTTGCAAGAAAGAGAGCGAAACATGATTATTTCATCAGCCAACGACTACCGCGAAGCCGCGCGCCGGCGCGTGCCGCCTTTTATGTTCCACTACGCCGACGGCGGTTCTTACAACGAGCAGACCCTGAAACACAATGTCAGCGATTTGGGCGACATCGCCCTGCGCCAGCGGGTGTTGAAAGATATGTCCGAACTGGATACCTCAATCGAATTGTTCGGCGAGCGGCTGTCCATCCCCGCTATATTGGCGCCGGTCGGCGCATTGGGCATGTACGCGCGGCGCGGCGAGGTTCAAGCGGCTCAAGCTGCTGATAACAAAGGTATTCCTTTCACTTTATCCACCGTCTCGATTTGTCCGATTGAAGAAGTCACCCCCGCCATCAAACGCCCGATGTGGTTTCAGCTTTATGTGTTGAAAGACCGTGGCTTTATGAAACACGCGCTCGAACGCGCCAAAGCCGCCGGCTGTTCGACTTTGGTATTCACTGTCGATATGCCGACGCCCGGCGCGCGTTACCGCGATATGCATTCCGGCATGAGCGGCCCCAACAAAGAAATCCGCCGCATTATCCAAGGCGCGCTGCACCCCGCTTGGGCGTGGGACGTCGGCATCATGGGCAAGCCGCACACGCTGGGCAATGTGTCGGTTTACATGGGCAAACAGGTCGGTTTGGACGACTACATCGGCTGGCTCGGCGCCAACTTCGATCCGTCGATTTCGTGGAAAGATTTGGAATGGATTCGTGAATTTTGGGAAGGCCCGATGATTATCAAAGGCATACTCGACCCCGAAGACGCCAAAGACGCCGTGCGTTTCGGTGCGGACGGCATCGTCGTTTCCAACCACGGCGGCCGCCAGCTCGACGGCGTGTTGTCCAGCGCCAAAGCGCTGCCGCCGATTGCCGACGCGGTCAAAGGCGACATCAAAATCCTCGCCGATTCCGGCGTGCGCAACGGCTTGGACATCGTGCGGATGCTGGCTTTGGGTGCCGACGCAACCATGCTCGGCCGCGCATTTGTCTATGCCCTATCTGCCGCCGGCCGTGCCGGCGTAGAAAATATGCTGGACATTTTCAAAAAAGAAATGCAGGTTGCCATGACCTTGACCAGCAACAAATGCGTTGCCGACATCACGCGCGATGCTTTGGTGGATTTCGGGAAACTGTAAGTTGCAGTCAAAGGGAAGGCCGTCTGAAAACGCCCGATTGCATTTTCAGACGGCCTTTTGCCGTTTGGAAAACTTATTTGCCTAAAGCCGCCAGCACTTCCGCTTTCACGGTATCAACCGCCTGCGTGCCGTCCACTTTGATGTATTTCGGCGCGTGTTCGCCGGTCAGTTTGCTGTAAAAACCGACCAACACTTCGGTCTGCTCGTGGTACACCGCCAAGCGTTTTTTTACGGTTTCTTCTTTGTCGTCGTCGCGCTGGATCAAATCTTCGCCGGTCACGTCGTCTTTGCCCGCAACTTTCGGCGGATTGTAGGAAACATGGTAGGTGCGGCCTGACGCCAAGTGCACGCGGCGGCCGCTCATGCGGTCGACGATGACGCTGTCGGGAACATCAATTTCGACCACGGCGTCCAAATCCACACCCGCTTCGACCATTGCTTCGGCCTGCGCCAGCGTGCGCGGAAAGCCGTCAAACAGGAAACCGTTGGCACAATCGGCTTGCGCGATGCGCTCTTTGACCATGCCGATGATGATGTCGTCGCGAACCAGGCCGCCTTCGTCGATGATTTTTTTGGCTTCCAAGCCCAGCGGCGTACCCGCTTTAATCGCCGCACGCAGCATATCGCCGGTCGAAATCTGCGGAATGCCGAACGCCGCGGCAATAAACTGCGCCTGCGTGCCTTTGCCCGCGCCGGGTGCGCCGAGTAACAATACTTTCATGGTTGTTCCTTATTTTAAATGAGTTTGAAACGGGATTTTTCGGGATCGCGATTGTTTACAATCTTAATACTTTAAAGGCCGTCTGAAAAGGCCGGCCGCTTTTTCAGACAGCCTCAGTTTGGCTGCGGTTTGTCGAAATGTTCCGCCACATCGGCCTGAAAATCGGCAAACCATTTGTCGTCGGGAAACCGCGCCACGGCCTCGCGCAGCGTTTTACACAGATTTTGCGCGAACACCTGCGCCAGATAGTCTTCTTCCTGCGCATCGGCGCTGCGCTCGGGAAGCTGCATCAGCCCGCAGGCGCGGGTGGCGTGGCCGTGCGCCAGAAAATTCAGTGCGATGGTTTTCTGCGCCCAAAGCTCGGGCACGCGCCCGCCGGTGTCTTCAATCATCACGGAAAGCAGCGACACTGCCTCGGCCAGCCGCCCGTTGAAACGCAGATCCAGCGAGCGGTTGGGCGGCAGTGTACTGAGGATTTCGGCAAAACGGAACCAAAACTCCCCGCCCGCTTCATCTGGCGCATTGACTTTCAGCAGGCTGTAATCGACTTCCTGATCGTCGTTATCGACCAACTGTTTGACTTCGTTTAAAAACCGCACTTCCGTCGGATTTAATCGGCTGAAATCCGTCATGTTTTTTTGTCCGTAGTAATAAAGGGAAAGGCCGTTTTCAGACGGCCTCGGCAGTCGTAGGTCGGATACTTGTATCCGACAATGCAGATATTCGGCAAAAGTCGGATACAAGTATCCGACCTACGACCCCTGTTTCCCGAACACAGCCAACACCCGCGCCAAATCCTCGGGCGTGTCCACGCCGGCGGCGGGGGCTTCGGCGGTGATTTCGACCGCAATCGGGCAGCCGTGCCACAACACGCGCAGCTGTTCCAGCGATTCGGCGGTTTCCAGCGGCGAAGGCGTCATTTCGGCGTAGCGCTGCAAAAAGCCGGCGCGGTAGGCATAAATGCCGATGTGGCGCAGCGGCGGGGCGCCGTCGGCAAACTGCTGTGCGCCTTTGAGCATATTGTCGCGCGGATAGGGAATCGGGGCGCGGCTGAAATAGAGCGCGTTGCGGTTTTGGTCGAGCACGACTTTGACAACATTGGGGTTGAGAAACTCGGCAAAATCACGGATTGCGTGGGCGGCGGTCGCCATCTGCACGTTGTTTTCCACCAAAACTTCCGCCGTGCGGTTGATCAGATTGGGATCGATCAACGGCTCGTCTCCCTGAACATTCACCACGATCTGATGCTGCGGCAGTTTCAAGAGTTTGGCGGCTTCGGCGAGGCGGGTGCTGCCGCTTTCGTGTTTGTCGGAAGTCCGCACCACCTCGATGCCGTGCGCTTGGCAGGCCGTCTGAATATCGGGATGGTCGGTCGCCACCACCACGCGCACGGCACGGCTTTTCGCTGCCCGCTCGGCCACGCGCACCACCATCGGTTTGCCGTGAATATCGGCCAAAGCCTTGCCCGGCAGGCGCGAAGATGACAGCCGTGCAGGAATCAGAACGACAAATCCGCTCATGCGTGCAGCTCCTCATCGGTCAGCGTGCGCGCTTCGTTTTCGAGCATATAGGGAATGCCGTCTTTAATCGGATACGCGAGCTTGGCCTGACGGCTCCACAATTCCTGTTTGTCTTGATGATATTCGAGTCTGCCTTTGGTTACAGGGCAGACGAGGATGTCTAAAAATTTCTTTTCCATCATGTTTTCCTTGCGGTAATGTTCAGACGGCCGATGACAAAGTCCGCCAAATCAGGCTCGATTATCGCACAAACGGGCAACACCCACACATTTTCCAAGCCTGTGCCGTCTGAAAATTTGACCGCGTCTTTTTCGGTAACGACCACCACATCCGCCGCGGGAAAATCCGCCGCCGAAACCGCCACATGATCGGGCAGGGAAACCGTTTGCGCGAGCGGAATCCCCATGTTTTTCAAAGTCTCGAAAAACCGCTCGGGCTTGGCAATCCCCGCCACCGCCGCCACACGCAGGCCGTTCAGACGGCCGGAATCCAACTTCTCCGCCCTATTCTGCAAACGGTAGATTTCCCCTACTTCCACACGGCTGTAAAACATATTTTCAGCCGGCCTAAACGCCGCATCCGCCAGTTCCCGTCCGCCGCTGACCACCACCGCATCCACCGAACCCAGCCGCGCCAAAGGCTCGCGCAGGCCGCCGTTGGGCAGCAGATCCAAATCCCGCCGCCCCGTATCCGCCGCCGGAAACACCGCGATTTCCACATCGCGCCGCAGCGCGTAGTGCTGCAAACCGTCATCCGCCACAATCACATCCAAATCCGGAAACGCCGCCAACAGCGCCCTCCCCGCCTCCGCGCGCCTGCTGCCCACCGCAGTCGGCGCGCCCGTTTGGCGGAACAGCAGCAAAGGCTCATCGCCCGCCTCGTCCGCCGCCGTCTGCGCCGTCAGCACACAAACCCCGCCGCCCTTGCGCCCGTAGCCGCGGCTGACAATCCCCGCCCGCAGCCCTCGCGCCTGCAAACCCGACACCAGCGCCGACACCACCGGCGTCTTCCCCACCCCGCCCGCATGAATGTTCCCCACCACCACCACCGGTACGGGCAGCCGCTCACTTTTCAGACGGCCCGCCAAAAAATTCCCCCGCCGCTTGGCCGCAACCCGCCCAAACAGCCAAGAAAACGGCTTAAGCAAAAAAGACAGCAGCGGATACGGGCGCTGCCAATGGCGTTCGGCAATCTGATGAAGCTTGGGCATGGCGGATTTTTGAGGGAATAAAAGGAAACGGTATTGTAGGGAAAGTCAGGCCGTCTGAAAAATGGTTTTCACCCCGTGTAGGTACGATTAGCTTTGCCCGAAGCAAAGCGTAACCGTACAAAACCCATGCCGTCCGAAAGCATTTCAAACTTTTCAGACGACATTAGATGTGTGTTTTCACGGCAAAGCCGTATAAAACCCGTCAGGGTTAACAGAAATACATATTAATTACCTTAAATATAATAACCATTAAAATAATTTAACATGACCATGTTTTGCTTCAATGTCTTAAACCCCGACATGCGGCAAATTTTGAAAAAGAAACTTAATCTCATTATGAAATTATCAAATCACTTTATGATTCCAAAGTAAAAGAAATTTAAAACGCCTTTTCTGAAACCTAACCTGAAAGAAGGGAACGAAGTCAGAAAACTGCTGTCCTACACGAAAACGCCGCATACGGTTCGGCAAATTATTTGTCAGATTAAAAAACTGACAATATTTTCTTAATAAAAAACATACGCCAAATATGCACAAACTTGGCAAGGCAGTTATACAGTTATGAAACTATTGAGCCTGAAAGAATTGGAAAAAGTAGCCGGCGGCGAAGATTGGATACCCGCATACTTCGGTTTTTATCCGCGCCGGACAGACAGCATTTTCCGACAGGAAGAACGAGATTAAGAATTTGGATGGAAGAAGCACGGTTGTTTCTTCTATCCGGATATGAAGAAATTTTTCTTTCTTCATTATTTTGAGTCTAAACTTTTAATCTTAAGGAGATTATTATGCAAGAATTGAATCAACATGAATTGGAAAATGTAGCAGGCGGTAATGAATTTGCTAAGGACATAGGTCATGCGGTGGGTGATGCTGCCCGCTGGGCATGGGACAAAGCGGGTGACGGCATAAGCTGGGTCGGTAAAAAAACCGGCTGGTGGTAAAACATCAAGCCAATATTTTTGAAAATTATTTAAATACTTTACTTATGGAGGTTTAATTATGAAAGAACTGAACCAATTCGAACTGGAAAACGTAAGTGGTGGCATTGCCCCATTGGTTGCCCTCGGTGCAGGAGCAGCAATTCTCGGAATTGCAGATGGTGTATGGAGTTTCGGCAAAGGTGTTGTACAAGGCTGGAACGATTAAGTTATCTTATTAAATTAAAACTAAGTTTTGTATATTTCATGAATATACAAAAAAGTAAAATTTTCTTTTTTACAAGGTAATCATGATGAAAGAACTGAATCAATTTGAATTAGATAATGTAAGTGGCGGTATTGCCCCATTGGTTGCCCTCGGTGCAGGAGCAGCAATTCTTACCGTTGCAGATGGCGTATGGAGTTTCGGCAAAGGTGTTGTACAAGGCTGGAATGATTAATTTTTTCGGCTGAAGTATTGATCAAGAATTCAGACAAAATATATTTTCCGTATATTTTGTCTGATTATTCTATAGTAAATATTTTTTATGAGGCTTTTATTATGAAAGAACTAAATCAGTTTGAATTGGAAAATGTAGCAGGCGGTAATGAATTTGCTAAGGACGTAGGACATGCTGTAGGCGATGGTGCTCGCTGGGTATATAATCAAATGCGTGACAAAAAATTTACATTGTTTATAGCATAAAGGATTTACCATGAAAGAATTAACTGTAGAGCGGCTTCTCTATTGGGCCGGGGTTATTGCTGTCATCGGCTTTATAGGCGGTGTCATTGCAGGTATATTGGAAAAGTAATAAAAATATACCTTATGAATTATTCAAATATGAGTTAATTAAAACAAGGAGAATTATTTTTATGAACAATATGACTGAATTAGAGCCGCATGAACTCGAAGATGTATCCGGCGGTATGCGTATGCCCTTGGGCGGTACTCTCACTATACCTGTAGACTATAGAAAACTTGTCAGAATGTCTGTCGGGATAGTCGGCTCCGCCTATTAAACCTGCGTAGGTACGGTTACGCCGTTTGGGACGGCTAACCGCACCTACGGTTTTTCAACTTCTGACTGAGAGGTATATTTATGAAAAATATGATTGAATTGGAACCGCACGAACTCGAAGATGTATCCGGCGGTATCATTATGATAGGTCCTAGAATTGCCGCATGGATTATTCGAACATTCGGTTAATTGCTCTCTGCTATCCGGCAGACAGACTGCGTAGGTACGGATGGCTTTGCCCCAAGCAAAGCCATCCGTACAAATCCCCATGCTGCCCGAAAACTTTTTAGACGGCATTTTTACCATTTCAAGGCGTCCGTACGGTTACGTCGTTTGGGATGGCTAACCGTACGGACTACGGTTTTTTAACTTCTGACCGAGAGGTATATTTATGAAAAATATGACTGAATTAGAGCCGCATGAACTCGAAGATGTATCCGGTGGTGTCACTATAGTTTACAAGGCACTATTATGAATAAATTCAGCCTGCGTAGGTACGGTTAGCTTTGCCCCAAGCAAAGCGTAACCGTACAAAATCCATGCCGTCCGAAAGCATTTCAAACTTTTCAGACGACATTAGATGTGTGTTTTCACGGCAAAGCCGTATAAAACCCGTCAGGGTTAACAGAAATACATATTAATTACCTTAAATATAATAACCATTAAAATAATTTAACATGACCATGTTTTGCTTCAATGTCTTAAACCCCGACATGCGGCAAATTTTGAAAAAGAAACTTAATCTCATTATGAAATTATCAAATCACTTTATGATTCCAAAGTAAAAGAAATTTAAAACGCCTTTTCTGAAACCTAACCTGAAAGAAGGGAACGAAGTCAGAAAACTGCTGTCCTACACGAAAACGCCGCATACGGTTCGGCAAATTATTTGTCAGATTAAAAAACTGACAATATTTTCTTAATAAAAAACATACGCCAAATATGCACAAACTTGGCAAGGCAGTTATACAGTTATGAAACTATTGAGCCTGAAAGAATTGGAAAAAGTAGCCGGCGGCGAAGATTGGATACCCGCATACTTCGGTTTTTATCCGCGCCGGACAGACAGCATTTTCCGACAGGAAGAACGAGATTAAGAATTTGGATGGAAGAAGCACGGTTGTTTCTTCTATCCGGATATGAAGAAATTTTTCTTTCTTCATTATTTTGAGTCTGAATAATCAGACGTGATTTAAACTTTTAATCTTAAGAGGTTTAATTATGAAAGAACTGAATCAATTCGAACTGGAAAACGTAAGTGGTGGCAATGATTTCACGTATGATGTAGGACATGCTGTGGGCGATGGTGCTCGCTGGGTATATAATCAAGTAGGCGACAGTTTTAGATGGGTCGGTAACCAAGTCAAAAAGAGATTGAATTGGTTTGGGTTTTAAAGAGAGCCCGCGTAGGTGCGGTTGGCTTTGCCCCGAGCAAAGCATAACCGTACAAATTTTTATGCCGTCTGAAAGCATTTCAAACTTTTCAGACGGCATTTTTACCGTTTCAAAACATCCGTATTGCCAAACATCCAAACGGACATTGAATCTTCCAAACGCCGTCTGAAAATCCCCTCCCCGCAACCTCCGCCGAAAACCTTTATAATTCCCGCATTCTCCTGTTTCCCCCTCCCCCGCCATGTCCGAACTTTTCGCGCCTGCATCCGTATCCGTTTCCGAACTCAACGCTTTGGCCAAAGCCCTGCTCGAAGACCATCTTTTCGGGCTGTGGGTGGCGGGCGAGGTGTCGAATCTGACCCGCGCGGCCAGCGGGCATTATTATTTTTCGCTCAAAGACAGCCGTGCGCAGGTGCGTTGTGCGATGTTTAAGGGCGCGGCTTCGCGGCTGGCGCAGCCTTTGAAGGAAGGCGACCACATCGAGGTGTCGGGCAAAATCAGTATTTACGAGGCGCGGGGTGAGTTTCAGATTACGGTAAACGAGGTTCGGCTGGTGGGTTTGGGGCGGCTTTACGAGGCTTACGAGAAGCTGAAAGCCAAACTTCAGCTCGAGGGGGTATTTGATGCAGCGCGGAAAAAGCCGCTGCCGGCGCACCCGCAGAAAATCGGCATTGTGACGAGCCTAGCGGCGGCGGCGCTGCGCGATGTGGTTTCGACGCTGAAACGGCGTGCGCCGGAGATTCCGCTGGTGGTTTATCCGACGGCGGTTCAGGGCGCGGGCAGCGAATTTCAGATTGCAGAGGCGGTTCAGACGGCCTCGCGCCGCGCGGAGGTTGATGTTTTGATTATCTGCCGCGGCGGGGGCAGCATTGAGGATTTGTGGGCGTTTAACGAGGAAGCGGTGGTGCGCGCAGTGGCGGAGTGCGCCATTCCCGTGGTCAGCGGCGTAGGGCATGAAACGGATTTCACGCTCACGGATTTCGCCGCAGATGTGCGTGCGCCGACACCGACGGGCGCGGCGGAATTGGTCAGCCCCAACCGTTTGGAATCGTTGGCCAAACTCGCGCAGGCGCAAGGCCGTCTGAAAAACACCTTGCAGCAGCGTTATTACGACGCCGCGCAGAAAACCGACTGGCTCGCCCGCCAAATCCGCCATCCGCGCCAAAAGCTCGCCGACGAATGCGCCGCGCTGCAATCGCTTGCGCGCAGCCTGCATTTTGCGATGGGCAACACCCGCCGTTTCCATGCCCAAACCCTCGCCCGCCAAGCGGAAAACCTGCAACGCCTGCGCCCCGATACGGCAGCCCCGGCGCTCGAGCTGGCGCGTTTTCAGACGGCCTTGGAGCAGTCGTTCGGCGCCCTGCTTACCCGCCGCCGCCAAACTTTGGAAAAACAGTCCGCCCTGTTGGAAGCCGTGTCGCCGCAGCAGATTTTGGAACGCGGTTTTTCGGTGGTAAAAAACAGCCGCGGCCAAGTGGTGCGCAACGCCGCCGCGCTCAAGCAGGGGCAGAAGCTGCACATCGTGTTTGCCGACGGCGAAACCGACGTGCGCGTGACGAAAGAACACGCGCAGCCGGATTTGTTTGATTTTTCTTGAGGTTTTCAGACGGCATCGGGGTGTGAGGCTGTCTGAAAATGTAAACCGGATTCTTGAATCCGACATTTCGAATATTTGAGCGGACACCGGATACAAGTATCCGCCCTACGGGTTTCATAAAAACCACCGTTTTCCGAGTTTCAAACAGCCCTCTCCCGCAGGAGAGGGAACACATGGGCAGAACGCCGGGCATTACAGGGGAAACCTGAGTTTCAGACGGCATTAACATGTTTAAGGCCGTCTGAAAACCCCTTGCCCTATCCCGCGATAACGTATAAGGTATGCCTAGAAAATACGTTCCAACCCGCAGAAATATCCTATGGAAAACCCTGAAAACCCAATCCCGCCGCGCGCGTCGCTGCGGCAGAACAGCATCTACCTGCTTCCCAACTCCTTTACCGTCGCGGCGCTTTTTTCGGCGTTTTTCGCCATTACCCAATCGATGCACGGCAAATACGAAATTGCGGCGATTGCGGTGTTTATTTCCATGCTGCTCGACGGCATGGACGGGCGCGTGGCGCGCTGGACCAACAGCCAGAGCGCGTTCGGCGAACAGCTCGACAGCCTGGCCGACATGGTCAGCTTCGGCGTCGCGCCCGCGCTGATTGCGTATAAATGGCAGCTTTGGCAGTTTGGTAAAATCGGCTATTCGGTTGCGTTTATCTACTGCGCCTGCGCGGCCTTGCGGCTGGCGCTGTTCAACACGCTCATCGGCAAGGTCGATAAGCGCTGGTTTATCGGTATTCCCAGCCCGACGGCGGCGGCACTGATTGTCGGCCTGATTTGGGTCGATCACAGCGTCGAGCGCTTCTCCCATGTAGGCTGGTGGGCGCTGGGCATCACGCTGTTTGCGGGTTTGTCGATGATTGTGCAGATTCCGTTTTGGAGCTTTAAGGAAATCAACATCCGCCGCAAAGTGCCGTTTATGGGCATGGTGGTAGCGGTATTGCTGCTGCTGCTGATTACCTGGGAGCCGTCGCTGGTTCTGTTTCTGTTTTTCTTCGGCTACAGCCTCTCGGGCTATGTGATGGCGGTGCGCCGTTGGTTGAGAAAGCGCAGAAAGGCCGTCTGAAAAATGGATTATCTTACGATGATTGCTGCCCTGCTTGCTGCGGGCGGTGCTGCGGGATTTTTGGCCGGCCTCTTCGGCGTCGGCGGCGGCACGATTATCGTGCCGATTGTTTTGTGGGTATTGCAACTGCAAAACGCGGGCGGCCATCCCTACGCGCAGCATCTGGCCATCGGCACGTCGTTTGCTGTGATGGTGTTCACCACGCTTTCCAGCGTTTACGCACAGCATAAAAAGCGCTCTATCGACTGGCAAACCGTGTTGCGCATGAGCCCGGGCATGATTGCAGGCGTCTTGCTCGGCGCGGTTTCCGCCAAGTTTATCCCCACTTACGGCCTGCAGATTTTCTTCATCGTCTTCCTGCTCGCCATCGCCATCAAAACGCTCACCGGCGCCAACCCCAAACCCTCGCGCCGCCTGCCGCGAACGGGCGGGCTGACCGCCGTCGGCATCGTATTCGGAACAGCCTCGAGCTGGGTCGGCATCGGCGGCGGTTCGCTTTCCGTGCCGTTTCTGATGTATTGCAATATGGAAGCACACAAAGCCATCGGCACCTCCAGCGGCCTCGCTTGGCCGATCGCCGTGGCGGGAACCACCGGCTATCTCGTTATGGGCTGGAACGTCTCCGACCTGCCCGCCGGTTCGCTCGGTTTCCTCTACCTGCCCGCCGTCGCCGTATTGAGCATCGCCACCGTCGCCTGCGCCCCGCTGGGTGTGAAAACGGCGCACAAACTGCCGGCGAAAAAACTCAAAACCGCGTTTGGCATTTTGCTGCTCTTAATTGCGCTGAATATGGCGTTGAAACTATAGTGAATTAAAATAAGAAATCTACAGCGTTGGCTGCGCCTTACCGTACTACTTGTTACTGTCTTCGGCTTGCCGCCTTGTATCTTTCTTATTTACTTCACTATAATTTGAATGCTATATATAAACCATCAAGGCCGTCTGAAAAACAGAATTGCTGTTTTCAGACGGCCTTTTCAGTTTCCGCCGTTTTCTCAATGCCCGAACGGCACAAAAAATACCGCCAGCCGCCACAGCGCCCAGCCTGCCACCAGCAACCCGGCCGCGAGCCGCACGCTGCGTTTTTGCAGAAAACCTTTCAACTGTGCGGCAAACCAGCCCATCGCCAGCAGATTGGGCAGCGTGCCCAGCGCAAACGCCAGCATATACAGCGCGCCGTCAACCGCGCTGCCGCTGCCCAGCGCGTAAAGCGAGGCGCTGTACACCAAACCGCAGGGCAGCCAGCCCCACAGCATTCCTGCGCCGAAGCAGGCAGTGGCGGATTTGAGCGGCAGCAGCTTGTTTAAAAGCGGGTTGAGCCGTTTCCACACCGGCCGGCCGATGCCTTCGATTTTCGTGGCAACGGCGGAAAGCCCCGCCAGATAAAGCCCAAGCAAAAGCAGCAGAATGTTGGCGGCCAGATAAAGGCCGTTTTGCAACAGCCGCGTGTCGTCCAGCGAAATGCCGACCTGCCCGACCAGCCCGACAATCAGGCCGATCAAGACATAGCTGGCCACGCGCCCGGAATTGAGCAGAACAATCAGCCCGAAGCGGTTGAGGTTGGGCGGAAGCTGCAAGGCAAAAGCGCTGCTCAGGCCGCCGCACATGCCGACGCAGTGGCCGCCGCCGAAAAAGCCGAGCAGGAATAAAGTGAAAAAAGTGATGTCGCCGTTCATGGCCGTCTGAAAAAATAGAAAGTGGAAAAGGAGGATTTTAGGCCGTCTGAAAGCCGCCACTATTGTAACAACAACCCGCCCACACCGTCTTTTTGTAAAACAAGGTAAGACCGCCGCTGCAAACTTTCCCTAAACTTGTTTTCATATAAATATATGCCCCGTCCGACTGCGCCGGAATTGTTCCATTTACAGATTAATCAACTTTTCAGGAGTGAAAACATGGGTTTGTTTAGCTTTATCAAAGGTGCCGGCGAAAACTGTTCGGAAAAGACGAAGCGGAAGTTGCCGCACAATCCGCAGCGAGCGTGGAGAATTTGAACGCCAAAGCCGCCGCTGCCATTCAGGCAGGCTTATGTCGAACAACAGAACCTCGGTCTGACCGGCCCGTCGGTCGAATTCGACGGTGCAACGGGCAAAGTCGTTTTGGGCGGTACCGCACCGTCGCAGGAAGCAGCGGAAAAAGCCGTTTTGGCCGCGGGCAACGTGACCGGCGTGTCTGACGTGCAAAACGATTTGCAGCTCCCCGCCGCGACCGAAGCGCAGTATCACGACGTGATCAAAGGCGACACGCTGGCGTCCATTGCGAAAAAATACTACGGTGACGCCAACCAATACATGAAATTTTTCGAAGCCAACAAACCGATGTTGAGCCATCCGGATAAAATCTACGTCGGCCAGAAACTGCACATTCCTGCGTAAGCTGATGATTTGAAGTAAAAATTAAGGCCGCCTGAAATATTTCAGACGGCCTTTTGCCATTTCAACTCACTTCGCGTGTGCACGGAAATATTCCCACTCTTCCACCACTTTGCCGTCCGGCAGATGGCACAACGCGTATTCATTGCCTTGCACGTCTTTTTCCGCTTCCAGCCTGCCGCCTTGTTTGACGCAGAACACCGACGCGGGATTAGTCATGCCGACGGCTTCGGGTTCGGCGGATTTTTACGATTGGCAGGCGGTCAACGCGGCGGCAAGGCTCAAAATCAAGGTTTTGTTCATACAGATTTCCTTTCTCCGGATTTTTCAGACGGCCTCTGCTTGCAGTCCCGGCACTTTGCGAAACAGCCGGTAGAAATTTTCCGTTGTATATTCAGCCACTTCTTCCAGCGTTTCGCCGCGCAGTTTGGCGAGAAACCCGGCGGTATGGCGCACATACGACGGCTCGTTGGGCTTGCCGCGTTTTGGGACGGGCGCGAGGAACGGCGCGTCGGTTTCGACCAAAATTCGTTCGCGCGGCACATATTTTGCCGCTTCCTGAATCAGCGGCGCGTTTTTAAACGTCAGAATGCCTGAAAACGAAATATACAGCCCCAAATCCAGCGCGGCTTCGGCGAATACCGTGTCTTCGGAAAAGCAATGAATCACGCCCGAATTGGCCGCGCCCTCTTTCAGCAGCCGCAGCGTATCCGCCGCCGCATCGCGGGTGTGCACGATAACAGGCAAACCCGCTTCGTTGGCGGCTTGGATATGGTCGGCGAAGCGCTTGTGCTGCCAGCCCAAATCGCCTTTGCACCAATAATAATCCAACCCCGTTTCGCCGATGCCGACCACTTTCGGATGGCGGGCTTTTTCGACCATTTCGGCTACGCTGAATTCTTCCGCGTCTTCGCGGTCGGGGTGGATGCCGACGGTGCAGAAAATGTGCGCATTTGCCTCGGCGATGGCGAACACTTCGTCAAAACTTTGGCGGCTGACGCTGACGGCCAGCGCCTGCTTCACGTCTTGCGCCGCCATATTGGCAAACACTTCGGGCAGGCGGCTGCTTAGGCCGTCGAAATTCAGATGGCAATGCGAATCGATTAATTGCATGATTTTAAAGGGTAAATGTTGCGCGTTCATCGCGCAGGTGGTTGCCTAATTCGGCTTCAATCAGGTTTTTGGTCTGAATACAGATGTCGAGGTCGGTAAACGCCAGCCCGACACCTTTGGGACGGTGCGCAGAGGTGCGCGCGGGGTTGATAAACGCCACTTTGGTCGGCAGAAAACGCTTGGCGTGATTGCCGATTTCAACCGCCAGCAGGATTTCGTCGCCCAGCGAAAACACGTCTTCGGACGGCACAAACAGCCCGCCGTTTTCCAAAAACGGCATATAGCAGTTGTAGAGCATGACTTTTTCTTTGAGTTGGAGGGACATCATCTTGCCCGGAATGTTGCTGTTTTCCATTATTTTTTCCTATTTGTTTTGCCAAAATTCAAGGTACTCGGTGAGCAGAAACTCGAGCTGCATTTTAACACTTAACGTATGGTAGCCATACGGGCTGAGCGCATTCAGACGGCCTGTCAGCGCAAACAGCCTGCCCGCGTCGGTTTTCGCCGCCGTATCCGCCAGCTTCTGCGCATATTCCGGGTAATACAGCGGCGGCATCCCCTGTTGCGCCAAACCCACATCCAAGAGCCATTTCTGCATCCAATCGATAAACACCGCCAGCGGCTGTTTCAATTTATCAAACGCCGCCGCAAAATCCAAAATTGCCAACAGGCGCGGCGCAGCGAGCAAATCCAGCAATTCGCGGCGCACACCGTCCAACTCCGGCGCCGCCTCAAACAAAGGCGCACCGCTGTGAAACGCCAACAGCGCCTCCGCCTGTTCCACTCCTTCCCCACGCAGATAATCCAGCGCCGCCTCCCGCGAGGGCGGCGGCAAAACCAGTTGGCGGCAGCGGCTTTTAATCGTCGGCAAAAGTTTGTCGCGCGCATGGGTGACGAGCAGGAAAACAACGTGTGCCGGCGGTTCTTCCAAAGCCTTGAGCAAACCGTTGGCCGCCTGAACATTCATATTCTCTGCCGGATGCACCAGCACCACCCGCAGCCCACCGCGCACCGACGTCAGATAAATATCCTCCACCACCGCGCGCACCGCGTCGATTTTAATCTGCAACAGCTTGCGCCCCACCGCCTCGCCGTCGGGGATTTCCGGCGTCAGCTCGTAAAAATCGGGATGGCTGTTTTGCGCAAACAAATGGCACGACGCACATACGCCGCACGGCTCGCAGCCCTCCGTCGGCGACTCGCACAACAAAGCCTGCGCCGTAAAACGCGCAAACGCCGTCTTGCCCGTATTCTGCCGGCCGGTAAACAGCCAAGCGTTCGGGCGGTTCTGCCAATGCGCCGCCAGCTGCCGCCATTGGGGTTGGTGCCACGGATAAATCATGTCGGAAATTTCGCGGATTGGGGAAACGGAATTATACAAGAGAAACGGTTAGGGCCGTCTGAAAAGGGGGAAGGCAGACGGCATCTGCCGTTGCAGGCACGGTCAGCCGCCTAAAGCGGCGTAACCGTATGAACGGCTTAGATGGACAAAATGCCGTCCGAAAGCATTTCAAACTTTTCAGACGACATTAGATGTGTGTTTTCACGGCAAAGCCGTATAAAACCCGTCAGGGTTAACAGAAATACATATTAATTACCTTAAATATAATAACCATTAAAATAATTTAACATGACCATGTTTTGCTTCAATGTCTTAAACCCCGACATGCGGCAAATTTTGAAAAAGAAACTTAATCTCATTATGAAATTATCAAATCACTTTATGATTCCAAAGTAAAAGAAATTTAAAACGCCTTTTCTGAAACCTAACCTGAAAGAAGGGAACGAAGTCAGAAAACTGCTGTCCTACACGAAAACGCCGCATACGGTTCGGCAAATTATTTGTCAGATTAAAAAACTGACAATATTTTCTTAATAAAAAACATACGCCAAATATGCACAAACTTGGCAAGGCAGTTATACAGTTATGAAACTATTGAGCCTGAAAGAATTGGAAAAAGTAGCCGGCGGCGAAGATTGGATACCCGCATACTTCGGTTTTTATCCGCGCCGGACAGACAGCATTTTCCGACAGGAAGAACGAGATTAAGAATTTGGATGGAAGAAGCACGGTTGTTTCTTCTATCCGGATATGAAGAAATTTTTCTTTCTTCATTATTTTGAGTCTAAACTTTTAATCTTAAGGAGATTATTATGCAAGAATTGAATCAACATGAATTGGAAAATGTAGCAGGCGGCAATTTTTCCTTGTTTGGTGGCGGCGGTGGCAACCCTGGACAATATATCGGCGGTAGCATCGGTTTAGCCTATAAACCTGATAACGGTGGCTTTGGTTTTACCGTTGGAAAGAATTTTTCTCATGTTAATGGCGTAGGAACTAACTCTTCGTCTTTTGGTTCAATAACTTTTTCAAAAAAATGGTAATGTTAACATGCCATTATTGAAGAAGTTTTTGGTACTCACCTGTATTTTCAGCATAAGCGCCTGTGCCTATACAGACAGTGACGACTTAGCTGTCAACCCTTATCCGATGGGTTCCGCTTCAAAACAGGCAGATCCTATCTGCCAGGATAGTTCCGCGAGCCCTAAAGATGGCAGTTATACATCTAGCGAACGTACAAGCTGGTCGCAACATGTCACCGACTGCAAATCCAGAGGACAAGGGCAGAATTTGTCATACTAATCTTCTGACTCAAGCAATAGGGCATTTTGATCAAAAATCAAAATGCCCTGTTTATTTACCGGATTCAACCGGCTGCAAAATCCGTTCAATTTTCCAAAATTTCAAGCCATGTTTTTTTTCAGAATCCGTAGTACAAACATCCTGAAACGGTAAAAATGCCGTCTGAAAGGTTGAAATGCTTTCAGACGGCATACAGACTTGTACGGTTACACTTTGCTTGGAGCAAAGCCAACCGCACCTACGCAGGTTGAAAACCATTTTTCAGACGGCCTCAAACCGCTTCCCAATAATCCACATAAAGCTGCAATTCCACATTATTGCGCCACTCGTTTGCCACGGGGCGGTACACGGTGCGGATGCGGGCGGGGATTTCGTCGCTGCAACGCCAAAACATGGCTTCGAATTCGTAGCCGTCTTTTTGCAGCCACACTTTTTTGTGTTTGCCTTCCGCACCCATAAACTGTTGGCGTACGACGTGAAATTCGTCGGTAAAACTCGGCGGGGCGAAGCCCTGTCCCCAGACGTGTCGGGCGAGGTTTTGCGCTTGTGCCAAGGTAATTTCGTCGGAGGGCAGGCTGCCGTCGGTGATGAAGGTTTGCGAGAGGTCGTCTTCGTGAACCATGTCGCGCACGGCGGCTTCGAAGGCCGTCTGAAAAAGGGGAACGTCGGCTTCGCGTATGCTCAAACCTGCGGCCATGGCGTGTCCGCCGAATTTTAAAATCAAATCGGGGTGGCGTTTGCTGACCAAATCAAGCGCGTCGCGCAGGTGGAGGTTGGGGATGGAACGCCCCGATCCGCGTACTTCGCCGTTGTCAGCGGGAGCGAAGACGATGGTCGGGCGGTGGAAGCGGTCTTTCAGACGGCTGGCGACGATGCCGACGACGCCTTGATGGAAGTCGTTGCGGTAGGCGGTGAGCGTGGTTTGGCCGTTCGGCAGGGTTTCGGGAAAGGCGCGGAGCGCGTCTTGCAGCATGGATTGCTCGATTTCGCGGCGCTCTATGTTCAAATCGTTGAGCTGTGCGGCCAGCGATTGGGCTTCGGCTTCGTTTGGCGCGAGCAGGCAGGCGATGCCGACCGACATGTCGTCAAGGCGGCCGGCGGCGTTGATGCGCGGTCCGAGCGCGAAGCCCATGTCGAAGGGCTGCGCCTTGCGCCAGTCGCGCCGCGCGATTTCAAACAGGGTGCGGATGCCGGGGCGCATTTTGCCGGCGCGCATCCGTTTAAGCCCCTGCGAAACGAGGATACGGTTGTTGTGGTCGAGCGGCACAACGTCGGCAACCGTGCCCAATGCGACCAAATCCAAGAGTTCGGCCAGATTCGGCTCTTTGAGGCCGTCTGAAAAATAGCCGCGGCGGCGCAATTCGGCGCGCAAGGCGGTCAAGACATAAAAAATTACGCCCACGCCCGCCAGATTTTTGCTGGCAAAGCCGCAGCCGCGCTGGTTTGGGTTGACGATAATGCAGTCCGGCACGCTTTCCGCGGGCAGGTGGTGATCGGTCACGACGACATCAATCCCCAACGCCTGCGCCCGTGCCACGCCCGCGAGGCTGGCGATGCCGTTATCGACCGTTACCAGCAAATCCACGCCCTGCGCGGCGGCGATTTCCGCCAGCTCGGGCGTAAGGCCGTAGCCGTGTTCAAAGCGGTTGGGCACAAGAAAATCTACGCGCGCACCCATCGCGCCCAAACCGCTCATGCCGACCGCGCAGGCCGTCGCGCCGTCGGCATCGTAGTCGGCTACAATCAGGATTTTTTCCTGCTTCTGCACGGCATCCGCCAGCCGCGACGCCGCCGTTTCGCAGCCCCTCAGCGTTTGATAGGGTAAAAGGCCGGCGAGTTTGTCGTCCAACTCGTCGGGCGTTTTAACTTCCCGCGCGGCGCAGAGGCGGGCAATCAGCGGGTCGGCGCCGGAGTGAATTAAGGCGTCGCAGATGTTTTGGTCGAACGGACGGGTTTGGATTTTGACGGACATGGTGTGGTGTTTTACTTGGATTTTTTGGGTTGGAAACGGAATTTCAGACGGCCTTGTGCGGCAGGCCGTCTGAAAAAGTACGGTGTTTGATTTGATATTCAAGGAGCAGGCGGCGTGTCTGTTTTCAGACGGCCTGACCGGCTGGCTGTCTGCGTCAGACCTGACAAAGGCCGTCTGAAAAACCTTGTTTTTATTCTTCCGCCCCGCCCGCTTCTGCGCCCTGCTCCATCACGGCTTTGATTTCCTGAAACAGCGCGCGGAAATTTTTCGGCGGTTTGTTTTGTTCCTGTTCTTTGCGGGTATTGCGGATTAATGTGCGCAATTTGCCTGCGTCGGCGTGCGGATAGTCGGCGATGAATTTCGTCAGCGCGTCGTCGCCGGCAATCAGGCGTTCGCGGGCTTGCTCGACGCGCTGGAGGAATGCGTTGTGGGCGGCGTTGTCGCCGCGCAGTTTGGCAAGGTAGCGCTTGATCGGCCCGGGGTCGGTGTCGCGCATCAGGCGGCCGATGTATTGGGCTTGGCGCTTGAGCGCGCTGTTGGAGGTGATTTTTTTGTAGGCCTGCACGGCTTCAAACAAATCGTCGTCGATGCCGATTTTTTTCAGCGTGTCGGTTGAGAGCTTGGTCAGCGCCATGCCCAAATCCTGCAAATCGTTCATCTGCTGTTTCATGTGGGTTTTGCTGACCCATTCGTCTTCTTGCTCCATCATTTTCTGCTCGCTGCGGCCGGAATTTTAAAGCGCGTATTTTAACACGGGATGCGCCAGCCGCCCCCAATGCCGTCTGAAAACGGTTAGAATAGCGGAAATTTTTTCCGGACGTTTCCATGCTGTTCAACCATACCCCCGAACAACTTACCGCCCTCTGTTCCGACACGCTCGCGCTGGCAAAAAAATACGGCGCAACCGCCGCCGAAGCGGATTTCAGCGAATCCGTCGGCCAAAGCGTCAGCGTGCGCCTGAATGAAATCGAACAAATCGAGTTCCAGCAAAACACTTCGCTCGACATCACCGTTTACGTCGGCCGACGCAAAGGCCGCGCCAGCACCGCCGATTTTTCCGCCAAAGCCTTAAACGACACGGTCAAAGCCGCCATCGACATCGCCCGCTACACCGCCGAAGACGACTGCGCGGGTTTGGCCGATGCGGATTTGATGGCGGCGGATACCGGCGGGTTCGACCGCTATCACGAATGGAATTTGAGCGCCGATGAGGCGGTCGAACTCGCCAAACGCTGCGAACAGGCGGCGTTGGATACCGACGCGCGGATTGAAAATTCCGAAGGTGCCGGCGTTCAGACCGACCATTTTCAATATGTGTACGGCAACAGCCACGGCTTTATGGCACACCAGCAGGGCACGCACCACGGCTATTCGTGCAGCGTCGTTGCCGCCGACGAAGCGGGCATGCAGCGCGATTACTGGTACGACGCCGCCTGCCGCCGCGAAGATTTGGACACGCCCGAATCCGTCGGCCAAACCGCCGCCGAACGTACCGTCCGCCGCCTCGGCAGCCGCAGCGTGCCCACGGGCAGCTATCCCGTTTTGTTCGACCCCACCGTTTCAGGCGGCCTCATCAACCATCTTGTCGGCGCACTCAGCGGCGGCGCGCTCTACCGCCAAAGCAGTTTCCTCATCGACAGCCTCGGCCGGAAAATTCTGCCCGATTTCGTCAGCCTGCGTGAAGAGCCGCACATTCCCCGCGCCTTCGGCAGCAGCCATTTCGACACCGAAGGCGTGGCGACCAAACCGCGTTTCGTGATTGAAAACGGCGTCGTCGCAGGCTATTTCCTCGGCAGTTACAGCGCGCGCAAACTCGGTATGCAGACCACCGCCAACGCCGGCGGCGCACACAACCTCTACCTGAGCCACACCCATGCCGCGCAGTCCGACCTGCTCAAGGAAATGGGCACGGGGCTGCTCGTCACCGAACTGATGGGTCAGGGCGTGAACACCATCACCGGCGACTATTCGCGCGGCGCAGCGGGCTTTTGGGTGGAAAACGGCGTCATCGCCTACCCCGTTCAGGAAATCACGATTGCGGGGCGTTTGCAGGATATGTATCTGAACATCGCCGGCATCGCCGACGACCCGCTCAAACGTTCGTCCAACAAAATCGGTTCGGTTTTGATTGGCGCAATGACCATCGCGGGGGCATGAGGGTGTGATAAAGGCCGTCTGAATTTCAGACGGCCTTTGTTTTGGCGGGAAAAACAGTTACACCAGCGCCTTGATACCGGCCAGAATCACGCCGTAGCGGATGAATTTGCCGGCGAGCAGCATCAGGCTGCATTTGAGCGGGTCCAGCCGCAGCCAGCCGGCGGCAATGGGAAGCGCATCGCCGACAACGGGTACCCAGGCAAACAGCAACAGCCACACGCCCCAACGCTCAAACCGGCGCAATACTTTTTCAGACGGCCTCTTACGGTCGGGAACAAGCCGCCCCATGCCGTAGGAAACCATGCTGCCCAAACCGTTGGCCAAACCCGCCGCCAGCCACGCGCCCCAAACCTCCTGCGGGTAGCGGTAGAGAAAAGCGGCGAAAGCGGCTTCGGACGTGCCCGGCAGGATGGTTGCGGAGGTAAAGGCGGAGGCGGTCAGGGCGATGTAGGCGGATAACATGGCTGAAACGGAAAACGGGATGGCGGAGTGTAACAGCAAATCTCCTAAACTACTGATTTTATTTACATCGGTATTTTTGCGTTACATCAAACTGCCGTCTGAAAACCGTTTCGCCACCCTGCGGAAACAACCGTACAAATATTTTATTTTTTCATTTTTTTCATATAGATAGAAGTTTGGCTTCCACCATTCCCTTTTCAGACGGCCTTATCTTTGTAATTTTATATCTTGCAAATGCACAAAATTTCCGTATGATTCCGTTTTGTCGTTAATTTAAGTTAACCCGAGGTTCGGTGTTACTTTTTTGAAATGAAAGGCACAATTAAAATGTCTACGCAAAACCAACAGCAAAACCACACCCCCGCGCTGGTGGTGCTGACCTCGCTGTTTTTCATGATGGGTTTTATTACCTGCATGAACGATATTCTGATTCCGCATCTGAAAGATATTTTCAAGCTGACTTATGTTCAGGCAATGCTGATTCAGTTCTGCTTTTTTACCGCTTACGCGATTATGTCGATTCCGATGGGACATCTCGTTGACAAACTCGGCTATAAAAACGGCGTCATCGGCGGCTTTCTGCTGACTGCGGTCGGCTGTACACTGTTTTATCCCGCGGCGGGCAGCCACTCTTACGCGATTTTTCTGGGTGCGCTGTTTATCCTGGCTTCGGGCGTTACCCTGCTTCAGGTTGCGGGCAACCCGTATGTGACGCTGTTGGCCAAACCGGGCAAAGAGTCGGCCACGCTGACGCTGGTGCAGGCGTTTAACTCTTTGGGTACGACGATTGCGCCGCAAATCGGTGCGTTTCTGATTTTGGGCGATGCGGTTCAAAAAGCCAGCGAAGCCGATAAAATTTCGTCCGTACAGATGCCGTATCTGGGTTTGGCGGGCTTGCTGATTATTTTGGCGATGGCCGTGAAAATGATCAAACTGCCGGATGCTCGCGCGATTGCGCAGGCAGAAACCGAAGCCAACCACGACGGTAAAACCAGCGTTTGGCAATACAAACACTTGGTTTTCGGCGCAGCCGGCATTTTCTGCTATGTGGGTGCGGAAGTATCCATCGGCTCGCTGCTGGTCAACGTCATGGGCCATCTGAAAGGCTTGAGTCACTCCGATGCGGCGCATTATCTGTCGTTTTACTGGGGCGGCGCGATGGTCGGACGTTTCCTCGGTTCGGCCGTCATGACCAAACTTGCGCCCAACAAATATCTGGCGTTTAACGCCACCATGGCGGTTGCGCTCTTGCTGACGGCGATTTTGGTCAGCAACGGCGACGTGGCGATGTGGGCGCTGTTGGCCATCGGTTTCTTCAACTCCATCATGTTCCCGACCATTTTCTCGCTGGCCACCAAAGGCCTGGGCAAATTCACCAGCGCGGCTTCCGGCGTGATTTGTACCGCGATTGTGGGCGGCGCGGTTGTGCCCGTGATTCAGGGTTGGGCTGCCGACAACTACGGCTTGATGATTTCGTTTGTCGTTTCCGCCATCTGCTACGTTTACATTATTTTCTTTGCGGTTCAAGGTTATAAAGCGGATGAGTCGTAACACCCTCTGACCAAACCGCACGGAGCACGCCGTTCGGTATCCGCAATAGAAAGTTCGGGCCGTCTGAAAATGTTTTCAGACGACCCGAACTTTTTATATAAAACAGCAAATTAACAGAATACGCATCGGCTCCGCTAGCGAACCGCCGCCAAACACTCTTTCACCAGCGCGGGACCTTTGTAAATCAGGCCGCTGTAAATCTGCACGGCGCTTGCGCCCAAGCGGATTTTTTCGGCGGCATCGGCACCCTGCATAATGCCGCCCACGCCGATAACCGGTAGCGCGCCGTCGAGGTGTTCGGCCAGAAGTTTCAAAACCCGATTGCTTTTGTCGCGTACGGGCAAACCGCTCAAGCCGCCCTGCTCCTGCGCGAGCGGGTGACTGCCGAGGGCGGTTTTGTCGATGGTGGTGTTGGTGGCGATGATGCCGTCCATTTCCACCGATTTGACCACGCGGGCGATGTCGGCGATTTGGACTTCGTCGAGGTCGGGCGCGATTTTGACGGCGAGGGGAACGTATTTGCCGTGTTGCGCGGCGAGGTTGGCCTGTTTGTTTTTCAGCGTTTCCAGCAAAGCGGCCAATTCGTCGCCGCTTTGCAGCAAGCGCAGGTTTTTGGTGTTGGGCGAGGAAATGTTGACGGCGATGTAACCCGCGTGTGCGTAGGCTTTTTCGAGGCAGATGAGATAATCGTCGGCGGCGTTTTCAATCGGCGTTACCGCGTTTTTGCCGATGTTGATGCCGATGACGCCTTTGTAACGGCTGGCTTCGACGTTTTTAATCAGCGCGTCGATACCGTGGTTGTTGAACCCCATGCAGTTGACGATGGCTTGGTATTCGGGCGCGCGGAACAGACGGGGCTTGGGATTGCCGTCCTGCGGCTTTGGGGTTACGGTGCCGACTTCGACAAAACCGAAGCCGAACGCGCCGAATGCGTCGATACATTCGCCGTTTTTGTCCAAACCCGCAGCCAGCCCGACGGGGTTGGGCAGGGTAATGCCCATCAGCTTGGTCGGGCGGGCGGTGTTGTCGGTAACGGGAACCAGACCGAGCTTTTGCACGGTGCGCAGCGCATTGATGGTCAGATGGTGGATTTGTTCGGGGTCGAATTTGAACAGCAGCGGACGGATCAGGGAGTACATGGCGGCCTCGGATGGGTAGTGAAAATCGGAGGTATTTTAACACTTAAAGGGCAAGGCGGTGAGGCCGTCTGAAACGCTAAATCCGTCATTCCCGCGCAGGAGCGCCACTGTCCGGAGTAAATTCGTAAGACCGTCTGGAAGCCATGCAGGACGTGCTTCTACGAAGCACCATTCTCTCCCTAACCCTCTCCCGCGCAAGGTGCAGGAGAGGGAACAGATTGTAGGAACTTCAAAAAGTAGCGTTGAAAATCAACCGGTTTTATGAGTTTGATTCCAGACAACTTTTTGATATTTCAAAGTTTTCATTTTTTCTGAAACGTCAATTTTGTAACAGTTTGATATTTCAGGAAAATTTATTCCAGACGCCCGGACGGTAGTGCGCGCAGGCGGGAATCCATGGCCCAAAACAGGCAATATTTTGTTTTGAAACAAGTTTCAGGAAATCAAACGTGGATTCCCGCCTGCGCGGGAATGATGTCCGTTGATGAGTTAACCGTTTCAGACGGCCTTTAAGCGGACGTTTCTGATTTGTGCAAAAGTCTCGGTCTTTGTCTGCCTTTTTATCGGGAGGATGTTTACCGTTTGTTTTCAGACGGCATATCCGCCCTGCGGCAGCTTAGTGTGTTTTTATAAAAAATCAGGCCGTCTGAAATTCGGTTACTGAGCGCAGTCGAAGTGTCAGACGGCCTGTGGCAAGGTTAATACGTTTTGTAATACACCACTTGGCTAGGCGAGGCAGAGATGCTGTCGCGCATTTTGTAGCTGTCGAGCCGCTGGATCGGTTTGGCGGCTTTGGGCTTGGCGGTGTTGCCGTTGGTTTTCGGTGCGGCGGTTTTGATGGCGCGCCGTTCGCCCGGTTGCGGCGGGGCAGGCTGGGGAACGGGGCGTTCAAACGGTTTTTCAAGCTGCGGGTTGGCGCGTTCGTGCTGCCATTTGGCGAGCAGGTGTTTGAAGGTTTCGGGGTTTTCGTAGCCGTTGATGATGGCGGCTTGCAGCCAGAAGCAGGCCAGCGTGAGGTTGTAGGGAACGCCCTGTCCGTAGTAATACTGGCGTGCGAGGTGGTATTGGGCGGTGGCGTTGCCTTGTGCGGCGGCCAGCTCAAACCAGTAGGCAGCCTGTCTGGGGCTGATTTTGACACCTTGTCCGTAGCGGTACATCAGCCCCAAACGGGTGGCGGCGCCGATGTGTTGGAACTCGGCGGCTTCGAGAAACAGTTTGCGCGCGCGGTCGTAGTCGATGCTGCGCCCCCGGCCTTCCTGCAGGGCGAGGGCGGTTTGGTAGGCGTTTTCGATGTTTTGGCGCTGGAGGGCGGTTTCTTTGAGCAGGGCGTAGTGCTGCGGGTCGTGCAGGGCGGCGTCGCTGAGGAGTTTTTGGCAGGCGGCGAGGCTGCCGTTTTCGGCGGCGTGGCGGTAGTATTCCTGCGCAGTGGCGGCATCGGCTTTCAAGCCCAAACCGTAGCGGTAGAGGTCGCCCATCAGACGCAGGGCTTCGGGGTGGCCGTATTCGGCGGCTTCTTTGGCGAGCTTGGCGGCGGCCAGCGGGTCGCGTTCGGTCAGACGGCCGGTGAGGTAGTGTTGTGCCAGCTCGGCTTTGGCACCGTCGTCATCGTTGTCGGCGGCGGCTCGGTACCATTGGAGCGCTTCGGGATTTCCTTGTTTGGCCAGCACATCGGCGAGCATGACTTGTGCGGCGATGATGCCTTGTTCGGCTGCGGGTGTGAGGTGTTGCGCGGCGCATGTTAAATCAACGGGCGTGCCGATGCCGTAACGGTAGATTTGACCGAGCTGCCAATGGGCGACGCCCAAGCCTTTTTCGGCGGCTTCATGGTAGAGGTTGCGGGCGCGTTCAAGGTCGGGTTCGCCGGAAAACTGGAAATGGCTGGCGAGGATGTATTGCCCGAAGGGATGGCCTTGTGCGGCGGTTTTCTGCGCCCAGTAAACGGCCTGCGGGTCGTTGCGGTCGTAATAGTATTCGAGCAGGTTGAGTTGGGCGGCGGTCATGCCGTTTTCGGCAAGATTGGTGTAAACAGCCAGATGGCGGTCAAACGATACGCCGTCCATTTCGCGCAGGCGCAGGATGTTGTAGGTGGCGTAGGGATGGCCTTGCGAGGCGGCGATTTCCAGCCATGAAATGATGGCGGGGTGGTCGGGGTTTTGGTGCTCGAGCATAATCGCGCCGACCAGAAACGCGGATTCGGCGTGCCCCTGCCTTGCTGCGCGTTGCAGCAGGGCGAATGCTTCGGGGCTGTCGGGATTTTGTTCCAACAGAGCTTCGGCTTGGCGGTAGAGTGATTCGGGCGTTGCGTCGGTCATGATGGTTTCGGTCGGAAAGCTCAAGAGGAAACATTATACTGGTTTTGGTAAGTTATAGTTAATTAAGGTGGTATGAACGTGGTATTTTTGCGATAAAAGGCCGTTTGAAAAGATAATCGGATGATTCCCGTCTGCAAAACGCCTGACGGAAAGTGCTCCCGACACCCGGCTAAAGCAACCCGGGAGTTTTCAGACGGCCTCTGCGTCCGTTACGCCGCCTGTTGTCTGTAAAAACGTTTTCCGCCTGTTTATTTTTACATTTTCAGCATAAAATTCTATCAAAAAAGCATTTCAAAAATATTTAAATAGCCCCAATAAAATTTTCACCATTTTATTGCGCACAAAAAACCACACCTCCCGTTTGATTACATTAAAATACGCCTTTTTCATCAAGAGGCCGTCTGAACGGCGGAAAACTTATGCAACATTCCGATTCCGAAATCTTTTCTTGGCGCCAACGGCTTCATGCTTTGGGGCCGGGGATTTTGATGGCGTCCGCCGCCATCGGCGGTTCGCACCTGATTGCTTCCACGCAGGCGGGCGCGCTTTACGGCTGGCAGTTGGCGCTGATTATTGTGCTGACCAATCTGTTTAAATACCCGTTTTTCCGCTTCAGTGCGCACTACACGCTCGACAGCGGTAGGAGTTTGATTGAGGGGTATGCGGAGAAAAACCGTTTTTATCTGTGGGTATTCCTGATTCTCGTGTTTTTTGCCGCTACGATTAACGCGGCGGCGGTGGCGCTGTTGACGGCGGTGATTGTGAAAATGGCGCTGCCGGGGCTGAGCGTTTCCAACGATGTGCTGTCGGTTGCTGTGATCGGCGCGTGTATTTTGATTTTGCTGGCAGGTAAATATAACGCTTTGGACAGCCTGTCGAAAATCATCGTCGCCAGCCTGAGCGTGGCAACCGTGATTGCCGCGGCAGTTGCGGCTTCGCGCGGGATGCAGATGGCGCCCGATTTTGTCGAACCCTCTCCGTGGAATCTGGCGGCTTTGGGCTTCATCATCGCGCTGATGGGCTGGATGCCCGCGCCGATTGAGATTTCGGCGATCAACTCGCTTTGGGTGACGGCGCGTCAAAAAGAAGATCCGGTCGGCTACCGCGAAGGGATGTTCGACTTCAACGTCGGTTTTATCACCAGCGCGGTGCTGGCGGTGATTTTTCTGGCGCTTGGCGCGTTTGTACAATACGGCAACGGAGAAGAGGTGCAGATGGCGGGTGCGAAATACATCGGCCAGCTTGTGAATATGTATGCCGTGACCATCGGAGACTGGTCGCGCCCGCTGGTGGCGTTTATCGCCTTTGCCTGTATGTTCGGCACGACGATTACCGTTATCGACGGCTACGCCCGCGCGATGGCCGAATCGGTGCGCCTGGCCGGCGGTAAAGACAGCTTCGGCAACAAAGCCTTAATCGGCTGGATTCTGTGGGTCGGCTTGTCCGGGCTGGCGCTGATTTTGTGGTTCAACAGCGCGTTGGCCGAACTTTTGAAATTCGCCATGATTACCGCTTTTCTCGCCGCGCCCGTGTTTGCCTGGCTGAACTACCGGCTGGTGCGCCACGACGAAAAACACAAACTTTCCGCCGGCGTGACCGCGCTGACCATCGTCGGCATGATTTATCTGGTGGGCTTTTCAGTGTTGTTTTTGCTGAACTTTTTGGGTATTTTGGTTTGATTGCCGGTTAAAAAAACGAGGCCGTCTGAAAACTTTCAGACGGCCTTTTGCATTCCAACCGGCGCTTACAATACCTTCACAATGCTTTCGCACAAATAATCAATGTTGTCATCGGTAATCCCCGCCACATTGATGCGGCCGGAACGTACGGCGTACACGGCAAACTCGTTTTTCAATCGGTCGACCTGTTCGGGCTTCAGGCCGCTGAATGAAAACATTCCGTTTTGTTCCATAATGAAATCAAAGTTTTGCGCCGCGCCTTTGGCTTTGAGCGTTGCCACGAATTTTTGGCGCATGGCTTTGATGCGCCCGCGCATTTCGTCGAGCTCCGCCACCCATTGCGCTTTGAGCGCGGCGTCTTCCAACACCAGCGCGACGGTTGCGCCGCCGTGGGAAGCGGGATTGGAATAGAGCGTGCGGATAATGGTTTTGACTTGGCTGAACGCGCGGTTGGCAGTTTCTTCATCGGCGGCAACGACGGTAAACGCGCCGACGCGCTCGTTGTACATGCCGAAATTTTTGGAATACGAGCTGGCGACGAGCAGCTCTTTATTGAGCCTGGCAAACGCGCGCAGGCCGTTGGCATCGGCTTCGAGGCCGTTGGCAAAGCCTTGGTAGGCAAAGTCGAACAGCGGCAGCCAGCCTTTTTCGGCCGACATTTCCGCCAGTGTTTCCCATTGCTCGGGCGTGGGATCGATGCCGGTCGGGTTGTGGCAGCAGCCGTGCAGCAACACCACATCGCCCGCTTCGGCTTGGCTCAAATCCTCAATCAGACCGTCCCAATCGAGGCCGTGCGCGGCGGCGTCGTAATAGCGGTAATCGCGGATATTGATGCCGACGGCTTTGAAAATGGCGTTGTGGTTCGGCCAGGTCGGATTGGAAATCCAAACGTTTTTCACGCCGGTTTGGCGTTTGACAAACTCGGCGGCAATGCGCAACGCGCCCGTTCCGCCCAAGCTCTGCGCGGTTTTGGCGCGTTTGGACGCAACGATTTCGTGATCCGCGCCAAACAGCAGGTTTTGCGTTTGCGCGTTATAGGCGGCGATGCCGTCGATGGTCAGGTAATTTTTTGTGGTTTCGCCGGCCAACAGACGCGCTTCCGCTTCTTTCACGGCTTTCAGAATCGGGGTCTGCCCCGCGGCGTTTTTATACACGCCTATGCCCAAATTGACTTTTCCGGGGCGGGTTTCGGCTTTAAAGGCTTCGCCCAAACCCAAAATCGGGTCGGCAGGCGCGGCTTCGATACGGTCGAAAAACATGGCTGACTCTTTCTGAATAAAGGGTTAAGAAACTGTAAATTCCTACGGATTTTACGCCTGTTGAGGCCGTCTGAAAACGGGCGCAACGGGATTTTTCCAGCGGAAACTTGGGGATTTTCAGACGGCCTGCGGCGGGTGGGAAAATCAAAAAAGGCCGTCTGAAAAACCGCCCTACCCCCGCAATGCCGCTACCGCCGCCGCAATATCCGCCGCGCGCGTAATCGCGGAAACCACCGCCACGCCGTCCACGCCTACCGTGCGCACTGCCGCTGCCTCGTTCACACCGATGCCGCCGATGGCGGCCAGCGGTTTGTCCACACCCGCTTGCCGGATGGCGCGGATAAAGTCCAAACCCGTTTGCGGCGAAGCATCGTCTTTGGAAACGGTCGAAAAAATCGGACCGGCGGCGAAATAGTCGATGCCGTCTGAAAGCGGCAGGCTTTTTTCAATTTCCGCCATATTCGAATGCGACAAACCGAGAAACAGCCGGCCTTGACACAAAGCCGCCGCTTCCGCCGCCGGCATATCCGACTGACCGATGTGCACGCCGTCGGCGCCCAGTTCCAAAGCCAGATAAACATCATTATTGACTACAAACGCAACGCCGTAGCGGCGGCACAAATCGCGGCAAGCCGCCGCCAGCGCGCGCATCCGTGCTTCATCGGTCAACGAGCCTTCGCCTTTTTCGCGAAACTGGTAACAGCTAATCCCCGCACGCAACGCCTGCTCCAACACGCCGAGCAGGTTTTCCTCGGGCAACGCGCCGAGATGGCGGCAGTCTTGCGTGCCGGCGACAAAATAAAGGTTGAGGATTTCGCGCATTTTTTGCGGATTCATAACGGGTTCTCCTGATGGATTCAGACAGCATGAAAATGGGTAAAAGGCCGTATGAAACTTTCACAGACGTTTCTTAATTTGTGCAAAGGTCTCGGCCTGTAAATATTTGTGGGAACAAAAGGCCGTCTGAATATTCTGCCACGCTCCAAACAGTCCGAACAGCAGCGGCTTGAGCCAAACCTAAAACAAAAAATCTTTTTCCGGATCAAATTGTTCCAAACCGATTTCGTTTCTATCCAACCCGAAACATGTAGGCCGGGCTTCAGCCCGGCCTACACATCGCAACCGACATTTGTTCAAATTCAAACAGCGTTCTCCCACGGGAGAGGGAACAGATTCGTGGAGCTCCAAACATTTCAGACGGCCTTTTGTCGTTTTCCGCGCCTCAATCCCTATACGCCCAATGGTTCACCGGCCCGTGTCCCGCGCCGATTTCCAGCGGGTTTGAGATGGCGGCGGTGATGAAGTTTTTCGCGGTGCCGACGGCTTCTTTGATGCTGAAACCTTTTGCCAGCTCGGCAGTCAGGCAGGCGGAAATGGTACAGCCCGTGCCGTGGGTGTGGCGGGTCGGGTAGCGTTCGGCGTTCAGCTCCAGCATTTCGCCGTTTTCGGCAAACAGCCGGTCGGTGCAGCTCCGGCTTCCGCTGCCGTTCAGATGGCCGCCTTTGATGAGGACGTTTTTCACGCCCGCGTCTTGCAGGATTTTCGCGGCGCGCGCGGCGCTTTGGCCGTCTGAAATTTCCACGCCCGTGAGCGCGTAGGCTTCGGGCAGATTGGGCGTGAGCACTTCGTCCAACGGCAGCAGGCGGCGTTTCATCGCTTCCACGGCGGAATCCTGCAACAGCGGCACGCCGCCTTTGGCGATCATCACGGGATCAAGAACGAGCCTGCCGAAACGGCAGTTTTGCAGGCTGTCGGCCACGCATTCGATGATGTCCGCCGTGCCCAACATGCCGATTTTGAACGCGCGGATATGGAAATCGGCGCGCACGGCTTCGATTTGGGCGCGGATAATGTCGGCCGGCAGAAGGTGTATTGCCGACACGCCCTGCGTGTTCTGCGCGGTTACGGCGGTCAGCACGCTGGCGCCGAACACGCCGCGCATTTGGAAGGTTTTCAAATCGGCCTGAATCCCGGCGCCGCCGCCCGAGTCGGAACCGGCAATGGTCAGGGCTTGGACGAATTCGGAAGTTTCGGTTTGGGTGTTGCTCATGGTGTTTCTCCTGTTTTTTTAAAATGGTTTTCAGACGGCCTTGCGGTGTGAAACCGGTTCAGCCGTTAAAGCATTACAGCCGGATTTGCCGGGTTAAAGCCCGGCCTGCGTCGGAAATCCCAACAGTTTTCAGACGGCCTCAACCCGCGCCATCCGTTCCACATCTTCCGCCGTGAGCGCCGCAAGCGCGTCAACCAGCTTCACGCCGAAGGTGCCGCTTTGCGTTTCCGCCAGCCCCGCCGCCGCGCGTTCGCCTGCCACGGCATAGACGGTGCAGGCTTGGGTTACAGCGTTTAGAGAATCCGCCCTCTCCGCCACCGCCAGAAACGCGGCGATAACCGAGCCGAGCAGGCAGCCCGAGGCGGTGATTTTCGGGAACAGCGGCGTGCCGTTTTTCACGGCAAACGTGGTCAGGCCGTCTGAAACATAATCCGTAGCGCCGCTGACCGCCGCGATGCAGCCGTATTGCGCCGCCACTTTTGCCGCAATCTGCGCCGCATCCGCCGCACCGCTGCCCGCATCCACACCCTTACCTTGCCACGCCTGACCGGCGATAAACACCATTTCCGCCGCGTTGCCGCGGATGGCGGCGAACTTCACTTCCGCCAACAGCCGCGCCACGGTTTCGCGGCGCAAAGCCGTCGCCGCCGCACCGACGGGATCGAGCACCACCGGCACACCGCGCGTATTCGCCGCCTCACCCGCCGCCAGCATCGCGGCTATGGTCGGCTGCCGCAGCGTGCCGATATTGATCAGCAACGCGCCGCAAATGGCGGCCATATCGGCCATTTCCTCGGTTTCGTCGGCCATAATCGGCGACGCGCCCAGCGCGAGCAGGCCGTTGGCGGCAAAATATGCGGCCACGGCGTTGGTGATGTTGTGCACCAAAGGATTCTGCACACGTACTTGGTTTAAAAGGGAAAATTTCATATCGGTTCCATTTTGGGTTTGGCGGGGTTTCAGACGGCATGAGTTTTTTTGAACATCAAAAAGGCCGTCTGACACTTCGACTGCGCTCAGTGCAAGAATTTTTACGGACGTCATTCCCGCGCAGGCGGGAATCCACGGTTAAAAACCAGCAATGTATTTTTTTGAAACAGGTTTCAAAAAAACCAAACGTGGATTCCTGCCTGCGCGGGAATGACGTCGGTTGAAGAATTAACTTTTTCAGACGGCATGACGGCAGGTATTTCTTATTTTTAACCCCTCCAATCTTTAGCGCTTGGGGCCGTCTGAAAAACAAAAAAGCACAACCCGCGCAGGTTGTGCCCTTTGTTCTGCCGCATCCGCAAAGCTGCGCGGCAGTTGAGTTTCCTACGCCGGTACTGACCGTATCAGGTTCACGGGTATCATCTCAGCGGCTGCGCCGCACCCCGACTCTGCCGCCATCTTAGCAAAGAACCGCACGCGCGGGAAACCGTTTCAGCGGTTCGGAGCAAGCCTCTCCTGATTCAAATCAAACAACCTGCCGTTTAACTTTACAGGCGCTGGAATGAGGCGGGGAAAAGTAATATTCTTTCAAAACCCGAACCTACGGAGAATAGATTTTATGAACGTACACGACATCAGACGGCAGTTTGCCGCCGTTTTCAACGAAGAAGCCGACGCGGCGTTTTTTTCGCCCGGCCGCATCAATCTGATCGGCGAACATACCGACTACAACGGCGGCCATGTGTTCCCCTGCGCGATTACGCTGGGAACGTACGGCGCGGCGCGCAAACGTGCCGACGGGATGCTGCGCTTTTATTCGGCCGATTTTGCGGATGCGGGCGTGATCGAAGTGCCGCTTGCGGATCTGCGTTTCGACAAGGCGCATTCGTGGACGAACTATCCGAAAGGCGTGATTAAGTTTCTCCGGGAGGCCGGCTGCCGCATCGATACGGGCATGGACATGTGGGTGTGCGGCAACCTGCCCAACGGCGCGGGGTTGTCGTCCTCGGCTTCGCTGGAAATGCTCACGGGCATTATTGCGGAAAAACTGTTCGGTCTGGACGTCAGCCGTTTGGATTTGGTCAAAACAGGCATGAAGACGGAAAACGAATTTATCGGCGTCAAATCGGGTATCATGGATCAGTTTGCCATCGGTATGGGCAAAAAGGGGCACGCGCTCCTGCTGGATACGGGTACGCTGGAATACAGCACGGTGCCGCTGGACTTGCAGGACAACGTGATTGTCATCATGAACACCAACAAACGCCGCGAGCTGGCCGATTCCAAATACAACGAGCGGCGCGGCGAATGCGAAGCGGCGGTGGCCGAACTCAATACGCTGTTGAATATCAAAACCTTGGGCGAACTCGACCGGCAGACGTTTGACGAATACGGCTATCTGATTCGCGACGGCGCCCGCCTCAAACGCGCCCGCCACGCGGTTTGGGAAAACTGCCGTACAACCGAAGCCGAAGCGGCGCTGCAAAACGGCGATCTGGCCAAGTTCGGCCGTCTGATGAACGCTTCGCACGTTTCGCTGGAACACGATTACGAAGTGACTGGCCGCGAGCTGGATACGCTGGTACACGCCGCCTGGGCGCAACCGGGCGTGGCGGGGGCGCGCATGACGGGCGCAGGTTTCGGCGGTTGCGCGATTGCCATCGTCGCCAAAGCGGAAGTCGGCGCGTTTCAGGAAAACGTGGGCAGAATCTATACCGAAGCCGTCGGCTATGCGCCCTCGTTTTACATTGCCGAGGTTTCGGACGGCAGCCGCGTGCTTGACGAAGATGCGGAGGCATAGGCCATGAAGCTGATTGAAGCGTTTGCCCGCGCCGTCATTGCCCAAAGCAGTTACGGAGAAGAGGATTTCGTTTACCTCTGCAACCGCGTTCTGGCACTGGTCGGCGAAGGCGGGGACGGCGCAGATAATGTGCCGTCTGAAAACCTGATCGATCTGAAAGACGCGCTGGTGGCGCTGGCGGCGGCCAACGGTAAGGCGGGTGAAACCGCCGACGAGCGGGAATGTCTGGGCGCGGCGCTGATGGATTTCATCACGCCGCCGCCGAGCGCGGTCAACCGCCGTTTTTACGAGCAATACGCCGACGACCCTGCCGGCGCGGTGGCGGCGTTTTATGAATTGAGCAAACGCAACGACTATGTCAAAACCAAAGCCGTTGCGAAAAACATCTACTACACCGTGCCGACCGGATACGGCGATTTGGAAATCACCGTCAACCTCTCCAAACCCGAGAAAGACCCCAAAGCCATTGCCGCCGCGAAAAAAGCCGCACCCTCGGGCTACCCCGCCTGCCAGCTCTGTATGGAAAACGAGGGTTATCAGGGGCGCATCGGCTACCCCGCCCGCGCCAACCACCGCATCATCCGCATGGATTTGGACGGCGCGCCGTGGGGTTTCCAATATTCTCCCTATGCCTATTTCAACGAACACAGCATCGTCCTCGACACGCGCCATGTGCCGATGGTTATTTCCCGCCGAACGTTCGCACGCCTGCTCGCCATCACCGATTTCCTGCCCGGCTATTTCGCAGGCAGCAACGCCGACCTGCCCATCGTCGGCGGCTCGATCCTGACCCACGACCACTACCAGACCGGCCGCCACACCTTTGCGATGGAAAAAGCGCCGGTGGAAAAAAGTTTTACCTTTGCGGGTTTTGAAGACATCCGCGCGGGGATTGTGAAATGGCCGATGTCGGTCATCCGCCTCAACGGCGGCGACAAAGCCCGCCTGACCGACCTGGCGGAAAAAATCCTCCAAGCCTGGCGCGGCTATTCCGACGAAAGCGCAGACGTCATTGCCGAAAGCGGCGGCGAACCGCACCACACCGTTACCCCGATTGCCCGCCAAAAAGACGGCGGCTACGAATTGGATCTGGTTCTGCGCGACAACCACACTTCGGCCGAATTCCCCGACGGCGTGTACCATCCGCACCCCGATGTCCAGCACATCAAAAAAGAAAACATCGGCCTGATCGAAGTTATGGGGCTGGCCATTCTGCCGCCGCGCCTGAAAGACGAAATGCGCGAAGTGGAAAAATTCCTGCTCGGCCGACCCTGCGGCGTCGAGGGCTACCACCTAGGCTGGGCAGGCCGTCTGAAAGCGGAACACCCCGCCGTTTCTTCGGAGGCGGAGGCGCAAAATATCGTGCGCCAATCCGTCGGCAGAATTTTCGCCCGCGTATTGGAAGACGCCGGCGTCTATAAACGCACGTCCGAGGGCATGGCGGCGTTTGTACGTTTTGTCGAAAGCGTGGGCATTCTGTAAAATCAGGCCGTCTGAAAACGGATTTACTTTTTCAGACGGCCTCATTCAAAAATGACCGGTTACATTAAAGGAAACAGACATGACCGTATTGGTATTGGGCGGCGCGGGCTACATCGGCTCGCACACCGTCGACCGCCTCGTTGAAGCGGGAAAAGAAAAAGTCGTCGTCGTCGATAATCTGGCCACCGGCCACTGCGCTGCCGTCCATCCCGACGCAACGTTCCTCCAAGGCGATTTGGCCGACAAAACCTTTATGCGCCAAGTATTTGCCGAATATCCCGACATCGACGCCGTCATCCATTTCGCCGCCTTTTCGCTGGTGGCCGAATCGATGGCAGAACCGCTGAAATATTTCGACAACAACACCTGCGGCATGGTCAGCCTCTTGGAAGTGATGAACGAATGCGGCGTCAAACGCATCGTCTTCTCCTCCACCGCAGCCACCTACGGCATTCCCGAGCGTATGCCCATCCGCGAAGACGACCCGCAGAAACCGATCAACCCCTACGGCGAAAGCAAACTGATGATGGAAACCGTGATGCGCTGGTCGGATCAGGCATACGGCATCAAATTCGTGCCGCTGCGCTATTTCAACGTTGCCGGCGCCAAACCCGACGGTTCCATCGGCGAAGACCACCACCCCGAAACCCACCTGCTGCCGATTATCCTCCAAGTCGCGCAGGGCAAACGCGACAAGCTGATGATTTTCGGCGACGACTACAACACTCCCGACGGCACCAACATCCGCGACTACGTCCACCCATTCGACCTGGCCGACGCGCACATCCTTGCCGTCGACTACCTGCGCCGCGGCGGCGAATCGACCGCGTTCAACTTGGGCTCATCCACCGGTTTTTCCAACCTGCAAATCCTCGAAGCCGCCCGCAAAGTCACCGGCAAACCGATACCCGCCGAATTCGCCCCGCGCCGCCCGGGCGACCCCGACACGCTGATTGCCGCGTCCGACAAAGCCCGCAGCGTCTTGGGCTGGCAGCCGCAGTTTGACGACATCGGCAAAATCATCGAAACCGCCTGGAAATGGCATTCCACCCATCCGAACGGCTACGACGACCGCTGACCGGCAGATGCCGTCTGAAACGCCCCGCGCGGTTTTCAGACGGCATTATTTCCATCCGTCCCGTTTTGCGGCGTTTTCCCAACCGCAGAAGGCCGTCTGAAAACGCCGAACCGCCCCAATATCCGGCGGACCTTAAAGGAGCATGATCATGTTGAAACAGCAGTTCCATCAAAATCCCGAAATCCTCCACGTCGGCACCACGCCGCACCGTGCCTACTTCATTCCCTGCGCCACCGAAACCGAGGCTTTGGGCGGTCGGCGCGAAGATTCGTCGCGTTTCACCCTGCTCGACGGCCTGTGGGATTTTGCCTGGTTCGACAGCGCGGAGGATCTGCCCGAAAACCCGTCCGACTGCACCTTTGACGCCGCGATTCCCGTTCCCTCCTGCTGGCAGGCGCAGGGCTACGACCACCAGCACTACACCAACATCAACTACCCGTTTCCGTTCGACCCGCCCTATGTGCCGCACGACAACCCCTGCGGGGTTTACCGCCGCACGTTCGACCTCGCCCCGCAAGACGGCCGGCGCTATTTCCTGAATTTCGAGGGCGTGGACAGCTGCTTCTACCTCTGGCTCAACGGCGAATTTGTCGGCTACAGCCAAGTCAGCCACAGCACTTCCGAATTCGACCTCACAGGCCGTCTGAAAAACGGCGCCAACACACTGGTCGCCGCCGTATTGAAATGGTGCGACGGCAGCTATCTGGAAGACCAGGACAAATTCCGTATGTCGGGCATTTTCGACGACGTCTATCTGCTCGAACGCCCCGAAAACCGCCTTGCCGACTTCTTTATCCGCACAGAATTTTCAGACGGCCTCAAAAGCGCGGCCATCAGCGTCGAAACCGAATTCGAAGGAACGCCGCAACCCGTCTCGTTCCAACTCTACGCGCCCGACGGCACGCTGCTGCACGCCCAAACCGACACGTCGTTTCGCGCCAAAATCGCCGACCCCGTGCTTTGGAACGCGGAAAACCCGCAGCAGTACACGCTCTTGATGGAATGCAACGGCGAATTCATCGCCCAAAAAACCGGCCTGCGCCAAGTGGAAATTTCAGACGGCATCTTCAAAATCAACGGCAAACCGGTGAAATTCCGCGGCGTCAACCGCCACAGCAGTGACCCGCAAACCGGCTACACCATCAGCCGCGCGCAGGCAGAAACCGACCTGCGCCTGATGAAAGAGCATAATATCAACGCCATCCGCACCGCCCACTACCCCAATTCGCCGTGGTTTAACGAGCTTTGCAGCGAATACGGCTTTTACGTCATCGGAGAGAGCGACATCGAAAGCCACGGCTCCAGCATGGTTTACGTCAAATCGCCCGAGCCCAGCATTTTCCTAAACGTTTCCAACGATTTGGAAACCGAACGTATGCGTTTGCAGGCCATCGACAACGTCTGTTATTTCGCCCGCGACCCGTCGTATCGAAACGCCGTGCTCGACCGCACCCGCGCCAATATCAAGCGCGACAAAAACCGCAGCGCCGTCGTGATTTGGTCGCTGGGCAACGAATCGGGCTTCGGCGAAAACTTCGAAGCCGCCGCCGCATGGATCAAAAGCCACGACCCCGGCCGTCCCGTACATTACGAAGGCTCGATCTACCAACACTCCGGCCACACCAACGATTTGGGCAACATCGATTTTTACAGCGAAATGTACGCCGCGCCCGAAGACATCGACCGTTACTACAGCGAAGGCGGCGTATCCGGACGCAACGGCGCGAAAAAACCGTTTGTCCTGTGCGAATACAGCCACGCCATGGGCAATTCCAACGGCGATTTGGAAGACTACTTCCAAACCTTCGAACGCCATCCCGGCTCGTGCGGCGGCTTCGTTTGGGAATGGTGCGACCACGCGCCCGCCCGCGCCGACGGCAAACCGGGTTACGGCGGCGATTTCGGCGACACGCCCAACGACGGCAATTTCTGCGTGGATGGCCTCGTTTCGCCCGACCGCGTGCCGCACAGCGGCCTCAAAGAGCTGAAAAACGTCAACCGCCCTGCCCGCGCCCGTCTTTCAGACGGCCAAATCCGCATCACCAATTATCTCGACTTCACCGATTTGCAGGATTACCTGAGCATTAGCTGGCGTTATTCCGAAAACGGCGAAACCGTCTCCGAAGGCCGTCTGAAAACCGCCTGCGCCCCCGCGCAAAGCGCCGTTTTGCCGATTAGCCTGCCGCAGCCGTCCGACGGCAAACTCTGCCTGCTCGATTTGGAATACACCCTCGACCGCGCCACCGCCCTGCTGCCGCAGGGACACAGCCTCGGGTTCGACCAAATCGACCTGACCCGCCGCTTCGACACCGGGCCGTTCATGCCGCCGCGCCGTGCACCGGAAACCTGGCAGGTACGCGAAAACGGGCGTTATCTGGAATTGGCAAGCCCGGTGTTTGCCTACACCTTCGACCGCCAAAAAGGTATCTTCAGCCGTCTGAAAAAAGACGGCCGCGACCTGATTGCCGAACCGCTCGACTTCAACATCTGGCGCGCCCCGACCGACAATGACCGCCTCGTCCGCGTATTGTGGCAGAACGCAGGCTACCGTCAGGCATACAGCCGCGCTTACGAAACCGCATACGAAGTGCAAGGCGGTACCGTCGTCATCCGCGCCAAAACCGGCATCGTCGCCACCTCCCGCGCCCGCATCCTGACGCTGGACACCGAATACCGCATCGCACCCGACGGCAGCATCAGCCTGGCCGTTCACGGCGAAAAAGCGCCGGAACTCCCCTACCTGCCCCGCTTCGGCCTGCGCTTCTTCCTGCCCGACGCCGGCGCGGAGGTCGGCTACTGCGGCTACGGCAGCGGCGAAAGCTACGAAGACAAACACCATGCCGCCAAGCTCGGCTTCTACCGCACCACCGCCGCAGCCAACCACACGGATTATCTGAAACCGCAGGAAAACGGCAGCCACTACGGCACCCGTTTCGCCGACACGCCCGATTTCACCCTGAGCGCAGCCAAACCGTTCAGCTTCAGCCTCTCGCCCTACACGCAGGAAGCACTGACCGATACCGCACACGGCTACGAACTGACCGAATCAGGTTCCGCCGTCCTCTGCGCCGACTACCGCATGAGCGGCATCGGCACCAACTCCTGCGGCCCCAACCTGAACGACAAATACCGTTTCAACGGAACATCGTTTGACTGGCATTTTGAAATCAGGATGAAATAGGCAGGAAATACAAAAAGGCCGTCTGAAATTTCAGACGGCTTTTTTACCGTTTCAAGACATCCTACGCTTGCTGAGATCAAACGTGCAAATTTTGTAGGACAGGATTGAACCAGTTTTACAAATAACACACGCCTTTTACGACAAACGCTTTTTCATACTGCCCAAGCGGGCCGAACGTTTTGCCATTGTTTTGTGAGGCTGTTTTTTCATACCCTTCCAAGCAGACATTTTCCAACGTCACTTCATAACTTTTTTGTCTGTTTCGGTCGGCTGAAATCATTTTATTGAGTAATTGATGTTCATCTATTAGGAAATATTTTTCATTTTTATAGCGAAATTCAGCACGTTCGAATGAAAAGTGGATACCTCCCCGCACCCTTACCGTTTTTGTATTTTCATGACGCACCGTCTGCCTGGTTGTCTCATTCTGCTTTAGCTTGTCGGCTTGCCCGTCTTCTTTATGTACAGGAAGCCAGTAAAATTGGAAGGATTAAAAAGAAAAAAGCTTTCCTCATCATTTTATTTAGGGTCATATCATCTAACTGTTGGGATTTATTTCAAAATATGCCATATCCCTTTAAAAGACTCAAAGAAATATGGCATTATTTTATTTATCGGAGGCAAATCATGAAACCACGTATTGCCTTCAACTTGATTGCGCAGAGCATTCCACCAATATCCCCCAAGCCTCTGCCGCCTGTAGTCTTCTACGTTTTCACTTAAAGGGCGCAATGTAAGGTTTAACCCGCCATTGACCATATCCAACTGTTGGAGATTTAATTCAAACATTACATTCTCCTTAAAAAGTTAAGATTACTCAAATTCAATCAAAAGATTGGACCTGTAGGACAAAAAAACAGTATTTGGGTTTACTTTAATAAAGTTAATTTATATATTTTCGGGTAAAATTATTCTTCCTATACTGTAAAAAGATACTTATTGAAATTCGTAGCATACGTAGATGCGGTTAGTTTTGCCTCAAGCAAAGCGTAACCGTACAAACTCTTATGCCGTCTGAAAGCATTTCAACCTTTCAGACGACATTTTTACCGTTTCAACACATTCGTACTACGCTTGCTGCATTTCTTAGATCCCGTAACCGCCCAAAAAGACTACTCCGCCTCCTCCCTTACCGTGCATGAAATTTTGAGTAGTAAGCAGCGGGAATTGGGTTAAAAAATGCCGTCTGAAAAAGTTTGTATTTTTTCAGACGGCATCGTGTATCAACAAACTCCAATATCCGTTATTTAAAATTAATATACACCAACATGCCCACCAACAAACTGATACCCAACCAAAGCAGTATTTTCGTTTCCACCCACCTGTCTTCCCAAAATTTGCCCTGAAATGCACTCATGATATCGGGTTTGAAACAGTATTTAATGCACTCAATAAATTCTTCCCGGTCTTCAAACAGCAAATAGTAAAGCATGGCGGAGGTCAATAAGAAAAATAATATAGCGAAAAGCATTTTATCTCCTATATCACTCATTAAACTTCCTGCGAAACCACTGTATTAATTAACCGCGCGGGCTGAAGCCTACCCTACGCAGTTTCACAGAAAATCTATTATGACAAAAATGCCGTCTGAAAAATAGGCGTAAGGGGCATTTCGGGTGTTTTTAGCCCCCAAATGTCCCTTACGCCGAATTGCCTTTCCGTCGGATTCAAGAACCCGGCCTACATCCGCACATTGTCCGAAACCAAAAAAAGGCCGTCTGAAATTTCAGACGGCCCCGTTCTGCTGCAATGCTACACCCGTTCGAATCCGAACAAGACGGCGCTTTGCGGGTCGATGCTCGGGATGCTTAATCCCGTGTCGGCCAGCCATTCTCCGCTGACGGTATATTCTTTGCCCTCCAGAATGCCGGTAAACCATTGCGGATAGGTTTTCATCAGGTGTCCGCCCCTACCCTCGCGGATGTAGTCGGCTACGGCCAATACTTTGACGCGGTAGCGGGCTTCGGGTTGCAGGTTCGGAATGCGCAGCCGTCCCAGATATTTGTATTCGGGCTGATCGAGCTGGCTGACGAGGAATACGGCTTGGGATTTGTCTTTGGCGACCACGCCGTTGATGAGTGTGTTTTCATCGATGCTGTCGAGGCGGGTAACGTCTCCGCTGTGCAGGAGCGGGCGCAGTTCTTTGTGCAGCGCGATGTATTTGGCAAAGCCTGCGCATTCTTCGTCACCTTCTTTGACAGGGTCGAGCTCGACGCCCATGTGGCCGAACAGGGCGGTCAGGCCGCGGAAGAGGAAGGAGAAGTTGCGGTGGGTGGTGTGGCAGTGGCGTCCGCCGATGTGGCAGCCCATGACTTCAGGCGGAAAGAAGTAGCTCATGCCGCGCTGGATTTTCTGGCGCATCAGGGCGTCGTTGTTGTCGGAAACCCAGAAACGCTGGCAGTGTTTCAGGATTTCGTAGTCGATGCGGCCGCCGCCCGAGGAGCAGCTTTCGATTTCTACGTCGGGATAGCGTTCCTGCAAAATGGCAAACAGGCGGTAGGCGGCTTCGGTTTGGGCGACGACGGCAGCACGGCCTAGGTGGCCGGGCTGTACCAGACGGCGGTTGTGGTCCCATTTGATGTAGTCGATGTCGTGGTTGCCCAAGAGCCAATCCATGCGTTCGAGCAGATAGTCGAAGGCTTCGGGGTTGACTAAATCGAGGACGAACTGGTGCCGTTCTTCGGGCTGGTCGTAACCGTCGAGCGCCAACAGCCAGTCAGGATGGGCGCGGTAGAGATTGCTGTTTTTGTTGATCATCTCCAGCTCGACCCAAATGCCGAACTCCATACCGAGTTTTTTTACGGCGTCGATGACGGGCGTCAGCCCCTGCGGGTATTTTTTCCCGTCGAGATACCAGTCGCCCAAGCCGCCCCAGTCGTCGTTGCGGCCGATAAACCAGCCGTCGTCGATGATGTAGCGCTCTACGCCCATCTGCGCGGCTTTTTCCGCCATGGCGATGATGTGGTCGGGTTTGTGGTCAAATGTTACGCCTTCCCAGATGTTCAGATGTACGGGGCGTTTGGCGCTGCGGAAACGGACGATATGCCGGCGCACATGGTCGTGGAATTGGTTGGACATTTTGTTCAGGCCCCTGTCGGAATAGGTGCCGTACACCCACGGCGTGCTGTGGCTTTCGCCCTGCGCCAGCACAATTTCGCCGGGAAGGTAGAGGTTTTCCAGTTGGGCGTGGCGGCGGCCGTCGATTAAAACGTCGGCACGGATGCGGTGGTTGCCCGACCAGGCCAGATGCAGCCCCCACACGCGGCCGTGTTCCTGATTGAAGCCTTCGCTGCCGACAACCATGCCCGGCCAGTATTCGTGCGAGGTGCGGCCGTGGCGGTTTTCCTGTACGAATGCGCCGTGCCGCAGTTTGGTGCGGTTTTCCTGAAATTCGCGGCACCAGCGGCCGTAAAAGCTCAATACTTCTTCAGCGTAATCGGGCAGCGGAAGGGTAACGGCGAGACGGTTGAGGGTGTAGTTTCCCGCGCCGAGGTTGGTCAGGGTATGGCGGAATTTGAACACGCCGTTTTCATCGGTTTCGATTTCGCTGCGCAAGCCCAGTTTGGCAACGGCATCTTCCGCATCGATAATCAGGCAGCTGTTTTCCTGACTGATTTTGACCGTATTGAAAACCGGCGCCCAATCCAGCCCGTCGCGGTGGCCTTCGATGCCAGAGACGCCGAAAAAGCCGCGGCCGTTTTCCGCCGCCAGCGTAATCGGAATATCGACGTCCAAACTGCCGTTGGACACGCCGCGCTCGAGCGTAAACACGTCGGATTCGTCAAAATTCGCCAAGTGCGCGCCCCAATAGAGGATTTCCGCAGGCTCGGTGCGCACGATCAGGTCGGTATCCTTACTCTGCAAACGGATGATTTTTGCAGTCATTTTGCCACTCCTTTGTAAAGGTAATTTTGAGAAAACGGCATCCGCGCGCCGCAGATGCCGTCTGAAAAAACGTCAGTTCCGAACCAGGGCTTTTTTCGGGCCGGTCAGCACGACCGCCGACAGCAGGGTAAAGCCCGCCGCGATGCTGCCCAAAAGCAGGTAGCTGGAATGAAAGCCCATGCTGTCGTACATCGCGCCCACATAGGTGGACATAAACATCATGGTAATCTGCTTGCCGAAGCCGTAGGCCACCAGATAAATCGTTGCCGAATATTTTTCGTCGAACACAGTCGTGATGTATTTAAACATCCCCACCAGCAGAAACGGCACTTCAAACATATGCAGCGTTTTCAGGATAATCACCTGCACCGCGCTGCCCGCGAAAGACGAACCCAAAATCCGCACCGTCATGATGCCTCCGGCCAGCAACAGCGCATTTTTCGCACCGATTTTGTTGACCAGAAGCGGGGCGAAAAACATAATCGCCGCATTCAGCAGCTCGCCGAAAGTCGTAACATAACCGAAGGCTTCCGTGCCCTGCTCTTTCGACGCGAAAAACGACGTGAAGAAATTGGCAAACTGCTGGTCGAAAATATCGTAGGTACACGACACGCCGATTACATAAGCCAGCAGCGCCCAAAAACGCGGCTGTTTGAGCAGCGCCAGCGCCTGCCCGAGGGAAACCTTGCTATGATGGCTTTCACCCGCGCTTTTCCGATCCAAATCATCGGTTTTGGCGAAAAACAGCAATACAAACAATACCACCGCAGCCGCCGAACCCATCCAAAACACCAGATTCGGATCAACGCCGAACAAAATACCGACAATCGATGTGCACAACGCCCAGCCCAGCATCCCGAACATCCGTGCGCGACCGAACTCGAAATTGCTGTGACGGCTGACTTTCTCCACAAACGCCTCAGATGCCGGCGCACCGCCCGAAAACACAAAGCCCATATACAGACCGCCCGCAACCGCACCGGCCACGACATTGCTTTTCAGCAGCGGGCTGAACACATAAATAAAAAACGGTGCAAACAGAATCAGCCCCACCGCCAAAATCCACAGCAGGTGTTTTTTCAGCCCCATCTTGTCGGTAATGTAACCGAATACCGGCTGCGCACACAGCGCGAAAAACGACATAAACGAGAAAACAATCCCCGTATCCGCCTTGCTCAGGCCGTTAATATCGTGCAGCCAGATCGGCAAAAACGGATAACACGCCGCCATGATGAAAAAGTACAGGAAGAAATACGCTCCGAAAATCCAAAAATTGCGGTTTTTCAGATAGTAACAGTCTTGAAACTCAGATTGCACTTCAGACATAACACACCTCGTCAAATCTAAACAATAAAATCCGTAAATTTACCGACTGCGACATTAATACAATTCCCGTTAACGAAACATGCCGAAGCAACCAAACCATGATGTCTGTCAAAAAAAGCTGTTTTTCCCCGCCGAATCTGTTTCCACAGGGCGGAGACGGCGTTATATTGATATCCCTTGCACAAAGGCCGTCTGAAAAGCCAGCATACTTTTCAGACGGCCTTTTATGCGTATTGGCTGTTTCGGTTTTAATGGTGTCCGTTTTCCGCCTCCGCCTGTTTGCGATAGGCGAGCGTGTACATCACGCCGACGAATACTGCGCCGCCAATGGCGTTACCGATATAAACGGAGATCATGTTGTGGGCAAACTGCGTCCAAGTGATGTCCGCGCCTGCCCAAATGGCAGCGGGAATAACGAACATATTGGCAACGACGTGCTGGAAGCCGATTAAGACGAAAATCATGATGGGAAACCAAATGGCCAGAATTTTGCCGGAATAGGTGTGTGCGCCGTAACAAAGCCATGCACCCATGGCGACCATCCAGTTACAGCCTATGCCGGAAACGACGGCATGGCCGAAGTCGGCGGCGACTTTGCCTTCGGCGACGTGTATGGTTTCATGCAGGTATCTGCCTTCGGTCAGGCCGAGGTAGTGGCCGAAAAACCAGGCGACAAAAAAGGCGCCGATAACGTTGGCCAAGGTCACGATCAGCCAGTTGCGCAGCCATTGTGCGGCGGTAATTTTTTTCATCATGACGGCAACGGGTAAAACCATCATGTTGCTGGTAATCAGTTCGCCGCCTCCCAATAAGATACAGATCAGACCGATGGGGAAGACTGCCGCGCCAAGCAGAGTGGCGAGACTGCCCCATTCTTCGGGCATGCCGCCGACCACGCGGATATAGGCCAAATAACCTAAGGAAATAAATGCACCGCCCAAAAAACCGAGTACGGAAAGTTCGGCGGTACTGCCGTTGCCTTTGGCAATACCTTTACCAACGGTTGCATTAAGGATTTCGTGCGGATAGAAGTCGCTCATAATAAAGGCCTTTTTGTGAAGTTGCGTGATTTTAAGCAGCTTCCCGCCAGGCACTTTTGATGTAACTCAACCACTTTGTGTTGTTGCATGGTGTAATTATCAAGGGTTGGATTGCAATCCCTGCATCAACACAAAAAGGCCGTCTGGAAACCCATGCCGCTGCTGCTGCGGCGTTTTCAGACGGCTTTTTCAACATTCGGGCGCCAACCCTGTTTTCTGCGCTATTTTCCGCAGATGTCTTTTGCAATGAAGCTGTTTAAGCGCTCGTAATGCGCGGTGACTTTGTCGTCTTTCTGCTTTTCGGCTTTCATTTTTTTGCGTTTGGAAACGTCTTGGGCGTAAGAGAAATCGAGTTCGGATTCGATGATTTTGTTTTTGGCGGCGGTGGCGGCGAGGATGCCTTTGCTGCGCAATACGGTGGAACTGCCTTTGCCCAGATACATGTTTTCGGCGATTTCGACTTTCACGCCGTTTTTGCGGTAGGCGGTGCAGATGTTTTTCGAGCCGCTGATTTTGTCGACTTCGAGCGCGCCCGTTTGTTTGTTGAAACTGTAAACGGTGAAGTATTTGGCGGCGGCGAGCAATTTAAGCTTGTCGGCTCTGCTGCGGTTTTTGTTGTCACTGACGGCGATGCTGACGTCGTCGCTGATTTTGACGATGTCGAGCGCGGTTTTTCCGTTTACCGTGAATTTGCCGGCAACTTGGCCGTTGCTCGGGGCTTGGGTGAAGTTGGCAGTGTTGGTTTTACCGGCGGTATCCGAGAAATAGAAGGGTTCGTCGAATTTTTGGACGGGCTTGGTGCTGCTGCACGCCGCAAGTACCAGCATCAGCGGTAGAACGGACAGATAGGGTTTCATGGTCTTTTTCCGGTTATTATGGTGAAATAAAATAAAAAATCTGCTTCGTTGGCAGCGGCTGAGCTCAAAAAGGACGATTCACTAAGGCGCTGAAGCGCCAAGTTCATCTGTCCCGTACTACCCGTACTATCTGCGCCTTGCTGCCTTGTATCTTTCTTATTTTATTTCACCATATGAGGCCGGCGCGTGTTGCGCCGGCCTTTTCAGACGGCCTTATTTTTTCAGTTCGGCCAGAATTTCATCGACTTTCGCTTTCGCGTCGCCGAAACACATAACGGTGTTTTCATTGAAGAACAGCGGGTTTTGTACGCCTGCATAGCCGGTGTTCATCGAGCGTTTAAATACGACGACTTCTTTGGCTTTCCAAACTTCCAATACCGGCATACCGGCGATGGGCGAGTTCGGATCGGTTTGCGCGGCAGGGTTGACGGTATCGTTGGCGCCGATAACCAATACCACGTCGGTTTCGGGGAAATCGTCGTTGATTTCATCCATTTCCAAAACGATATCGTAAGGCACTTTCGCCTCGGCAAGCAAGACGTTCATATGACCCGGCAGACGGCCTGCGACGGGGTGGATGCCGAAGCGCACTTCGGTGCCGTTTTTACGCAGCAGGTCGGTGATTTCGGCCACAGGATACTGCGCCTGCGCCACCGCCATGCCGTAGCCCGGCGTGATGATGACGGAACTTGCGCCTTTGAGCATTTCGGCCACTTCCGCCGCCTGCACTTCGCGGTGTTCGCCCGCTTCTTCGCTGCCCGAAGCGGCGGCCGAACCGTCGGTACCGAAGCCGCCTGCGATCACGGAAATAAACGAGCGGTTCATCGCTTTACACATGATGTACGACAGAATCGCGCCACTCGAGCCGACCAATGCGCCGGTCACGATCAGCAGGTCGTTTGACAGCATGAAACCTGCCGCCGCCGCCGCCCAGCCCGAGTAGGAATTGAGCATGGAAACGACCACGGGCATATCCGCGCCGCCGATGGAAGCGACCAAGTGCCAGCCGAACGCCAGCGCAATCAGGGTCATCAGAATCAGCGCAAACCACGAGCCGTCGGCCGATACAAACAGCAGCATCAGGATAAACGACACAATCAGCGCAGCCGCGTTGAGCTTGTGTTTCGCCGGCAGTTGCAGCGGGGCGCTGCTGATTTTGCCGTTGAGTTTGCCGAACGCCACCAGCGAGCCGGTGAGCGTGACCGCGCCGATGAAAATGCCGAGGAACACTTCTACCAAATGAATGGTGTGCATTTCAGACGGCATATCACCCGGTTCGATAAAGCTGTTGAAACCGACCAAAACCGCAGCCAAACCGACGAAGCTGTGCAACAGCGCAATCAGCTCGGGCATTTCGGTCATTTCGACTTTCTGCGCTTTGGCGATACCGATCAGGCCGCCCGCCGCCATCGCAATGATGACGAAGAAAAAGCCGGAAGTCTGTTCGCTGAACACGGTGGCAAACAGCGCCACCGCCATGCCCGCCATACCGGCGTAGCAGCCCTGCTTGGCGGTTTCCTGTTTGGAAAGGCCGGCAAGGGCGAAGATAAATAAAATCGCGGCGACAATGTATGCCGCAGTTACCAAACCTAATGACATCGCATTATCCTTTCCTAAACATATTCAACATACGGCGGGTAACGTAAAAACCGCCGAAAATGTTCACGCTCGCAATCAGAATCGCGACAAACGCCAGCAGCGACACAAAGAAGTTGCCCTGACCGATTTGCAGCAGCGCGCCGACGACGATGATGCCAGAAATCGCGTTGGTAACCGACATCAGCGGCGTGTGCAGCGAGTGCGACACGTTCCACACGACGTAATAGCCGATCACGCACGAGAGCACGAACACGATGAAGTGGTTTAAGAACGCGGCGGGCGCGACGGCACCAATCCACAAAACCGCCAGCGCGCCGATGACGGCGGGGGCGAGTTTTTTCCAAGTCGGAACGGGTTCAGGCTCGGGTTTGGCCACTGGCGCGGCTTGCGCGGCGGCCTGTTGCGGTGCGGCGGAAACCTGAATCGCAGGCGGAGGGAAAGTCACTTCGCCGTCGCGGGTGACGGTCATGTTGCGGATGATGACGTCTTCAAAATCCAGCGCGATTTCGCCGTCTTTGTTCGGGCTCAACAGCTTGGAAAGGTTGACCAGATTGGTGGCGTAAAGCTGGGAAGACTGGCCGGCCAGGCGGTTTGCCATATCGGTGTAGCCGATGATTTTTACGCCGTTGGCGGTAACGAACAATTCGCCCGGTTTGGTCAACTCACAGTTGCCGCCGGTTGCCGCCGCCAAATCCACAATCACGGAACCCGGTTTCATGGATTGCACCATCTCGGCGGTAATCAGCTTGGGTGCGGGTTTTCCCGGAATCGCGGCGGTGGTGATGATGATATCGACCTGCTGCGCCTGTTCGGCGAACAGCTTCATTTCGGCTGCGATAAATTCTTCGCTCATCACTTTGGCGTAGCCGTCGCCGCTGCCGCCCGCTTCCTGCGGGAAATCCAGTTTCAGAAATTGGCCGCCCATCGATTCGATTTGCTCGGCGACTTCCAAACGGGTATCGAACGCTTTAACCACCGCGCCCAACGAGTTTGCAGTACCGATCGCCGCCAAACCGGCCACGCCTGCGCCGATGACCAAAACCTGCGCCGGCGGCACTTTGCCTGCGGCGGTAATCTGGCCGGTGAAGAAACGGCCGAACGCGTTCGCCGCCTCAATCACGGCGCGGTAGCCGCTGATGTTGGCCATCGAAGAGAGCGCGTCAAGCGACTGCGCGCGCGAAATACGCGGCACCATATCCATCGCCAACACGTTGACTTTCTGCTCGGAAAGTTTTTTCACCAGCTCGGGATTCTGCGCCGGCCACAAAAAGCTCACTAAAGTCTGACCGGCTTTCAGACGGCCTGTTTCTTCGGCAGAAGGCGCGTTCACCTTGTAAATCAACGGACAAGCCCACACCGCAGCCGCATCGGCCACCGCCGCGCCCGCCGCTTCGTAAGCCGCATCATCCAAACTGGCCGCCGCACCCGCTTTGCTTTCCACTACTACTTCAAAACCCAGCTTCAAAAGCTGGGTAACGGTAGCAGGCGTACACGCTACGCGGGTTTCACCGGCCAGAGACTCTCTTGGGATACCGATTTTCATCTCTGAATTCCTTATGTTGTGTCGAACGAGTGTAAATGATTCTTAACGCTTGCTTTATAACCAATTTTATAAAGAAATTCAAGCATAAACAGCACGTTCTTAATATGTTAATTTTCAAGAGTCTGTTTCGGCAAAACTTTTCAGACGGCTCCAAAGGTTTCCGCTCCGGCGGCATGGTAAAATCGGCTTTCCGTTAAAAAGCAAAGGAACACACCGATGAGAATGCTCCATACCATGCTGCGCGTCGGCAATCTGGAAAAATCGCTTGCCTTCTATCAAGACGTTTTGGGCATGAAACTCTTACGTAAACACGACTATCCCGAAGGTAAATTTTCGCTGGCCTTCATCGGCTATGGCGACGAAACCGACCATACCGTCATTGAGCTGACCCACAACTGGGATACCGAAAGCTACGATTTGGGCAACGCTTTCGGCCACATCGCCATCGAAGTCGACGACGCCTACGCTGCCTGCGAAGCGGTCAAGCAGAAAGGCGGCAACGTCACCCGCGAAGCCGGCCCGATGAAACACGGCACCTCCGTGATTGCCTTTGTCGAAGACCCCGACGGCTACAAAATCGAGTTCATCCAAAAAGGCAGCGGCAACGATTCGGTAAAATACGGCTGACCGGATACGGAAAGGCCGTCTGAAAAGTTTGAAACGCTTTTCAGACGGCCTTTCCGTATCCAATTACTCCGCTTCTTCAATCCAAGCCTGTTGAACGGCTTCGAGGATGCGTTCGCCGCAGCGGGCGGGATCGTCGTCGAAATCCGGCAGCGCCGTAATCAGGTCGCGCAGTTGGGTAAAACGCACGGTTTTCGGGTCGATGCTGTCGCCGTGCAAATCGTAAAGCGCTTCGGCGATGCGTTGGGTGTCTGTCCATTTCATTTTGTGTTCCTTTGCGGTGGTTTGTTTCAGGCCGTCTGAAATATTTTATGGCCGGGTTTACAAAACCATTGCGTGCGCCAAGCGGATTTTTCAGACGGCCCCGGTTCATTAATACTCTCGCCCCGTTAATGCTCACGGGCGTGATTAATCGTGTATTTCGGAATTTCCACTACCAAATCCTCATCGGCCAAGCGCGCTTGGCAGCTCAGGCGGGAATCGGCTTCCAAGCCCCAGGCTTGGTCAAGCAGGTCTTCTTCGAGTTCGGTCGGCTCTTCAAGGCTGTCGAAGCCTTTACGGATGATGACGTGGCAGGTGGTGCAGGCACAGGATTTTTCGCAGGCGTGATCGACTTCGATGTCGTGGTCGAGTAATACGTCTAAAACAGTTTCGCCCTCGGGCGCGTTTTCAATCACGGCTCCTTCCGGACATAATGTTGCGTGTGGTAATACAGTAATTTTCGGCATATTGTTTTCTCTGTTTTTTTTTAAATGTTAATGGTTTGTGTCGGATGCCGTCTGAAAAGCTTTCAGACGGCATCATCATTATTTAACCAGTGACGGGGCGATTTGCAGCAATCCTTTCCAGCCCCAGTAAATGCGGTGGTTTTGGATTTTCCCATCGGCAATTTCCATCCATTCGAGGATATCGATTTGCTCGCCATCAGGCGTAATGCGCGGATACTCCCATACCAGTGTGCGGCCGTTGCAGAGATATTCGCCGTTGCGGTACCAGCGCACCAATTCGTTAGGGCGGCGTTTGGTCCCTTCTTCCAAAAAATGCAGAATCTCGTTTTTACCGTTTAATACACCGCTGCGGGTATTGAGTATGGCGGGAACAAGTGGGCTTTCCAATACTGCATCGTCGGAATAAAGGTCTATCAACTGCGGGACATTGCGCTCTTTGGCGTATCGGTGCCATTTTTCGTATATTTCATGACAGGTTTCATGCGGATTCATTTTTCCTCTCCTTTCTTTTCTTTTTTCAGGCTTTCAGACGGCCTCTCCGGCTCATGCCGTCTGAAAACTCAAATATCCTCAATCTTCTGTCCGGTCAGCGCGCGCCGGATATTGCGGTTCATGCGCTTGGCGGCGAAGTTGTCGGTACCGTGGCCGAGTTTGGCGACGGCGGCGCGGATGTCTTCGGCGCTGCCGTTTTTCAGACGGCCTTCAAGGTCGGCAAGCGCGGTTTCGATGGCGGAAAGCTCGGCAGCGTCGAGCAGGTCGCTGTCGATCGCGAGCGCGGCTTTGACGGCTTCAGTCAGGCTTTCGCCCTCGACTACGGCTTCGGCGCGCGCGCGCGCGGCCATGTCTTCGGCGGCGTTGCTCATGCTGTCTTTGAGCATCTGCGTGATAGTGTCGTCGTCGAGGCCGTATGAAGGTTTGACTTCGATTTGCGCGGCAACGCCCGTGCTTTGCTCTTGCGCGGAAACGGACAGCAGGCCGTCTGCATCGACTTGGAAGGTCACGCGGATACGCGCTGCGCCCGCCGCCATCGGCGGAATGCCGCGCAAGGTGAATTTGGCGAGGCTGCGGCAGTCGGCCACCAATTCGCGTTCTCCCTGCACCACATGAATCGTCATCGCGGTCTGGCCGTCTTTAAACGTGGTAAAGTCCTGCGCGCGCGCAGTCGGCAGGGTGGAATTGCGCGGAATGACTTTTTCCGCCAGCCCGCCGTAGGTTTCGAGGCCGAGCGAGAGCGGGGTGACGTCGAGCAGCAGCCAGTTGCCGTCGGTTTTGTTACCCGCCAAAACATCGGCCTGCATCGCCGCGCCGAGCGCGACCACTTCGTCGGGGTTGAGATTGTTGAGCGGGGTTTGCCCGAAAAACGTCGCCACGGCCTGTTGGACGTGCAGCATACGGGTCGAACCGCCGACCATAATCACGCCTTTAATGTCGGCCTTGCCCACGCCCGCGTCTTTCAGCGCCTGCTTCACCGGCTCGATGGTTTTCTGCACCAAATGGCGGGTCAGGTCGTGAAATTCCTGTCGGGTAATCGCGGCATCGACCTTTAGGCCGTCTGAAAGCGTAGCCTGAACGCGGGTTTCCGTATCGCGGGTCAGTGCCTCTTTCGCCGCGCGGGTCAAGCCGAGCAGCAGCCGGCTGTCTTGCTCGTTGAGCTTGGAAAGGCCGGTCTGCTCGAGCAGGTGGCAGAACAGGCGGTGGTCGAAATCGTCGCCGCCCAGCGCGCTGTTGCCGCCGGTGGCTTTCACTTCAAACAACCCTTTGGTGAGCTGCAATACCGAAACGTCAAACGTGCCGCCGCCCAAGTCGTACACGACAAACGTGCCTTCCGAGGCATTATCCAGCCCGTAGGCAACCGCCGCCGCCGTCGGCTCGTTGAGCAGGCGCAATACGTTCAAACCCGCCAGCCGCGCCGCATCTTTCGTCGCCTGCCGCTGCGCATCGTCGAAATACGCGGGCACGGTAATCACCGCGCCGACCAAATCGCCGCCCAGCGCCGCTTCCGCCCGCGCCTTGAGGTTTTTTAAGATTTCAGACGACACCTCGATCGGCGTTTTCGCGCCCTGCCGCGTCATCAATTCGATGACGCGCGGGTTGTCGCCGAAACGGTAGGGCAGATAATGCGGCTCTTTCTGCAAATCCGCGAGCGTGCGCCCGATCAGGCGTTTGGCCGAACTGACCGTGTTGAGCGGATCGGTTTTCTGCGCCTTCAACGCCGCCTCGCCCACTTCCACGCCCTCTGCGCGGTAACGCACGACCGACGGCAGCGTGACCCGCCCCGTTTCATCAGGCAGACAGGCCGCGCTGCCGCTGCGTACCGCGGCGACGAGGCTGTTGGTCGTACCCAAATCAATGCCGACCGCTAAGCGCCGCTCGTGCGGTGCGGCGGACATACCCGGTTCGGAAATCTGCAAAAGAGCCATGTGGTTGTGCCTTGTGTTTTGTCGTTTTGAATGGTGCCGTATTTTAGCAGATTTCGCGGATAGTTGAGTGGTTTGGTCGGGAATGGTTTTTCAGACGGCCTTTGGGATTGGGCATGCCGTCTGAAAAATTCAAAGCCCGACAATCCGTTTTCTTGAATCAAAGCGGGCTTTTCGGCGCCTGAACAAACTTTTCAGACTGCCGCCCGAATTGTCCTTCCCCCCGATTCCCGCTAAAATCCGCCTCATAAAAACACCTCCGGAAACCGCCGTGCAACCTTTAGACTACTGCCGCCGAAAAGCCGCCGAGAGCAAATCCAGCTTTCTGTCGGGCTTCAAATTCCTGCCCGATGCCAAACGCGATGCGATGACGGTTTTGTATGCGTTTTGCCGCGAGCTTGATGATGTGGTGGACGACTGTGCCGAGCGGCACGTTGCGCAGGCGACGTTGGACTGGTGGCGCTCGGATTTGGAAAAAGTGTTCGGCAGCCGAATGCCGGAACACCCCGTCAACCAAGCCTTGAAGCAGACCGTGGCGCAGTTTGCGCTGCCGCACGGCGAACTTTCAGAGCTGATCGACGGAATGCAGATGGATTTGGATCAGGCGCGTTATCAGACGTTTGACGAATTGAAACTTTACTGCCGCCGCGCGGCGGGCGTGGTCGGCTGCCTGATTGCGCGGATTTTGGGCTTTTCCAACCCGAAAACGCTGGCATACGCCGATAAAACGGGGCTGGCGCTCCAGCTTACCAACATCATCCGCGACGTCGGCGAAGACGCGCGCAACGGACGGATTTACCTGCCGCTGGAAGATTTGCAGCGTTTCGGGGTGAACGAAGCCGATGTTTTGCGCTACAAAACTTCGCCCGGATTTGCCGGAATGATGGCCTTCCAAATCCGCCGCGCCCGCGAAACCTACCGCGAAGCCCTCGCGCTGTTGCCGTCTGAAGACAAAAAAGCGCAAAAGGCGGGTTTGGTGATGGCGGCGGTTTATTACGCGCTGCTCGGCGAAATCGAGCGCGACGGCGGCAGCAATGTTTTGCAATACAAAATCGCGCTGCCTCCGCCGCGCAAAAAGCGCATTGCCCTGAAAACCTGGCTATTCGGATTCAACCCATGAACACGCAGACCACACGCCCGAAAATTGCCGTTGTCGGTGCAGGCTGGGCGGGCATTTCCGCCGCCTGCAACCTGGTGCGCCGCGCCGATGTGACCCTGTTTGAAGCGGGTCGGCAGGCCGGCGGACGGGCACGCGCGCTCGGCGGCGAAACGCAGGGTTTCCGTTTTCTCGACAACGGCCAGCACATCATGCTCGGCGCCTACCGCAGCGTGCTTGCGCTGTTGCAGCACATCGGCGTGCGCGAGCAAGACGTGTTCCAACGCCTGCCGCTGCAATGGCATATCCACGGCGGTTTGCAGTTTCAGACGGCCTCATTGCCCGCACCGCTTCACATTGCCGCCGGCGTTTTGCGCGCGAAAAACCTTTCTTTTTCCTTAAAAACCAAACTTCTGCGCGATATGGCCGCGCTCATACGCCGCCGCGCCGCCGCGCCCGACACCACCGTCGCCCGCTGGCTGCGCAGCCGCAACGTACCGCGCCGTCTGGTGGCCGAATTCTGGCAGCCGCTCGTCTGGGGCGCGCTCAACACGCCGCTTGGGGAAGCGGGGCTGAACACGCTGTGCAACGTCTTGCGCGACGGCGTTTGGGCGGAAAAATCCGCATCCGATTATCTGATTCCCAAGCAGGATTTGGGCAGCGTTTTGGCCGGACCCGCGCTGAAATTCCTCGCCGCAAACGGCGCAGAAATCCGCTTGGAAACGCGCGTTCCCCCGTTGGAAAACCTGCCCGACGGACGGGTTTCGGTCAACGGCGAAACCTTTGACGCCGCCGTTTTGGCCGTCGCCCCCTACCACGCCGCCGCGCTGATGCCGTCTGAAACGCCCGCCTATATTCAGACGGCCTACGCGCAGATTACCTACCGCGCGATTACCACCGTTTACCTGCGCTATGCCCGGCCTGTGCACCTGCCCGCCGTTATGACCGGATTTTCAGACGGCACCGCGCAATGGCTCATCGACCGCGGAGCGCTCGGCCTGCCGCCCGAAGAAATCGCCGCCGTCATCAGTGTTTCCGACCATATCGGCGCGTTCAGATCCGAAGAATGGGCGGCAAAAGTCCACGCCGACGTAAAACGCCTGCTGCCCGATTTGGGCGAACCGACCGCAAGCCGCGTCATTACCGAAAAACGCGCCACCCCCGCCGCCGCGCCAAACCGCGCCCTGCCTGACTTGGCCTGGCTGCACGGCCGCAACATCTACCCCGCCGGCGACTACCTGCACCCGCGCTACCCCGCCACGCTCGAAGCCGCCGTCCAATCCGGCGCAGCCGCGGCGGATTTGTGTTTGACCGAATGGAAGAAAAATATCCGCAAGGCCGTCTGAAAAACAGCATAATCCGTAGGCCGGATACTTCTTGTATCGTGAATTGCGTAACGGCGTAGGTCGGGTATTTATGCCCGACACAATGGCAACCCGAAATAGTCGGGCATAAATGCCCGACCTGCAACATCCGACAAAACCGCCGCCACATGCCGTCTGAAATTCAGACGGCCAAATATCCCAAGGAAATCCCTATGACCACCCTGCAAAACAAAATCATCATGGTAACCGGCGCCTCGCAAGGCTTGGGCGAACAGGTTGCCAAAGCCTACGCCGCGGCGGGCGCGACGGTTGTGCTCGTTGCCCGTCATCAGAAAAAGCTCGAAAAAGTCTATGACGACATCGCCGCCGCGGGGCATCCCGAGCCGTTTGCCATCTGTTTCGACCTGATGAGCGCGGAAGAAAAGGAATACGGCCAGTTTGCCGCCACCATCGCCGAGGCAACGGTCGGGAAACTCGACGGCATCGTCCATTGCGCCAGCTATTTCTACGCCCTCTCGCCGCTGGATTTCCAAACCGTCGCCGAATGGGTCAACCAATACCGCATCAACACCGTCGCCCCGATGGCCTTGACCCGCGCGTTTTTCCCGCTTCTGAAAGCCTCAAGCGACGCTTCGGTGATTTTCGTCGGCGAATCGCACGGCGAAACGCCGCAAGCCTACTGGGGCGGTTTCGGTGCATCGAAAGCCGCGCTCAACTACCTCTGCAAAGTCGCCGCCGACGAATGGGAACGCTTCCCCAACCTGCGCGCCAATGTACTCGTTCCCGGCGCCATCAATTCGCCGCAGCGCATCAAATCGCATCCGGGCGAATCGTCAACCGAACGCAAAAGTTACGGTGATGTAACGCCGCATTTTGTCTGGTGGGCGAGTGAGGAAAGCAAGGGGCGCAGCGGGGAAATCATTTATCTGTAAAGAATTCAACTTGGATAAAAAGGCCGTCTGAAACTTCCGCCGCCATCATTTCCGTGCAGGCGGGAGTCTGTGTTTGTTTTCCTAGAACCTTTTTTAAGACCGACATCGGCTAAGCCGATGGAAACAAAATCAAATTCCGTAAAGCGGAACGCCGCCCAAAGCCGATAAAACCCGTATGCCGAAAATATAGCCGTTTCATTTGGATTGGAGCAAGGCGCAGCAACGCCGTATCAAACTAAATTGGGACGGCTATTAAAGCACCGCCGTAATGCCGGTCGGCAAAACCGGTATAACCGGCCGCACATACGCAATTTCCGACGGGATTTCCAAGTCAGCAGCCGAATAGTGCACGAACCGGCCGTTATAAGAGGCCGGCTTTACGCCCGCCCTATTCTGATTCTCAAACTCCGCCGTTTCCGCCGGCCGCTACCCTTCGGACAAAATTCCCGCCAATACCGCCGCCAGCCGTTCCGTCGCGCCTTCGGCGGTGTGCAGATACAGCGCAGGTTCGATCAGCTCCAACTCGTTCAACAAAAAACGGTTGCCGGCCAATATACCGTCTATCCTTGCGTAAGCGGGTATCTGCGGCAGCTTGGCAAAAATGCCTTGCGCGGTACTAAGGGCGGATTCGGGAACGGATACAGGGGAAACGGTTACGCCGTAAGCTGAATTGGCGCGCCATTCGCCCTGCGGCGGGCAGCGGTGCACGGCGTGGGAAAATCTGCCGCCGAAAAAGATGATTGATGTTTCCCCGCATTGTTCAATCTCCCGGATATACGGCTGGATAATCAGACCCTGCGGATAAACGCTCAAATCAGGCAGTTTTCCATCCGCGCTGATTTTGCAGACGAAACGTCCGCTCTGGCCGACGGCGGGTTTGACAACGGCTTCGCGCCAGCCGTTTTGCCGCACGGTTTCCCAAACGGATTCGCTTTCAGACGGCCCGTATACGCAGGGCACCACATCCGCACCCCAAGCGGCCAAGTCGCACAAATAACGTTTGTCCATATTCCAACGCATGAGTTCGGGCGGGTTGATAAAACGCTGCCTGCACGTTTCGGCAGTGGCAAGCCAGCCGGCAAACTGCTGCGGCGCGGCGGCGTAATCCCATACGCACAAGGGCAGCAGGTAGGGAGTGTCGGGATGGTTCTGCCAAATATCGAAGCGGGTGGAAATGCCTTGCGCATTGAGCCTGTCTGCCAGCGGCAACAGGTTTGGCGGCGGCTCGGGGTAGGCGCGGCAGGTGGTAATCGCCAACATAGCATTTTGAAATTTACTGATTTTAATCAATCTGTTGGAATAAACAGAGGCCGTCTGAAAAACTTTTCAGACGGCCCCGGCGTATCAATTATTTCACTTGGCTCATGTATTTTTTCAGACGGCCTTTGTTCTGCATCGAGCGTTTTTCCAGTTCATCGGCGGCGGCCTGCGCTTGGGCTTTGTTGACGGCTTTGCCGACCTGAATCACGCCGCTCATGTTCATCATGCGGTGCGGCGGGCAGGTGTAGACGTAGACGCCTTCTTTGGTGAGCTTGAGGATGAATTCTTGATCGGCTTTGCTGAGGAATTCGCCCACGCCCTCGGGCAGGACTTTGCTCTGTACCCAATGGCCTTTATGGGTAGGCTTGAAGGTGACGGTGTCGCCGACTTTGGCGTTGATGAAACCGGGTTCGAACACCATGCTGCCGTCTTTGCCGTTGTCGAGCATTTTGACTTCGTGGTTGGCGGCAAAGGCGCTCAAAGAGGCAGTGAGCAGGAGGGTAAAAAGGGATTTTTGCATGTCGGATTCCTTTGGTAAAAAATGGAAACGGTATCGGGTATATAGTCGGGAAATTAGAGTCTGCTACGGCGTTGGCTCGCCTAGCCGTACTATGTGTATTGTCTGCGGCTTGCCGCCTTGTATCAGAATCTACTCTCCGACTATCGTTCGAACTATCCTGTTTTGCGCAACGGACGGATAACGGGCGCACCCAAGCGGTCGTAGAGCAGCTCGACTTCGACCTGATAAAGTCCGTCGATTAAATTGGGCTGCAACACGTCTTTCGGCGTACCCTCGGCATGGACTTTGCCGCCGCCAAGCAGGACGAGGCCGTCTGAAAACTGGGCGGCGAGGCTCAAATCGTGCAACACCGTCAGCGTAATCAGGCCGTTTTCGCGGGTATAGCGCACCACGTGTTCCAAGAGGTTGAGCTGGTGATGCATATCCAGTGCGCTCACCGGCTCGTCGAGCAGCAGGATTTCGGGACGGCGCATCATCACTTGGGCAAACATCACAATCTGGCGCTGGCCGCCGCTTAAGCGCATGATGTCGCGGTGGGCAAGATGCGCGATGCCGAGCTGTTCCAACACCTGCGCGGCTTCTGCCAGCGTGTCGTCGCCGACGTGCATCCCCAGCGCGTCCATACGCCCGAGCAACACCACTTCCAGCGCAGTCAGCGAGGCTTCGGCGGCGGTGTCCTGCGGCATGTAGCCGATGCGTTTTCGCCAGCTTTGCAAATGCAGTTTGCCCAAGGTTTCGCCGCCGTAGCGGATGGTGCCGCGGTGCGCTACTTCGCCGAAAAGCGTTTTCAGAAGCGACGATTTGCCGCAGCCGTTGGGACCGAGAACGGTATACACCTTGCCGCGCTCGAAACTGAGGCTGATACGGTCGGCCACCAAAAAGCGGCCGCGCGTGATGTGGACGTCTTCTAAAGTCAACATTTCAGACGGCCTTTCAAAACCGGGAAGACAGCCATGCCCACAGCCGTTTGAACCATGCGGCAAGCGGGTTGCCGCTTGCCGCTGCGGCGGGCGCATGGTCGGAAGGCAGTGTGCAGTCGGCTTGGGCGCCGCAGCCGAGGCGGATGAAAAACGTACCTTCGGGCATCACCGGCAGGTATTTGCGGTGGAAATCACGGTAGGTCTGCTCGGGGTCGACATCGGCAAAAGCGGCGGGATACAGGGCTTTGGCCATCAGCTGCGCGGAGGCCAAATCGGAGAGCGAGCGCGAGGCGGTGTGGTAGATGCCGTAAACGCGCCGGTTTTTCACGGCGGGAAAATCCTGCCAGCCGCTGCGGCGGGTGAAACCTGCCAGCCGCTTTTGCGCTTCGTCTGCCGTGATGCCGATGCCCATCGTCATCGCGTCGGGATGGTTTGCGCCCACCTCCGTGCCGGAAATCAATACCACATCGGGCGGACTGGCCAGCAACTGTTCGGGATTGATGGCGCCCCAATCGTCGACAAACAGCTTACTGACATTGTCGCCGCCTACGGTGTCGGCAATCGCGCCCCACATGTTTTTGCCGAAGGTATAGCTGTGCTCGGAGGGGCCTTTGTCACCGAATTCGATGTAGATTTTCGGCGGCAGCAACTTAGCGGCGGCGACGCGGCGGCGGATGTCTTCAATGCCCGCTGCGTATTCGTCGGCGGCCTGCTTGGCGCGCTCGGGCGTACCGGCGATTTGGCCGAAAATTTTCGCGCTCTCGGTATGGCGTTCGACCGTTTGCGCGTTGAAATCCACCACTACCACCGGAATACCCGCCTGCTCGAAGCGCGGTATGTAGTCGGCCAGCGCTTTAAACTGCCAGTCGGCCAGTATCAAGACGTCGGGCTTCAGTGCAATGGTTTTCTCAAAGGAAAACGAGCCTTTATCGATGTTGCCGATGTCGCCGATCTGTTTCAGCGCAGGCATTTTCGCGCTGTATAAAGCCCAGCTGCCGGGATTGAATTTTTCCCAAAACTCGCGCGAAATGCCGACGACGTGTTTGAAGTTTTCCGCCCCCGTAGCGGCGATATAATCGGGATAGTAAAAGCCCAATACCACCCGTTTGGCGGGCACATCCACTTTCACTTGGCGGCCAAGCACATCGGTTACCGTCTGCACCTTGGCCCACGCGGGCGCCGCGGCCAGCCATGCCGCGCAGATTATCCATTTAAGTGTTGCCTTCATCTTTGGTTCCTTATGTTTTCAGACGGCCTTATTTTTTAGTCAATACAATCCAAAAGAAAAACGGTACGCCGACAAACGAGGTCACGATGCCCACCGGAAACAGAGCGCCGGGGACAATCACTTTCGACAACACGCTGGCCACCGATAAAAACGCCGCGCCCGCCAGCATCGCGCCGGGCAGAAAAAAACGCTGGTCTTCGCCAAGCAGAATCCGCGCCACATGCGGCGCGACGAGGCCGATAAAGCCGATGACGCCGACGAAGCTGATGGCGGTGGCCGTCATTACCGCCACCAATACCAGCGTCTGAATCCGCAACCGCTGCAGGTTGATGCCCAAACCCGCGACGCGCTCTTCGCCCAGCCGCAACGCGGTCAGCTTCCATACGTCTTTCGCCAAAAGGGCGACGCAGACCACCGTCACCGCCGCCGTCACCGCGACGGTTTCCCATGTGGCTTTGGTGAGGCTGCCGAAGAGCCAAAACAGAATCTGCTGCGAAATTTCCGGCGCGGCGATGTATTGGATCAGCGACAACACCGATTGAAACAGAAACAGTAGCGCAATCCCCACCAACACCAGCATGGCGGAATTGAAACGGCGCATGGAGGCAAACAGAAACAGGATGCCCGCCGCCAGCATGGTCATCAGAAACGCGCCGACCGGTACGGCAAACGCGTGCGGCAGGCCGAAGCTGCCGAAGGCGATGACCATCGACGCACCCAAGCCAGCCGCCGCCGCCAAGCCGAGCGTATAAGGGCTGGCCATCGGGTTGTTGAGCAGGGTTTGGATTTCCGCTCCGCCCACACCCAGCGCCGCGCCGACCACCAGCGCCATTAATGCCATCGGCAGGCGCAGGTCGTATACGATGACTTTGCTCATCTCGTCCGCGCCTTCGATGCCCAGCAGCGATTTCACCACTTCGTCCACCGGCAGCATCGAAGGGCCGGTGGCGATGTCGAACACAAAGCCGATGGCGCCGACGACAAGAAAAAACAACACGACCAGCCAACGCTTGCGCTCAAGCACGCGCTGGTTGCTGACGATGTCGGTAATGACCGAGGCAGTCATAAAGCAAGCCTTTGGTTTGGGGTTGGTATAGTCGTTCCAATTTAGATTGATACCGCGTTACTGCGGCTTGCTGCCTTGTCTCAATCTAAAGTGAAACGACTATATTGGAAAAGGTTTCAGACAGCCTCATGCTCTGATGCCGTCTGAAAAAATAAAACCTCCCGTCTTTACTGCCCTTTCGGATACAGATAGAACGTACCGCTCGGCGTAACCGGCAGGTTTTGGCGGTAGAAGTCCATGTAGGTTTTATCGGGGTTCAGGTCTTTGAAGAGCTGCGGATACACGGCTTTGGCCATGAATTGGATGGAAGCGCCGTCTGAAAGCGTGCGCGAATTGGCGTGGTAGGCGCCGTACAGTCGGTTGTTTTTAACCGCAGGCAGGCTGCTCCAGCCGGGGCGTTTGGCAAAGGCGGCAAGGCGTTTTTCCGCATCGGCCTTGTTAATGCCCCAGCCCAATACAAACGCGTTCGGATTTTTCTTCACTTCGGTTTCGCGGCCGGTAATGACAATCACGTCAGGCTTGACCGCCAAAATCAGCTCGGGATTCACCGGCGCGTAATAATCCACCGCTTTGGCGGAAATATTGTCGCCGCCCACCAGCGTAATCATCGGCCCCCACATCGCTTTGCCAAAGGTGAAGCTGTGTTCCGCCGGCCCTTTGTTGCCGAATTCCACATACACTTTCGGCTTGGGCAGCTTGGCTTTTTTCACGCGGCTTTGGATGTTATCTACAATGCGCTTGTAATCGTTGGCGAGTTTCTCCGCTTTTTGCGGCTGACCGGTGAGCGTGCCGATGATGCGGGTGGACTGAATGTGTTTGGCCACCGTTTGCGCGTTGTAATCCAGCACCACAATCGGAATGCCCGCTTTGGTAATCCTGTCCAAATCCGAACCCAAGCCCTGATACTGCCAGTCGGCCAGAATCAGCAAATCAGGTTTGAGCGACAAAACTTTCTCAATCGAAAACGTACCCACTTCCACTTCGCCCACGTCGGCCAGCCGGTTCAATTTCGGCACAGCCTTGCTGAAAGCCGCCCAGCTCGGCGGCGCCCAATCCGACCATACCGCTTTGGAAAAACCGACCACATTATCAAGCGCATTTTTGCCGCCGATGGCCATGTAGTCCTGATAATAAAAACCCAATACCACGCGCTTGGCAGGCAGGTTGACGGTAACCTTGCGGCCTGCGGTATCGGTAATCTGAACCGGCTTGGCGTGGGCAGGAATCATACCGAAAGATAAGGCCGCAGCCACGGCAAGAGCAGGGAAACGGGTAAATTTCATTCTAAACACCTTTGAAAATTATTATCGTTTATATAATTTATATGAAAACAAATGATAACTCAAGTCAAAAAATGTCATAGAAAAACAGCATATTAGGCATCAATCGGCATCCGGTGGGATATTCAGGCAGGTTTGGCCGGCATTCCATCCGCCAAACAGCATACTGCCAAAAAATCGGGCGGGTATCCAACCCGCCCGGCAACCGTCTGTTTTGATTTTTATAGTCGTTCCAATTTAGTTTGATACATCGTTGCTGCGCCTTTCCATACTATGTGTACTGTCTGCGACCCGCCGTCTTATCAGAATTTAATTTCTCCGACTATATCCCCCGCCGTTTCTTCCGTTTGCAAAGCCAGGACCACACCGATGCTGCCGAAGCCGCCAATGCGGCTGCCATCACGGCAGCAATGCCCCATGCTGCCCAAACGCTAAAACCCGTCGGTTCTTCGGCAAAATCCGCAGGAACGGCGGACTGCCACGCCGTATCCGTACACACGCCTCCTTTTTGCGAAAAATCAGCCCGGACGATTTTCAGACGGCCTTTGTCTTTGCGCAGGCAGAATGTTTCTTCGCTCCAGATTTCCGCGTTATCGGTGGATTTGGAAGCAATGTGAAAATTCAAGCGGTACGGCTGTTCGGGCTGCAAAATATTGAGCGGAACGCAGGCGGCGGGGCGGTCGGCAAGGCGCGCGGTTTGGAAAACGGCGGCGGTCGGAGGTTCGGAAAAGGAAACGGATGAAAGCGTAGCGTTTGGATTATCGGCGGACATGCAGAAATCCGTGCCGTGTACAGCGAGACGGGTATCGGGATGCGGGCGCGGCGCAGGCGATACGGCGGCGGCTTGCAGCGGCAGCAGGAAAAACAATGGGAAAAGTAGTGTACGGGGCAGTTTCATGTTGGGTATTGTTGGTAAGGTTGAAACTTTTGTGGGGTTCGGAAAGGCCGTCTGAAAAACCATATTAGAAAAATATGGTGGGTTTACACCCACCCTGCGGCCTAAAACGGTTGGTTACTGAGCGTAGTCGAAGTACAGACGGCCTCTGCGGCCAAAATGCTATAATGCCCGCCCCTTTTTCTGTTTTCAAGCCTCATGAAACTCAATCCCCAGCAGCAGCAGGCCGTGAATTATCTGGGCGGGCCGCTTTTGGTTCTGGCCGGCGCGGGCAGCGGCAAAACCGGTGTGATTACCCAAAAAATCAAGCATTTGATTGTCAACGTCGGCTATCCCGCACATCAGGTGGCGGCGATTACGTTTACCAATAAAGCGGCCAAAGAGATGCAGGAACGCGTGGCGAAAATGCTGTCGAAAAAGCAGGCGCGCGGGCTGACGATTTGTACGTTTCACTCGCTGGGCATGCGGATTTTGCGCGAAGAGGCGAATGCGGTCCGGTATAAAAAGAATTTTTCGATTCTGGATTCGACCGACAGCGCGAAAATCATCGGCGAATTGATCGGCAGCAGCGGCAAAGAGGCGCTGTTTAAGGCGCAGCACCAAATTTCGCTGTGGAAAAACGATTTGAAAACGCCCGAAGACATTCTCGCTTCGGCCGCAAACGAGTGGGAACGGCAGCTCGCCAAAGTTTACGCGAGCTATCAGGCCACGCTGGAAAGCTATCAGGCGGTGGATTTCGACGACCTTATCCGTCTGCCTGCAATTTTGTTGCGCGAAAACAGCGAGATACGCCACAAATGGCAGAAAAAGCTGCGCTATCTTTTGGTGGACGAGTGCCAAGACACCAACACCTGCCAGTTTACCCTGATGAAGCTGCTCACGGGCGCGGAAGGCATGTTTACCGCCGTGGGCGACGACGATCAGTCGATTTACGCCTGGCGCGGCGCGAATATGGAAAACTTGCGCCAAATGCAGGAAGACTACCCGCAGATGCGCGTCATCAAGCTCGAGCAAAACTACCGCTCCACCGCGCGGATTTTGAAAATCGCCAACAAAGTGATTGAAAACAACCCGAAACTGTTTAAAAAAACCCTGTGGTCGCAGTTCGGCATAGGCGAAGTGGTCAAAGTCGTCGCCTGCCAAAACGAGCAGCACGAAGCCGAATGGGTCGTCAGCCAGATTGCCAAGCAGAAAGCCGTCGGCGGCGACAAAACCAAATACGCCGATTTCGCCGTACTCTACCGCGGCAACCACCAAGCGCGGCTGTTTGAAGAAGCCCTGCGCAGCGCGCGCATTCCCTACCAACTTTCAGGCGGCCAGAGCTTTTTCGACAAAGCCGAAATCAAAGACGTATTGTCCTACATCCGCCTGATCGCCAACCCCGACGACGACCCCGCCTTCCTGCGCGCCGTCACCACACCCAAACGCGGCATCGGCGAAGCCACGCTGGGCAAACTCAACAGCTACGCCCACGAACACGAATGCAGCCTCTATCAGACCGCCCAAACCGAAGCCGCCCTCGCCGCGCTCCCCGCCGCCGGCCGCGAACACCTCGCCGCGTTTATGGAAATGATGGAACGCTACCGCAGCCGCGCCGAAACCGACGATGCCGGCGGTTTGATCAACAACCTGCTCGAAGAAACCGCCTACGAAAACCACCTTCTCAACAGCGAAGAAGGCAAGGCCGGCGAAATCAAATGGCGCAACGTCGGCGACCTCACCTCATGGCTTGCACGCAAAGGCGGACAAGACGGTAAAAACATCCTCGAAATCGCCCAGACCATCGCCCTCATGACTCTGCTCGAAGGCAAAGACGAAGACGAAAACGACGCCGTCAAACTCTCCACCTTGCACGCCTCCAAAGGCTTGGAATACCCCTACGTCTTCCTCGTCGGCTGCGAAGAAGGCATCCTGCCGCACAGCGACAGCATCGAAGAAGCCAACGTCGAAGAAGAACGCCGCCTGATGTACGTCGGCATCACCCGCGCCAAACGCCAGCTCACCCTGACCCACTGCATCAAACGCAAAAAACAGGGCGTGTGGCAGTTTCCCGACCCCAGCCGCTTCATCGACGAAATGCCGCAGGAAGACATCAAAATCCTCGGCCGAAAAGACAGCGAGCCCATCGTCAGCAAAGAAGAAGGCCGCAGCAATCTGGCGAACTTGCGCAGTATGCTGGCGGCCAAAAAGGGGTAAGGCGGTTTTCAGACGGCATTGAGGAAAGCGGCGTGAGGCCGTCAGGCCGTCTGAAATTCAACTCTGATCAGCACAAGCCCTTCAGTTCCGCCCGCTAACCGGTTTAACCGTAGGGCAAGTGTAAATCCGCCGTGTTTTCTTCAGTAAAATTTTCAGACGGCCTTTCTATCTTTCAATAATCCTACTACAGCAAATCCAGCAAATCCGTCGGCGCGGCGATGCGCGCGTCTTGCAGCCAGCTTTCGGTGTCGTCTTCTGCGGCGATGTAGCCCCAGTCGGCCAACACGGCTTTCATGCCGGCGTTTTTGGCGGCGAGCATATCGCGTTCGGCGTCGCCCAGATAGATGCAGCGCTCGGGCGCGACGCCGATTTGTCCGCAGGCGTAAAACATGGGTTTGACGCCGGGCTTGGCTTCGCCGCAGGTGTCGCCGCTGACGACGACGTCGGGCGCGGCGGCAAAGCCGAGTTTGGGTACGAGTTGATCGGTGAACGCGGCGGGTTTGTTGGTGATGATGCCCCATTTGAGGCCGCGGCGGACGAGTTCGGCAATCAAGCCGTTCACGCCGTCAAACAAGACGGTTCGGTCGGCGTAACAGCGGCCGTATTCTTCCAGATATTCTTTGCGCCACGCGGCATGGTCGGGGTGGTCGGGGGTGATGCCGGCGCCGATTTTCAGCAGACCGTTGGCGCCGTGGCTGGCATAGGGGCGGATGTCGTCCATGCTTTTTTCGGGCAGGCCGCGGCGGCGCAATAAGGTATTGAGCGCGCCGCCGAGGTCGAGCGCAGTGTCGGCGAGGGTGCCGTCCAAATCGAATAATACGGCTTGTGTCATGGGAATTCCTTGGGGATTTGGGGTAGAGGCCGTCTGAAATGAGTTTTTCAGACGGCCTGCATTTTACCAGCTTTAATGATGGTGATGATGCCCGTGTCCGTGCGTTTCGGCGGGTGTCATGGTGCACAGCACGCTGTCGCCGTGCGGGTTGAGGCTGCTTTCGACTTGGACGGTGCAGTGGCTGATGTTGTGGTGGGCGAGCGCGTGTTCGATGCGGTACACGATCTGTTCGGCTTCGGCGACGGTTTTGCCGCCGTCCACGACGATGTGGCACGACATGGCGTGAACGTTGCTGGTAATCGTCCAGATGTGCAAATCGTGAACGGATTCCACGCCTTCGGTTTGGGCGATGACGCGCAGCAAATCGTCGGCGGAAATGTTTTCGGGCGCGCCTTCCATCAGGATGTGCAGGGTTTGGCGCAACAGTCCCCAGCCGCTGCGGCCGACCAACGCGGCGACCAAAACGCTGACGAGCGGATCCGCCCAGTTCCAGCCGAACGCCATCATTAAAAGCGCGGCAACAATCGCGCCGAGCGAGCCGAATAAATCGCTGATCACATGAAGATACGCGCCGCGCATGTTCACATTGTCTTCAGTGTCGCCGTTGCGCAGCATATAGACGGCGATAACGATGTTGACAATCAGGCCAACGGTACTGATGACCAGCATGCCTGTGGTGGCGATTTCGGGCTGGGTGATGAAGCGGTGGACGGCTTCGTAGAAAATCAGCACGGCGATGACGACCAGCGTCAGGCCGTTGAGCGCGGCGGTCAGAATCTCAAAGCGCTTGTAACCAAAGGTTTTTTTCAGCGTCACGGCTTTTTCGCCGAGCTTGAACGCCCAAAGCGCCATGCCCAGCGAAAACGCGTCGCTGAACATGTGCCCCGCGTCGGACAGCAGCGCCAGCGAATGGGTCAGCCAGCCGCCGACGGCCTCGACCAGCATAAAGCCCGCAATCACGGCAAAGGAAACGCCTAAAACTTTTTTGTTGGCGGTGTGGGAATGATGGTGGTGGTCATGGTCGTGGGACATGAGGGGGCTCCTTGTCAGGCCGTCTGAAAACGATGGCTGTGCCGAATCAAAATTCTTGCGCCGAGCGAAGCCGAAGCGCTCGCACTGAGCGAAGCCGAAGTGTCAGACAACCTTCCCCGCCTTCAAACTCTTCTCGAAATCTTCCAACATCTCCAGCTCGAAACGGCTGAAACCCGCCCGCTCCCGCGCTTCGATGTTCACATGACCGCGGAACACAAACAAATCGTAACGCGCCATCAGGCTGCGGAACAGCACAACCGGCTCCAGCCCGCGTTCGCGGCACAAATGCTGATACCAATGGTTGCCGATTTTCACATGACCGACCTCGTCGCGGTAGATGATGTCCAACACCGCACAGGTTTCCAAATCGCCGCGCTGCGCCACTTTGGCGCGGATGGCGGGGGTAACGTCCAAACCGCGCGCCTCCAACACGCGCGGCACCAAAGCCATGCGCAGCAGCGGGTCGTAAGCGGTTTTGTAGGCCATGTCCCACAAATGCGCGTGCGCCTCGAAGTCGCCGTAGTCGTAACCGAAACTGCGCAGCCGGTCGCGCATCAGGCGGAAATGGTACACCTCCTCCTCCGCCACCCGAATCCAGTCGCGCGCAAACTGCGGCGGCAGGCGGCGGAAACGGTAGGCCGCGTCCAGCGCCAAATTGACGGCGTTAAACTCGATATGGCAAATCGCGTGCAACATCGCCGCGTAGCCCTCGTTCGTATTCATCTTGCGCTGTGTCACTTCCGAGGGCGCGACCAAACGCGGGCGCGCGGGACGGCCGGCATAGCGGAAATCCAGCGGTGGAGCGGTTTCGGCAGCCAATTCCGCGTTTTGCACCGCAGCGGAAAGTTCGTCGGTCAGCGCGGCTTTTTCGTCGGGATCGGCAGCCAGCAGGGCGTGTTCGAGCAGGAGATAGGGGTTGTAAGACATGGTTTCGGGCATTTTGGAATTTTTTGTGATTATAACGCGCTCAGGCCGTCTGCGCGGGAATGACGGGTTTGGGCGTTTCAGACGGCATTCAGGCAGGTATTTTTTATTAACGCAAAGATCCTGGCTTTTTTGAGTTTTTCTGCAAAACCCATGCCGTCTGAAAAATAGAAAACCGGCCTTCCCTTCCCAGACCGGTTTTTCCCTTCATTGCGGAAATTAGAATTTGTATTGCGCGCCGATGCCCATGTTTTCCATTTGCCCGCGTTGTTGGTCGGGCGTCTGAAGTAGTGGTCGTAATCCGCGCGTACAGACAGGCTGTCGTTGACATCGTAAGTCGCACCCACGCCGGCAGTCGGACGGGTGTTGGCTTTGCCGCTCAACCAGTTGCTGTCGTTGTGTTTCACGCCCGCTACGCCTGCTTTGGCAAACACGCGCGCTTTGTCTGCGACTTTGGTGCCCGCAATCACGCGGCCGCCGAAGGTTTGGTTGCGCACTTTGTCGGTGCTGCCGGCTTCGGAAGTGAATTTGTGCATACGGCCGCTTTGGTAGAACACCTCGCCGCCCAGCCATTCGTTAAACTGAACGCCCGCGCCGACTTGGCTGGCAACCTGGGTGTCGCGGTTGTTTACCGAACCGCTGTTGGTTTTCAGGCCGTCGCGCGATGCGCCGACAGTGCCGAATACATAAGGACGCACGCCTGATTTGGGCGCGGCTTCAGGCGCAGGTGCCGGCTCGACGGGTACAGCGGCTACCGGCTCGGATTGCGGCGCAGGCGCGGCGGCTACCGGACGCGGAATATTGCCTGAGAACCAGTTGTCGCACTGTTTCATACTCACGCGTATAGGTTTGCCCGCGGCCTCAGTTTTCGGAGAAATCCTGCCCAAATCCGTGAAAAAGACTATCTTTACAACAAACCGCCCTTGTTAAAGATGTATCAACACCGTGATAAATGAGACAAAACGCGATCCATCTGCATTTAAATAAATGTGAAAGCCGAATGGAATAAATTTTCATAAAATCTTTAATTTTCAAAAATTTATATTTTAAATCCGGCGTTTACAAAAATTAAACGCCGCATCTTCGGCTTGTTCGCAGGCGATTTGCGCCTATACTTCGACCTGTCTCTCCCTCGAAAAAGGAAACCTACAACATGAAACAAAACACATTTTTCAAATTCACCGCCTCAGCCCTTTTAAGCGCAAGCATCGGCTTGGCACACGCCGGCGCAGTGGATTCGCTGAAAAAGTTCAACAACGATTCAGACGGCATCAGCGGCAGCTTCAGCCAAACCGTCAAAGGCAAAAAGAAAACCCAAACCACATCAGGCACATTCCAAATCCTGCGCCCGGGTCTGTTTAAATGGGAATACACCAAACCCTACAAACAAACCATCGTCGGCGACGGCAAAACCATCTGGCTCTACGACGTCGATTTGGCACAAGTAACCAAATCCGCGCAAAACCAAACCATCGGCGACAGCCCGGCGGCGATTCTGTCCAACAAATCCGCGCTCGACAGCAGCTACACGCTGAAAGAAGACGGCACGTCCAACGGCATCAGCTACGTTTTGGCTACACCTAAGAAAAACAACGCGGGCTACCAGTACATCCGTATCGGTTTCAAAGGCGACAATCTCGCCGCCATGCAGCTCAAAGACAGCTTCGGCAACGAAACCACCATCAGCTTCAGCGGTTTGAACACCAAACCCAACCTCTCTCGCAGCGTGTTTAAATTTACTCCGCCCAAAGGCGTGGATGTGGTCAGCCACTAACAACGCCGCCATTAGCGCAACAGGCCGTCTGAAATTTTTCAGACGGCCTGTTTCCTTATCGCCAAAACGCCAAACTACGCTTCTGCCAATTCCCCGCGCAGCGAGAAGGTATAGGCTTCGGTAATTTCCAGCTCGACCATTTGGTTGATCAAATCGGGCGTGCCGTAGAAATTCACCACGCGGTTGTTGGCGGTGCGGGCTTGGAGCTGGTCGGGGTCTTTTTTGGAGATGCCTTCGACCAGACAGCGCTGCACGGTGCCAATCATGGTTTGGTTGATGCGGGCGGTTTCGGCTTCGATGACTTCGTTGAGTGCTTCGAGACGGCGCACTTTTTCCGCGTGCGGCGTGTCGTCGGGCAGGTTGGCGGCGGGCGTGCCGGGGCGCGGGCTGTAGATGAAGACGAAACTGAGGTCGAAGGCGATGTCTTTTACCAGCTTTAAAGTCTGCTCGAACTCGCGTTCGGTTTCGCCGGGGAAGCCGACGATAAAGTCGCTGCTCAAACACAAATCGGGGCGGATGGAGCGTAATTTGCGGATGATGGATTTGTATTCCAAGGCAGTGTAGCCGCGTTTCATCGCGCTCAATACGCGGTCGGAGCCGCTTTGAATCGGCAGGTGCAGATGCGAAACCAGTTTCGGTAAATCGCGGTAGCATTCGATAATCGCGTCGGAAAATTCACGCGGATGGCTGGTGGTGAAACGTATCCGTTCGATGCCCGAAATTTCGTGGACGATGCGCAGCAGCGTGGCAAAGTCGCAGATTTCGCCGTCGTCCATTTCTCCGCGGTAGGCGTTGACGTTTTGGCCCAACAGGTTGATTTCTTTCACGCCCTGCTGCGCCAGATTGGCGATTTCGGTGAGCACGTCATTGAGCGGGCGGGAAAATTCCTCACCGCGGGTATAGGGCACGACGCAAAACGAACAATATTTGGAACAGCCTTCCATAATGGAAATAAACGCGCTGCCTCCTTCCACGCGCGCGGGCGGCAGATGGTCGAATTTTTCGATTTCGGGGAAGGAAATATCCACCTGCGAATGGCCGGTGGTTTCTTTGTCCACAATCATCTGCGGCAGGCGGTGCAGGGTTTGCGGGCCGAACACCACGTCCACATAAGGCGCGCGCTTGATAATCGCCTCGCCCTCTTGCGAGGCCACGCAGCCGGCCACGCCGATGATTAAACCGGGATTTTTTTCTTTGAGCGGACGCACGCGGCCGAGGTCGGAAAACACTTTTTCCTGCGCTTTTTCGCGCACGGAGCAGGTGTTGAACAAAATAATGTCGGCATTGTCAGGTTCGGTTACCTGCTCGATGCCGCCGTGCTCTTCCGACAAAACAGCCAGCATTTTTTCGCTGTCGTACTCGTTCATCTGACAGCCGAAGGTGCGGATAAATACTTTTTTCATGGTTTGTGCTTTCAGGTTGCCCGTAATTGCGGGGCTGATGGTTGGAAAAGACGGGGATTATAGTGGAAACGGGCGGAAAACGGAATGAATTCATGAAATTAGGAAAAACTCCTATTTGTTGGACGGCCTGCTGCCCGATAAAAAAACCGACAGCGTTCCAACTGTCGGTCAGGCCGTCTGAAGAAAAATCAGACGGCGTTCAAAACGGCTTTTCAAACGGCATCATTTCCCCTGCCGCTGCGCCGCCTGTGCGGCGAAGACTGCCGATTCTTCGTCGTGCAACACCCACACTTCGCGGATGACGCCCGCGGCATCGCGTTTGACCGCAATCGGGCGGCCGGTTTTGGTTTGTAGTTTGGCGGCGGAGGTGTAGCGGTCGTTTTCGTCTTTAATCCGCGCGAAACGCGAAATCTGGAATTTCTGCGCCTTGCCGTCCACCAGACCCAGCGTCAGGATTTTAATCCACGAAACCCCGCCGTTGCCCAATTCGAGATACGGCAGCTCGACTTTTTTCAGCACCGCGACGTTGATGTCGGCCGGCAAATCACGCTGCGCGGCAAGAGCGGGCAGCGACACGAGTAAAACGAGAAAAGTAAAGAATCCGCGTAACATGGTTTTGTGCTTTGTTTTGAGTTTGAAACGGGCGTAATTATAACACGCGGCCGTCTGAAAATGCTTTGTGCATCTGCGGTTTTGATGAGGAACGGACATTTGTGCCACACCGCCGTAGGTACGGTTAGCCGCCCGCAGGCAGCGTAACCGTACAAATCCGCGCAAACAGCACCGTGCAGATAACCCAAACCGACCGTACGTTTTTCAGACGGCACAGTTTGCAGGCATTTCAAAACGGCTTGGCGTACGGTTACGCCGCTTGTGGCGGCTAACCGTACCTACTCGGGCTTGAATGACGTCCGTGAAAATGCTAGCACTGAGCGTAGTCGAAGTGTCAGACGGCCATTCTGATTTTTGCAACGGTCTCAGGCCGTCTGAAAATCAATGTTAGAATAATGCTTTGTTTTTCAGACAGCCTTTGTCTGCCTAAACGTAAACAGGCCGTCTGAAAATTCCCCAATACCCTGCCCTATTCACAAATAAAGGATTCCCCATGAACCGCAACGAACAACTTTTCAACCGCGCCAAAGCCGTGATTCCCGGCGGCGTGAATTCCCCCGTGCGCGCATTCGGCAGCGTCGGCGGTGTGCCGCGTTTTATCAAAAAGGCCGAGGGCGCGTATGTTTGGGATGAGAACGGCCAACGCTATATCGACTACGTCGGCTCGTGGGGACCGGCGATTGTCGGCCATACGCATCCGGAAGTGGTCGAAGCCGTGCGTGAGGCGGCTTTGGGCGGTTTGTCGTTTGGCGCGCCGACTGAGGCGGAAATTGTGATTGCCGAGGAAATCGCCAAAATCGTGCCCAGCGTGGAAAGTCTGCGGCTGGTGAGCTCAGGAACGGAAGCGACGATGTCGGCCATCCGCTTGGCGCGCGGGTTTACGGGGCGCGATAAAATCGTCAAATTCGAGGGCTGTTACCACGGCCATTCCGACAGTCTGCTGGTTAAGGCGGGCAGCGGTTTGCTGACCTTCGGCAACCCGAGTTCTGCGGGCGTTCCCGCTGATTTCACCAAACACACGCTGGTTTTGGAATACAACAATGTGGCGCAGCTTGAAGAGACCTTTGCGCAAATCGGCGGCGAAATTGCCTGCGTGATTCTCGAGCCGTTTGCGGGCAATATGAACTTGGTCAAGCCGTCTGAAAACTTTGTCAAAGCCCTGCGCACGCTGACGGCGCAACACGGCGTGGTGCTGATTTACGACGAGGTGATGACGGGCTTCCGCGTGGCTTTGGGCGGAGCGCAGTCGCTGCACGGCATCACGCCGGATTTGACGACGATGGGTAAAGTCATCGGCGGCGGTATGCCGCTGGCGGCGTTCGGCGGGCGCAAAGACATTATGAACTGCATCTCCCCGCTCGGCGGCGTGTATCAGGCCGGAACACTGTCGGGCAACCCGCTCTCCGTTGCCGCCGGCCTGAAAACGCTGGAAATCATCCAACGCGACGGTTTCTATGAAAATCTGAGCGCGCAAACCGAGCGTTTGGTCAAAGGTTTTCAGACGGCCGCACAAAACGCGGGTGTGCGCTTTAATGCCGATTTCGTCGGCGGAATGTTCGGCCTGTATTTTTCAGACGGCCTGCCGCAAAGCTACGCGGATATGGCAAACAGCGATACCGATGCGTTCAAACGCTTCTTCCACGGCATGCTGGAGCGCGGCGTCGCCTTCGGCCCGTCGGCTTTCGAGGCCGCGTTTATGTCGGCGGCGCACACGCCGGAATTGGTGGACGAAACCGTCGCCGTGGCGGGGGAAGTGTTTGCGGGTATGGCGGGGTAAGGTAGAAGGTAGAAGGCCGAACCGCTTGTAAAAATTGAAAAGGCCGTCTGAAATTTCAGACGGCCCCTGTTTTATCAGAGCCTTACAGCGTTCCGTAAGAATGCAGCCCGCTCAAAAACATATTCACGCCGATGAAGGCGAAGGCGGTGACGAACAGCCCGATAACCGCCCACCAGGCCAAGACTTTGCCGCGCCAGCCGGCGACGAGGCGCAGGTGCAGCCAGACGGCATAGTTGAGCCAGACGATGAATGCCCAGGTTTCTTTCGGGTCCCAGCTCCAGTAGCGTCCCCATGCGTCGGCGGCCCAGAGTGCGCCGAGGATGGTGGCGATGGTGAAGAAGAGGAAGCCGACGGCGATGGCTTTGTACATGGCTTCTTCGATGGTTTGCGACGGCGGCAGCCAGGTTTTGCGGCCTTTGGTTTCGGCATTGACGGCGAGCAGTTCGGCCACGGCGAGCATGGCGGCGATGCAGAAGGCGCCGTAGCCGATGAAGTTGGCGGGAACGTGGATTTTCATCCACCACGACTGCAAGGCGGGAATCAGCGGCTGGATGGCGTGGGCGTCGCGGGAAACGCTGTACCACAAGACGAAGCAGACGACGACGGCCATGAAGGTATAGACGAAGCCGCCGAGTTTTTGGATTTTGAAACGGCCTTCGTAATAGGCGTACATCAGCGCGGTGATGACGAGAAACAGAATGAAGACTTCATACAGATTGGAAACGGGGATGTGCCCTGCGTCGGGGCGCAGCAGGTAGCTTTCGTGCCAGCGCACAAGCAGGCCAGTGAAGCCTGCGCCGGCAGAAATCCAGCCGAAGGCGGTGGCCATGCTGAGCAGGGTGTTGGTTTCGGTATTTTTCTTCACAGCCAGTACGGCGCCTGAAACATAAGTGCCCAAGGCAAAAAAGACGAAGGCGCACTGCCACATAATCGCCGACTGGCTGCTGAGGAGATATTTGAGCAGAAACAGGCCGTCTGAATTTTTGATGTTGCCGCTGTAAAGGCTGACGGCACCGTAACCCAACAGCAGGCAGAGCGGGGTAAAGATGCGCATGGGTTTGAAAAACCAGCCTAAAAATACGGCTGTGCCGGCGCTTGCCCATAAAATCACCAACTCGTAGATGTCCGTCTGATGACTGACGTAGGTTTGCGCAAACAGGGCGGAGGCGGCAATAACGAGCGCGAAAATCCAGTCAAACGGCGTGAGGCCGCGGATGAATGATTTGTGTGTGAGGAGCGCGTGTTGCGGCACGGCGGGATTATTTTTGTTCATGGTTCAAATCCTTCGCCAGCTGTTGCAGGCGTTCGGTGTGTTGCGGAAATTCTTTTTGCAGGTCGCGTTCGTTGCGGTTGGACGACATGGCGAAACGGATTTTGCCGTCTGAAAACAGCAGCCATGCGCGTTTTTCGCGGATGTAAAACATAAAGACCGTGCCCAATACCAACAGCAGCGAGCCGAGGTAAACCAGCGAGGCACCGGGCGAACGGGTCATTTGCAGGCCGGAAGAACGGACTTCGGTGTAGCCGTCGAGCTGAAGCAGCATGGGCGCGGGGTATTCGGTCAGGCCGGTGTAGGCATCCATGCTGTTGAGCAGGAAGCGGTTGCGCGCTTCGTCTTGCGGCCATTGCGGCAGTTTGTATTTTTTCAGAGTTTCGTCTAAAGAGGCGTTCATCACGCCAAACAGCATTTGGTAGAAATATCCCTGCATTTTTTCCTGCTGGTCTTTGGGAATGGTGGTGGTCACAAATTGATCCAACGCCAAATAACCGCCGCGCGCGAAGATGGACAAGGTGTTGGCAGCGGCAAGTTTGAACTGGTCGCGGATTTCGGCGGGCGCGCCCTGCGTGGCCTCTTCCACGGCTTTGTTGCGGGCGGCATCGTCGCGCAGAAATTCGCGCAAGGCCATAAAAGTGTCGATTTTGCCGGCTTTATCGACGGGAATGCGCAGCCAACGGTATTGCTGTTCCAAGCCCGTGCGCGTACCGGTAATGAAGAAATAATCCTCCTCCTGCTTTACGGGCAGCATGTAGTTTTTGTATTCGACCGCCTGCCCTGCGCTGTCACGGACGCGGTAGATGACCGATGGGCCGATGTTGGTAAAGCGTTTGCCCTCTTGGGTCACGGCGCGGACGTCGTTGATCGCCGCTGTGACGCCGCCCGATTTTTCAGACGGCCTACCCATGTCTTCGACGTTGAGCGCGGTAAATTTGTCGAACTCGAGTCTGTATTTGGTTTTGCCGATGTCGAGCGGAAACTCGCGCATGGAAGTTGCCCGCAGCGTCACGGGCGCGCGGCTCGGATCGGCCAGATTCCACGCTTTGAATTTCAAATCCGAACCGCCGTCGGCAAAGCTGGCTTGGTAAATCGTGATGCCGTGAAGCGTCAGCGGATGGTTGACGCGGATGGTCTGCACGGTTTTTTTGCCGGTTTCCTTGTCGGTTACTTCCAAATCGCTGGCAAAATCGCGCGGCATACCGGTGTTGTAAAAATCGATGTGAAACTTTTTCAGCTTCACTTCAAACGGCAGATCCTGCACCAGCATCCCTTTGTCGGCATTTAAAAACACCACGTCTGCGCTCTGCCCTTCGGTAATGTTGACGTTGCCGCGAAACGACAGATTGCCCGTACCCAAAACGCTTTCGGGTTTGAAATCTTTGGCAAAAACGGCGTTGTTGTCAGGTACGATGCGGCCGCTCAAAATACCGAGTTTCAACAGCAGATTGCTGTCGATCAAGCCGCCCAGACAAATTACAATCAGCGCGGCATGGGCGCAGATGTAGCCCCATTTGTTCATCGCGCCTTTTTTCGCCGCAACCAAAACCGAGCCGTCTTCGCGTTTGACGGTTTTGGCTGAAAAACCTTGCACCTCCAAATAACGCTGCGCCACTTCGGGAGAAACCGCGCCGTCTAAAACAACGGAGTAGCGCATCGCCGCCAGCGATTTCTCTTTGGCGTGTTCCCGATACGAACGCGCCTCATGCAAAAACGGCGGCACGTTGCGGATCAGGCAAAGCCCGGTGGAAAGCACCAGAAAAACCATAATGGCGACAAACCAGCCCGAAGCGTAAACGTCAAACAAGCCCAAAAAGCCGTAAATCTGCGTCCAAAACGGGCCGAACTTCACCAAATAATCCGCCTGCGGCCGGTTTTGCTGCAACACGGTGCCGATAATCGAGGCCACGCCCAGCAGGCTCAACAAGGAAACGGCAAAGCGCATGGAGCTGAGAAAAGCAAACCACGGGCGGCGGATAAACGGAACGGATTTTTCGGACTGGTTCATAACGGATTCAAACGGTTTTCAGACGGCATTCAAAAAAAAGCGGCGTCTATGATGAAACAAAACGTTGTGCCGGGCAATTTGTATTTGTATAGTGAATGAAAATAAAAAATCTACTTCGTTGTCTGCGGCTGAACTCAAAGAGGACGATTCACTAAGGCGCTGAAGCGCCAAGTTCATCTGTCCCGTACTACCCGTACTGCCTGCGCCTCGCCGCCTTGCATCTTTCTTATTTTATTTCACCATAACTTATGGCAAACAGTGCAAAAGGCCGCCTGAAAACTTCGGCCGCTTTGGCAAACGGAGTTTTCAGACGGCCTGTCGGCGTCTGCTGAAACACAAAGTTAACGCAGACCCTGAATGAAGTTGGCAACGGCGTTGACTTCGTCGTCAGACATACGTTTGGCAATATCGATCATGATATTGTTTTTACGCTGGCCGGCCTTATAGGCTTTCATCTGGGCAACGATGTAGTCTTTGTGTTGGCCACCCAAACGCGGATAGCTGACGATCTCGGTACCGCCCGCAGGCATACCGGCACCCGCCGGGCCGTGGCACGACATACAGGCGGGGATTTTCTGCTCGGCCAAACCGCCGCGGTAGATTTTCGCGCCCAATTCGACATTGTCTTTAGGATTGGCTTCGCCGGATTTTGGCTGCTGCTTGGCGTAATAAGCGGCCACGTTGCGGATGTCTTGCTCACTCAGCGCAGCAACCATCGGTTTCATCACGCCGGACGAACCGCTGGTGCGTTTGCCGTCTTTAATGTCTAAAGTCTGTTTGTAGATGTAGGCAGGATGCTGCGCAGACAGTTTCGGATACATGGCAATGCCGCTGTTGCCGTCGGCCGCGTGGCAGGATGCGCAAACAGTCGTCGCAACCTGTCTGCCTTTTTCGGGGTCGGCTTTCGGTGCCGTTGCCGCCGATACTGCGCCCGCTGCCAAGACTAAAGCCAATAAAGTCAGTCGTTTCATGGAGTGCTCCTGATTACAGCATTGCTTACTGCGCCAATGCCCTTTTTATACTCAAAAACCGGGCGGAATTTGACCCGGTTAAAACCGATGGTTCTGTAAACGTGATATTCTATACTAAGTTTACATCGAATTACTACTACAAATTACTGCTATGAACCTCTTTCAAAACGCAAAATTCTTTACTACGGTCAACCATTTGAAAGATTTGCCGGACACGCCCGCCGAAATCGCATTTGTCGGGCGCAGTAACGCGGGCAAATCGAGCGCCATCAATACGCTGACCAATCATGTGCGGCTGGCCTATGTTTCCAAAACCCCGGGGCGCACGCAGCACATCAATTTTTTCGAACTCGCCGGCAGCGGTTTTATGGTCGATCTTCCCGGTTACGGCTACGCGCAAGTACCCGAAGCCATCCGCACGCATTGGGTCAAACTCTTGGGCGACTACCTGCAGCAACGCCGCCAGCTGATCGGTTTGGTGTTGATTATGGATGCCCGCCATCCGCTCAAAGCGCAGGATATTCAGATGCTGGACTTTTTCCACCTGACCGGGCGACCGGTGCATATCCTGCTCTCAAAAGCCGACAAACTTTCCAAAAACGACCAAATCAAAACTTTGGGCGCGGTTAAAAAAGCCTTGAAACCTTATATGGAACGCCAAACCATCAGCGTCCAGCTTTTTTCCAGCCTGAAAAAACAAGGGATTGACGAGGTAAACGAAGTGGTCGGTTCCTGGTTCCAGACCTATCGGCAGCCGGATACAGAAACCGGGGCGGAACCGGCAGCGTTATCTTAACGCCTCTCCCCAAAACCTGTATTGACCGACCACAAATCTTACTCTGCAAAAAGGCCGTCTGAAAACCACGCAGTGATACGGGTTTTCAGACGGCCTTTTCAAACGGCTTTAAAACAGAGAATCAAGCTGCCGACTGTTACCGCCTTTCGATTCTTCTCCACCGTCATTGGCAGGCAGCGGTTCGAGCGGCTGTTCGCCGTCCAGATTGCGGCGTGGAGCGTTTCCGTTTCCACCGGCCGTGCTCGGACGGCGCGCAGGTGCCGAAGAGGCCGGCGCATTTCCGCTGTTGTCGATGGAAAGATCCGAGCTGGTGGCCTGCCGCTCTTTCAGATAATACTCCCCACCTTTGTTCACAACCCCCTCGGGCGCTTTCATTCCTTTAACCGGCGTACCTTTCAGAGCGAAACGCATGTACTCCACCCATACAGGCACGGCAATCGTACCGCCGAAAGCGGCGCGACCCATGCTTTTCGGCTGGTCATAACCGACATAAACGGCAGTTACCACACTCGGATTAAAGCCGACAAACCAAGCATCCTTGCTGTCGTTGGTCGTACCGGTCTTACCGGCAATATCCGAACGGCCGATTGAGTTTGCGCCTTTCGCCGTACCCACCCGTACAACGTCCTGCATGATTTTATACATGATGTAGGCGTTGCGCGGATCAATCGCCTGAGGCGCATTCTCACCTGCAACCAACGGCTGCATTTGGGCTTTCAGACGGTTTTCCCTGTCGTAAATCTTATCGATGACATAAGCCGACACTTTATAGCCGCCGTTGGCAAACACGCTGTAACCCTCGGCAATGCGCAAAGGCGTAGTCTCGCCTGTACCCAGCGCCATCGACAGGCTGGCAGGAATTTCAGACGGCTTAAATCCGAAACGCTGGATATACTGCTGGGCATAGCCGACGCCGATCGACATCAGGATACGGATCGACACCATGTTTTTGGAAGCAGTCAGCGCTTGGCGCAGCGTGATATAACCCGAATAACGGCCGTCTGAATTTTTCGGTTCCCAAGTTGTACGGTTCGGCCCTTTACCCGGCAGAGACAACGGCGCATCGTTGATTTGAGTCGATGCCGTCATGCCTTTGGCAATCGCAGCCGAATACACAAACGGCTTGAATGTCGAACCGGGTTGGCGCATGGCTTGGGTTGCGCGGTTAAACGTCTTACTGTGGTAGTCATAACCGCCGACCAGCGCGCGCACAGCACCCGTTCTCGCATCCAACGAGACTAGCGCCCCTTGGAGCAGAGGCTCCTGAACTACAGACCAGCTGTTTCCGCTGCCTCTCACCCGGATAATCGAACCGCGGCGGATACGTTCGTCACCCATTTTTTTGTTTTCCACCGCACGCGCGGCAAAACCCAGAGAACGGCTGCCCAATGTGACCTTGCGTCCGCTCGGCAACTGGATTTCCACGCTTTTTTTGGAAGTATCCAGCACAACAGCCGGCACCATACCGTCCACCGTATATAGAGTGGACAAATGCTGGCTGACCGTTTCCTCTACGTTGTCGGATTTACTTAAATCAATATAATTCTCTGCGCCGCGATAACCGCTGCCGCGGTCGAAATTGCGCAATACCCTTCTTAAAGCAGCCGTTGCAACACGCTGGTTTTCTGTATCAACAGTTGTGTAAACCTTAAAGCCCTGCGTATAGGCATCTTCACCGTACTTTTCGTACATCTCCTGACGCACCATTTCGGCCACATACAAAGCATTCTGGTCGATTTTCTGAACGAAACGTTCGTAATGCAGCTCTTCGGCCAAAGCCTGATCGCGCTGCTGCGCGGTAATCATTTTCTCTTCGACCATGTTGTTCAGAATATAAGCCTGCCGCTGCTTGGCGCGCTCCGGATTCACAATCGGATTGTAAGCCGACGGCGCTTTCGGCAAACCGGCCAGCATCGTTGCTTCTGCCAGCGTCAGGTCTTTGACGTCTTTATTGAAGTAAATCCGCGATGCAGAAGAGAAACCGTAAGCGCGCTGCCCCAGATAAATCTGGTTGAAATAAAGCTCCAAAATCTGGTCTTTACTCAACGACTGCTCGATTTTATAGGCCAGAAGCGCCTCGTTGAATTTGCGTGTAAACGTACGTTCGTTGCTGAGATAGAAGTTTTTCGCCACCTGCTGCGTAATCGTACTGGCGCCGGATTCCACTCCACCGGCAATCAGGTTACCGACAATGGCGCGCGCCACACCGAACACATCCACACCCCAGTGGTCGTAGAAGCGTTTGTCTTCCGCAGCAATCACTGCATTTTTCAATATTTTCGGAAAATCGTTAATTTTCGTGAAATCACGACGTTCCTCACCGTACAAACCGATGATCTTGCCGTCTGAAGAATATACCGTCAGTGGCATTTTCGGTTGGTAGTGTTGCAAACTGTCCAATGCCGGCAGCTTAGGGTAAGTGACTAAAATTGCGATTGCAATCAGGCCGATACCGAAAAGTGCCAACCCCAACATCAAACCAATACAGGTTGTAATAATTTTTTTAATCATGACTAATTAATATTTTGCCATCATGGGCATTAAATAAAGTAAAATAGACGACGGTTTCTACTAAGACACAGTTACCACTGTTCAAAGAAAGCAAGTTTCTCACAAAAATTGCAAAGTTACTCACTCCTATACAGTACAGGGAAGTCATATGATACGCTTACGAAAAAGCTCAAAAAATACAACAAGTAAAGCCCCGGGCGGTTTAAACAACCGTACTGCTGTCGGCATCGATATCAGCCAAAACGCCGTTACGATGGTGCAGCTGACAGGTCGTAGTTTAACCCAAATCCAGTTGGAAAAATACGTTGTGACCAAACTGCCTAAAAATATCGTTCAGGGCAGCAAAATTCAAGACTACGACCAGCTCGTATCTTATCTGCAACACACCTACACCCAACTGCGCAGCTCCTGCAAAAACTTCGTCGCAGCCATGCCGCAAAATCTGGCGACTTTGGAACACTTCGTTTACAACCAGCGCGAAACCGAATTGGATCTCGACGATTTTGCCGAATCCGAAATTGCCCAAATCGGCCCGGTCGAAGAAATGAATTACGACTATCAGACGATCGGCGCATCCGTTGCCTCTGCCGGACAGCAGATTCTCGCCGTAGCCGCGAAAAAAGACGATGTCGAACCGCGTATCGAGCTGTTTGAAAGCGCCGGACTCCCCCTCTCTGCAATGGATTTGGACTTGCTGGCCCAGCGAAACGCCTACATTTTCTGGATCAACCAACACGCTCCCGAGCTTGCTAATGAAAAAGTAGCCGTATTCGGTATTTATGCAACACAAATGTATGCATTGGTGATGCAAAACGGCCACATCCTCTACAAACAGGAAATGCCCGTCAGCACCGAGCAGCTCAACCAGCTGATTCAACGCACCTACCAAGTGCCCGAAGAAAAAGCCGCGCAAATGATGGTTTCTTCGACCAAGCCGGCAGATTACCAAACACAAGTCGCCGGCCGCTTCAACGTACAGGTAGCGCAGGAAGTCCAACGCGTTTTGCAGTTTTACTACACTACACAATCTACCGACAGTTTCGCCAACATCAAACATATCCTGTTTACAGGCGAAGCTTCCCAGCAGCCGGGTTTGGCAGAAAGCATCTTCTCGCAAACCAATACGCCGACCCAATGCGTGCATCCGGCGGCTTATGCGGAAAGAGGCAGCAAAGTAGATTTACCACAATTACAAATTGATGCGCCATCGCTCACGCTGGCATTCGGATTAGCATTAAGGGGACTTTAACATGATTGAATTAACCAAAATCAACCTTCTGCCCTATCGGGAAGAAATCAAGCAGCGTAAGAAGCAGCAGTTCAAAGTAATGATGCTTGCCGCTCTGCTTGCAGGTTTGGGGCTTTCGGTGCTTGCCTACCTGGGCATTGAAAACGCCGTCAGCAGCCAGCAAGGCCGCAACAGCTTTTTAGAATCGGAAATCGCCAAACTCGACAAAGACTTGGGCGAAATCCAAAAGCTGCAACAGGAAAAAGAAAACTTCCTGGCGAAAAAACTGAAAGTTGAAGAGCTTCAGGAAAAACGTTCGCAAGCCGCCTACATTATCGACACCTTAAATGTATTGACGCCGGACAACACCTACCTGACCGCGATTGAGGCCGAAAGCCCGACCAGCTACAAAGTAACCGGCCACGCCGCCAGCGACAACAAAATCGCCATGCTGATGCGCTCACTTCCAAGCACAGGCGTTTTTGCCCAGCCCGAGCTTTTGAGCATCAAAAAAGTCGATAACTACCAAGAATTTACTTTAAAAGTCTTACTGACACAAAACATTACGCCCGCACCGGCAGCAGCAACTGCAACACCGGCAGCCCCCGCCGCCGCATCAGCCGCCGCCACGCAGGAACAGGAAAAATAAATCATGGCAAATAAAAAATTAAAAGATATGGATGTGCAAAGCCTCCATCTTCTCAATATGCCGACCAAGTGCGTACTGGCAGGTTTGGCTGTAGCAGGGGTATTGGCCGTCGGATATTTCGGCGTTTTCCGCGGGCAGCTCGAAACGCTGTCGCAAGCCGAAGCAAAAGAGGTTGAATTAAAAGAAACCTACACCAAAAAAAGCATCGAAGCGGCCAGTCTGGACAACCTCAAAGCCGAGTTGGCATCCATTCGTTCCGCCTTTGACGTATTGCTGAAACAGCTTCCGACCGATGCCGAAATCCCGACCCTGATTCAGGAATTGCACCAAGCCGGCGCGACCAACGGCCTCCGCCTCGACAGCGTCACCCCGCAAGCGCCTGAAAACGACGGTCCGATTCAAAAACTGCCGTACGCGATTGCGATTACCGGGAAATATGACCAAATCAGCAAATTTACGCGAGACGTAGGCGAGCTCTCCCGCATCATCACGATGGAATCGCTCAAAATCAGCCATGCCAACGCCGACAAAAACGGCAAAAACGACCAGCTGACCCTGAGTGCAACCGCCACCACCTACAAAGCCCGTCCGGCTGAAGAAGTTGCCGCAGAAGCTAAAGCCAAAGAAGCCGAACAAGCCAAAGGCGATGCCGCAAGCGGTTCGTCCGACAAATAAAAAAGTAATTTAGGGAAATCATGAAGCATACCATCTTACTATTAGGCATTTTGTCCGTAACCGCCTGCACGCCCACTTACGACGACTTAAGCAAATGGACGGCAGATACACGCGAAAAAGCCAAAACCAACATCATTCCGTTTGAAGCGCCGACGATTACACCGCCCAAAGCCTATATTCCGCCCGCCTTTTCAGGATTGAATTCGTTTGACTCACGCCGTTTGGAAACCGCCCCCAAAGGCGGCAACGCACCAAACCCCAACCGCAGAAAAGAAGCATTGGAAGCCTTCAGTCTGGAAAACCTGACCTATGTCGGCACCCTGCGCAGTGGCGGAAAAATTTCCGGATACGTCAAAGCCGGAGATCATGTCTATACCGTCAAACCGGGCAACTACCTCGGTCAAAACCACGGCAGAATCCAAAGCATCACAGACGACAAAATCATCCTGACCGAGCTGATTGAAGACAGCTACGGCAACTGGGTTTACCGCAAAGCAGAGCTGCCGCTGAACAAAAAAGCCGACGACAGCAACACACAAAATGCAACATCAGCAGCTTCCGCCAGCGAATCTGCCAAACCGAATTAATTTAAGGGGTCTCACTCATGAAAACCAAATACGCAACTAAACTCTTGGCAGGCTTGGGCATTGCAGCAGCCGTTCAGACGGCCTTTGCAGGCAACATTACCGACATCAACGTCTCCACCCTGCCCGACAACCAAAAAATCGTCAAAATCCGCTTTGATCGCGATGTGACCAGCCCGAGCGGCTTCGTCACCACCACGCCCTCGCGCATCGCACTGGATTTTGCCAACACCAACATCAAATTGGCGCAACCCGTTTTAGAATACGCCGACCCGCTTTTGAGCCGGATTACCGCCGCACAAAACAACAAGCGCGCACGCATCCTGCTGGGTCTGAACAAAGCCGGCCAATACAATACCGAAATCCGCGGTAACGAAGTATGGGTATTCGTCAACGAATCCGCCGACCAAACTGCCGCCGCAGGCAGCTACGTTGCCGACAATTCGCAAGTACGCGCCAGCAAAACCAGCCAAGCCGTTTCCTCTGCGAATATCGACTTCCGCAAAGGTTCGCGCAATTCGGGCATCATCGAGCTTTCCGCCGCAGGCTTCTCCGGCCAGCCCGACATCAAACAACAGCGCGACCGCGTCGTGATTACGCTGAAAAACCACCCCCTGCCCACCCAAGCGCAGCGCAGCTTGGACGTCGGTGATTTCAACACGCCCGTGCAAAACGTAACCCTCAAACGCATCGGCAACGCCACCCAGCTGATTATCCGCAACAACGGCAACTGGGACATCAACACCAAAGCCGTATCCGGCCGCTACACCTTTGAAATTTCGCCAAAAGCCGCCGCAACCGAAACCAGCGGTCTGAACAGCAACGCCAACAAATCCTTCAAAGGACGCAAAATCTCCTTAGACTTCCAAGATGTCGAAGTCCGCACCATTTTGCAGATTCTGGCCAAAGAATCAGGCGTCAACATCGTCGCCAGCGATACCGTCAACGGCAAAATGACTCTGTCGCTGAAAGATGTACCCTGGGATCAGGCTTTGGATTTAGTGATGCAGGCACGCAATCTCGATATGCGCCGCCAAGGCAACATCATCAACATCGCCCCGCGCGATGAACTTTTAGCCAAAGACAAAGCATTCCTCCAAGCCGAAAAAGAAATTTCCGAGCTGGGCCCGCTCTACTCGCAAACCTTCCAACTGAAATACAAAAACGTCGAAGAATTCCGCAAAATCCTGCGTTTGGACGACAGCGGCAGTTCTAGCTCCAACGGTCGTAACACTTTATTGAGCGAACGCGGCAGCGCCCTGATCGATCCGGCTACCAACACTTTGATCATCACCGACAACCGCAAAGTGATTGAAAAATTCCGCAAACTGATCGACGAATTGGACGTCGCCACCCGTCAAGTGATGGTAGAAGCGCGTATCGTTGAAGCAGAAGACGGGTTCTCACGCAATTTGGGTGTAAAATTTGGTTATACTGGTCGAAGCAATAAAGCCGGCGGTGAAAACACTGGCAATGGTTGGGGCTCGAGCCTGTCAAATGCCCACAGTGCGGCAGGCGGATCATTTAACTTGAGCCCCAACATCAGCCTGCCCGTTGCCAGTGCAACCTCATCCATCGCCTTGGTCCGTTCGGTTGCCTCCGGTGCGTTGGGCTTGGAACTGTCCGCTTCCGAATCGCAAGAAAAGAGCAAAACCCTTTCCAACCCGCGCGTTCTGACCCAAGACCGCAAAGAAGCCGTCATCGAATCCGGCTCGGAAATTCCTTACCAAGAAGCATCTTCCAGCGGCGCAACCTCGGTCAGCTTCAAAAAAGCCGTGTTGGGTCTGACCGTCACCCCGAATATCACCCCCGACGGTCAGATTATCATGTCGGTAAAAATCACCAAAGACTCGCCGCAGGATTGTACGGTTGACGGACTGGTTACCAAATGTATCAGCACCAAAAACCTGAATACCCAAGCTATGGTGGAAGACGGTGGCACGTTGATTATCGGCGGCATTTACGAAGAGGAAAACGGTACCATCACCAACAAAGTACCGCTCTTGGGTGACATCCCCGTCGTCGGCAACCTGTTTAAATCCCGCGGCCGCAGCGATAAAAAGCGTGAACTGCTGGTATTCATTACCCCGCGCATCATGGACAGCGCCGGCAGCAACTTGCGCTACTAACCGCAGCCAAACAGGCATACATCTTTTCAGATGTATGCCTGTTTTAATATATCCTTGCGCACTTATCGGCAACATGCTGCGGCAAAACATTTTCCTGCCAATATCGTATAAAATGCGGCCTATGGAAAAACCAAACGGCAATCTCATCCTTATCGGCCTGATGGGCGCGGGCAAAACCACACTGGGCAAGCATCTTGCCCAAATGCTCGGCCGCCCGTTTTACGACAGCGACCACGAAATCTGCACCGCGTCAGGCGTTTCGATTCCGACCATTTTCGAAGTAGAAGGCGAACAAGGCTTCCGTAACCGCGAAACCGCCATGTTGAAAAAACTGGCCGCCGAACACAATATCGTCCTCTCCACAGGCGGGGGCGCCGTCTTGCGCGAAGAAAACCGCGACTGCCTGCGCAACAACGGCACCGTCGTTTACCTGCACACCCTGCCCGAAATCCTGCTCGAACGCACCCGCTACGACACCAACCGTCCGCTTTTGAAAGTGGCCGACCCGCTGGCCAAACTGCAAGAGCTCTACACCGCGCGCGACGCACTCTACCGTAAAACCGCCCACCACGTCATCGAATCCGGCAGCTACCAAAACACCGTCAACCGCCTGCTGGACATTTTAAAATCGGAAGAAACCGCCGCACAAAGCGCATAACCTTAGGCCGTCTGAAAACGCCGTTTACTTTTCAGACGGACTTAAAATCAGCAAAATCAGCGGAATTTCTACAAATTAAGAACCGCCCCGCCTGTATGCGGGTTTTGCATCATAGCTATCTACACAACTCAAAGCAGGTTTCCTGCAAAACAGGCGTAGGTCGTGTCAGCCCGCCTCAAGCGGGTGTAACACGACACAGCATTGTTTCAGTCCCTGCCAGCATCCGTTTTCTTAAAACGGCACGGAATGTTTTTTAGATTTCTCTGACATTTCCATGTTTATTTTGTCGTGTTACGTCCGCAAAAGCGCGGACGTAACACGACCTATCAGCTAACCGAAACGGGAATAAACGGAAATAGTTGCGCAGATACCTATTGTTACCCTCCCACGCTTTCACACACCCGAACAAGGCCGTCTGAAAGCCCGATCATCCCCATTACCCACGGATTACCCATGCCTGCCCGTCCCCTCCATACCCTGACCGTCCAACCCCCGTCCCATGCCTATCCGATTTTTATCGGCCAAAACCTGCTCGATTCGGCACATGAATTGCTCAAACCCCATCTGAGCAAAAAAGCCGCCGTCATCACCAACGAAACCGTCGCACCGCTCTATCTCGAAAAATTTCAGACGGCCTTAGACCAAGCCGGCATCCCGCATTTCAGCATTGTCCTGCCCGACGGCGAAGAATACAAAAATTGGCAAACGCTCAACCTGATTTTCGACAGCCTGATGCAAAACCGCGCCGAGCGCAAAACTACGCTGATTGCGCTCGGCGGCGGCGTTATCGGCGACATGGTCGGATTTGCCGCCGCCACCTACCAGCGCGGCACGCCGTTTATCCAAGTGCCCACCACTCTGCTCAGTCAGGTCGATTCCTCTGTCGGCGGGAAAACCGCAATCAACCACCCGCTCGGCAAAAACATGATCGGCGCGTTTTACCAGCCGCAGGCCGTCTTGGCCGACCTGACCGTTTTGCAGACCCTGCCCGCGCGCGAACTTTCAGCCGGCATGGCCGAAGTCGTCAAATACGGCGCACTCGGCGACGCCGCGTTTTTCGCGTGGCTCGAACAAAACATGACCGGCCTCATGGCGCAGCAACCCGAAAAACTCGCCCAAGCGGTTTACCACTGCTGCAAAATGAAAGCCGACATCGTTTCCCAAGACGAAACCGAACAAGGCATCCGCGCATGGCTCAATCTCGGCCACACCTTCGGCCACGCCATTGAAGCCGAAATGGGCTACGGCAACTGGCTGCACGGCGAAGCCGTCGCCGCCGGCACCGTCTTGGCCGCCCGCCTCTCCGAACAGTTTGGAAAAACCACGGCCGCCGACACCCAACGCATCGCCGCCCTGCTCCAAGCCGCCCGCCTCCCCGCCGCACCGCCGCAGTTTACCTTTGAAAAATGGCTGGAACACATGAGCCATGACAAAAAAGTCGAAAGCAGCGTCATGCGCTTTATCGGTCTGAACCGCATCGGTGAAGCGAACATCACCGAAATCACCGATCCCGAAATCCTGCGGCGCACGCTGCAACCGTATCTGCCTTAAGCCTGCATGATGCAAAACGGCAGACTGAGACCTTTGCAAAATTCAGAAGTGTCCGCCTAAATGCCGTCTGAAACGGTTAATCACTAAACGGACGTCCTTCCCGCACAAGCGGGAATCCACGGTTTAAAACAGGCAATATCTTGTTTTAACACAGTTTCAGGAAATCAAACATGGATTCCCGCCTGCGCAGGCAGGACGTCTGTGAAAGTTTTTGCGCTGAGCGCAGTCGAAGTGTCAGACGTTTTTTTTGATTTTTGCAAAGATCTCAAACTGCTTTTCAGACGGCCTACGGCTGTTGTTAAAGATAAAAACTGCCCGCAAGGCCGTCTGAAAATCCCGAAAATCCCCCAAAACCTTTCAGACAACCTCCCCCTTCCCCCGCCAAACTGTTAAACTTCCCAACGTCTTTACCCACTCCGATTTCAAGGTTCCGCCATGTGCCAGCTTTTAGGCATGAACTGCAATACGCCCACCGACATTATGTTTTCCTTTGAAGGTTTCCGCCGCCGCGGCGGGATTACCGACCACCACGCCGACGGTTTCGGCATCGGCTTTTTCGAAGGGCGCGGCGTGCGGCTGTTTCACGACGACAAGCCCAGCGCCAATTCGCCCGTAGCCGACCTCATCCGCGCCTATCCCATCAAATCCGAAAACGTCATCGCCCACATCCGCAAAGCCTCGCAAGGCCAGACTTCGCTGGCGAACACCCACCCTTTCATGCGCGAAATGTGGGGCGAATACTGGCTGTTTGCCCACAACGGACACCTCATTGACTTCTCCCCCGAGCAAGGCGCGTATTACCGCGCCGTCGGCTGCACAGATTCGGAACGTGCGTTCTGCTACATTCTCAACCGCCTGCGCAGCCGTTTTCCCGAAAAGCCCGACGATGCCGCGCTGTTTGACACCGTGTCCGGACTGACCCGCGAAATCCGCGCGTTCGGCCTGTTTAATTTCGTAATGTCCAACGGGGGATTCCTGTTTGCCCACGCCAGCACGCTGCTGCACTACATCGTGCGAAAAGCCCCGTTCGGCAAGGCGCGGCTGCTCGACGACGACGTAATGGTCGATTTTGCCGAAGTGACCACGCCCAGCGACAAAGTCGCCGTTATCACCACCCTGCCGCTGACCCGCGACGAAACGTGGCAGCAGCTTGCCGTCAATGAGCTGGCGATGTTCCAAAACGGCGACATCGTCCGCAGCGACAAGCCCGAAAACCCCGTTTACATGAGCGCGGAAGAAGGCTTGGCGATTGCCCGCGCGGTTGGTATTTCTGTATAAAAAGGCCGTCTGAAAACGCGCTTTCAGACGGCATCAGCTATAAGCTATACGCCGTTTCCCGCTTGCGCTACAATGACCCTATATTTCAACAGACAATTTCCGACGCTGCCCATGAGATGCCCCTTCTGCCAACACTCCAACACCCAAGTAACCGACTCGCGCCTGCTGGAAGAAACCAACAGCATCCGCCGCCGCCGCCGTTGCTCGGAATGCGGGCAGCGGTTCAGCACGTTTGAAACGGTAGAAATGCGCATGCCGCAAGTGGTCAAATCCAACGGCTGCCGCGTGGCGTTCAACCCGCACAAACTCCACACCAGCCTTTCGCGCGCGCTGCACAAACGCCCCGTTTCGCCCGAAACCATAGACGAAACGGTGGCATTAATCGAACAGCGGCTCTACAAACTCGGCAAAAAAGAAGTGCCCTCGCAGCTCGTCGGCGAAATGGCGATGGAAGAGCTGGCGAAAATCGACCAAGTGGCGTATGTGCGTTTTGCTTCGGTTTATAAGAGTTTCAACGACGTTTCCGAATTTACGCAGGCGATCGCAACTTTGCCGCAGGATAATGAGGCCGTCTGAAACGTTTGCCTAAATCCACACAAGCCCTCTCCCACGGGAGAGGGGACAGATTTGCGGAACACGAAACTTTTCAGACGGCCTTTAACCTGTTGTATTTAAAACCTTTCAATGCCGTCTGAAAAATCCCCCAACAAAAAAGGCCGTCTGAAAAAATGTTTACCCCCCTCGACACTCAAATGATGCAGAACGCCCTTGCCCTTGCGCGGCTCGGGCGTTTTTCCACTTCGCCGAATCCGCGCGTCGGTTGCGTGATTGCGCGCGGCGGTCAGGTTGTCGGGCAGGGTTTTCACGTTCGGGCAGGCGAGCCGCACGCGGAAGTTCATGCGCTGCGGCAGGCGGGTAATGCAGCAAAAGGGGCAACGGCGTATGTGACGCTTGAGCCGTGCAGCCACTACGGGCGCACGCCGCCTTGCGCACAAGCGCTGATCCAGGCGGGCGTGGCGCGGGTGATCGCGGCGATGGTCGATCCGAATCCGCAGGTTGCGGGCAAGGGTTTGGCGATGCTGGAAGCGGCGGGGATTCAGACGGCCTCGGGTTTGCTCGAAGCCGAGGCGCGCGAACTCAACCGCGGTTTTCTTTCGCGCATCGAACGCGGGCGGCCGTTTGTCAAACTCAAATGCGCCGCAAGTCTCGACGGCAAAACGGCGCTTTCAGACGGCCGCAGCCAATGGATTACGGGCGAAGCGGCGCGCGAAGACGTGCAGGTTCTGCGCGCCGAAAGCTGCGCGGTGCTGACCGGCGTCGGTACCGTTTTGGCCGACAATCCGCGCTTGGATGTGCGCAGTTTTCCCACCCTGCGCCAGCCGGCCCGCATTATTTTGGACAGCCGCCTGCAAACGCCGTTAAGCAGCCGTTTGGTTTCAGACGGCATTGCACCCACCGTGATTGCCACGCTGGAAAGCGATGAAGGCCGTCTGAAAAATTATCGCGACCGCGACCACGTCCGCATCATCAGGCCGTCTGAAAACGGACGCGGGCGGATTGATTTGGCGGATCTGCTCAACCGGCTCGCCGCCGAAGGCATAGGCGAACTGATGGCCGAAGCGGGAGCGACGCTGGCTTCGGCGTTTATCGAAGCGGATTTGGTAGACGAAATCGTGCTCTATCAAGCGCCGAAAATTTTGGGCAACCCGGGACGCGGGCTGTTTACCCTGCCCGAAAAACCCGCCGCGCTCGCGGGAGAAAGCCGCTGGCGGACGCACGCGGTGGAAATGCTGGGGCAGGATGTTAAATGGACACTACGGTGCGGGTAAGTTTTTCAGACGGCAGCGTAAAACAAAAGGGCATATCCGATAAGGGTATGTCCTTTTGCTTGCCGTACCTGTGATTAATATTCGTTAATTATAGAAAATAAAGCCAAAATCATATCCGTAGCGATGATTTTATATTTCCTGTAAAACCATATCTCCTTTCGAATTTATCAATAAATATTTCATACAGTTACAGAAAAGGCGGGGCGTTGGCACAGGTTTTTCGAATGTAAAGAAACGCACCTACCGCTTGGTTACATTTTTTTACCGTTAAACTTTTTCATGTGAAGCGACTCTAAAGTAACCTCTATGATTTGCACAAAATGACAAAACGCTAACCACCCGATATTTCATTTTCCAAAACACCCACGCCAAGCACCCGTTTCTTCAACGTTCACCCGAGAAATACCATGAAAGATATTACTATCCGGAAATTCGCCGATAAATCCGCAAAAATCGGCATCGTCGGTTTGGGCTACGTCGGCCTGCCGCTGATGTTGCGCTACGTCGAAGTCGGCTATCAGGTTTTGGGCTTCGACATCGACCAAAGCAAAGTCGACAAGCTCAACAAGGGCGAGAGCTACATCGAGCATATTCCCGCCGACAAAATTGCCGCCGCATCGACCAAGCTGTTTGAAGCGACCACCGACTTTTCCCGTATCGGCGAAGTGGAAGCGGTGATTTTGTGCGTGCCGACGCCGCTCAACAAATACCGCGAGCCGGACATGAGCTTTGTTATCGACACCACCGACGCGGTCAAACCCTACCTGCGCGCGGGCCAGGTTTTGTCTCTGGAATCCACCACTTACCCCGGCACCACCGAAGAAGAGCTGCTGCCGCGCGTGGAAGAAGGCGGCCTGAAAGTCGGCGAGAACGTGTTTCTCGTTTACTCGCCCGAACGCGAAGACCCGGGCAATCCCGATTTCGAAACCCGTACCATCCCGAAAGTCATCGGCGGCCACACACCCGCGTGTTTGGAAGTGGGCAAAGCGCTGTATCAGCCGGCCATCGATAAAGTCGTACCCGTCAGCTCCACAAAAGCGGCCGAGTTGACCAAACTTCTGGAAAACATCCACCGCGCGGTCAACATCGGTTTGGTCAACGAAATGAAAATCGTGGCCGACAAAATGGACATCGACATCCACGAAGTCATTGCCGCCGCCGCCACCAAACCGTTCGGCTTCGTCGCCTACTATCCCGGCCCCGGCTTGGGCGGCCACTGCATCCCGATCGACCCGTTCTACCTGACTTGGAAAGCGCGCGAATACGGCGTGAACACCCGCTTCATCGAGCTGGCCGGAGAAGTGAACTCCCATATGCCCGATTATGTGGTCGGCAAAACCGCCCACGCGCTCAACCTGCGCCGCAAAGCCATCAACGGCAGCCGCGTATTGGTATTGGGCATTGCCTATAAGAAAAACGTGGACGATATGCGCGAAAGCCCGTCCGTCGAAGTGATGGAACTTTTACGCGAATTCGGCGCGGAAGTAGCCTACAGCGACCCGCACGTTCCCGTGTTCCCGAAAATGCGCGAACACTCGTTTGACCTGAAGAGCGAGCCGTTTACCGCCGAAAACATCGCGTCGTTCGACTGCGTGGTGCTGACCACCGACCACGACAAATTCGATTACGACCTGCTCAAGCAACACGCCAAACTGATCGTCGATACCCGCGGCAAGTTCCAAGGCAAAGACGAGAACATCGTTAAAGCGTAATCCGTATCTCTGTAAAACCGCGGGCAGGCTGCCCTGTCTGCGGCCTTTTCCCCCAATTCCCCAAACGGCTCGGAGGCCGTCTGAAAATGTTTGAAACCATCGAAAACCGCAAAATCAAATTCGCGCTGGTCGGCTGCGGCCGCATTTCCAACAACCATTTCGGTTCGTTTGAAGCCCTGAAAGACGAGTGCGAAATCGTCGGCGTATGCGACACCGACCCAGCCAACCTGCAAAAAGCCGTCGAGCGCACCGGCGCCAAAGGCTACGCATCCTACAAAGAAATGCTGGCGGATACCGACGCCGACATCATCGTCATCACCACCCCTTCCGGCCAACACCCCGAGCAGGCGGTTCAGGCATTTGAAGCGGGTTTCCACGTTGTCACCGAAAAACCGATGGCGACCCGCCTGCACGACGGCGAACGTATGGTTGCCGCCGCCGACAAAGCGGGCAAACGCCTGTTTGTCGTCAAACAAAACCGCCTCAACGCCACTTTGCAGATGCTCAAACGCGCCGTCGAAGAGCAGCGTTTCGGCAAAATCTGCATGGTGCACCTCAACGTCTTCTGGACACGCCCGCAGGAATATTACGACCAGGGCGGCGGCTGGCGCGGCACTTGGGAATTCGACGGCGGCGCGTTTATGAACCAGGCCAGCCACTACGTCGATCTGATGGAATGGCTGATCGGACCGGTCGAAGACGTTCAGGCCATGATTTCCACCCACCGCAAAATCGAAACCGAAGACACCGGCGTAATGAACATCCGCTGGCGCAATGGCGCGCTGGGTTCGATGGCCGTGACCATGTGCACCTACCCGAAAAACCTCGAAGGCTCGATTACCATCTTGGGCGAAACCGGCACCGTGCGCATCGGCGGCGTCGCCGTCAACGAAATCCAGGAATGGAACTTCGCCGACTCGCGCGACTACGACGAGCAGGTCAAAACCGCCAACTACGAAACCACTTCGGTTTACGGTTTCGGCCACCCGCTCTACTACAAAAACGTCATCGACGTAATGCGCGGCAAAGCCCAACCCGTTACCGACGGCCGCGAGGGTCTCAAATCGCTGGAACTCCTCATCGCCGCCTACCTCTCCGCGCGCGACCACAAAACTGTGTCGCTGCCGCTGGTTTACTAAACAAAGGCCGTCTGAAAAATGAAAATCGCAGTCGCAGGCGCAGGCATCATCGGCGCGTGTACCGCTTGGTCGGCGGCCAAACAGAGGCACGAAGTCACCCTGTTCGACAAAGACACCGCGATGGCACACACCAGCCAATCGTCGTCCAAGCTGCTGCACGGCGGCCTGCGCTATCTTGAAACAGGGCAGTTTGCCCTCGTCAAGAAAGCCTTGCACGCCCGCCGCTTCTGGCTCGGGCAGGCGCCGCACCTCTGCCGGCCGCTCGAATTGCTGTTCCCCATCTATCAGGGGCGCGGCCGGCCGAAATGGCAGATCAGCGCCGGCACCAAGCTCTACGACCTGCTCGCCTCGGGCAGCGGTTTTCCCAAAAGCCGCTGGCTCGACAAAGCCGAAGTATTGAAACGCAGCCCTACACTGCTTTCAGACGGCCTCAAAGGCGCATTTTCATTTTACGACGCCCAAATGGACGACTCCGCCCTCGGGCGGTGGGTCGTCGCCCAATGCCGCAATCTGGGCGTGGAAGTTGTGGAAAACCACAAAATCGAAACCTTCGACAGCCTCGCCGGTTTCGACCGCATCGCCAACGCCGCTGGCCCTTGGGCAATGGAACTGCGCCACACGCAGGGCGGACGCCCCGCCTTTACCATCGACTGGGTGCGCGGCAGCCACATCTTTACCGACCGGCCGCTGAATCAGGCGCTGATGCTGCCCATACCGGGTGAAAAACGGGTTTTTTTCGTGCTGCCCTATCAAGGCAAAACCATGATCGGCACCACCGAAATCCGCCAAGACCACCCCGACGCCGACAGGCCGTCTGAAAGCGAAATCGGCTACTTAATTGAATCGTACAACGCCTACCACGGCGACAAACTCACCGCCGCCGACATCAGCGGTGCCTTCTCCGGCGTGCGCCCGCTGCTCAAAAGCGCGGCCAATCCCAGCGACGCCACCCGCGAATGGGCGTTCGAACGCGTCGGCAACGTACTGCACATCTACGGCGGCAAATGGACGACCGCGCAAATTCAGGGCGAAGCGGCGTTGGCCGAGCTGCTGAAGTAGGCGCATCGCCGTTGCCGCACCATCGGACAAACGGCAAACCAAACCGCAAACACCACACAAGGCCGTCTGAAAACGGTTTTCAGACGGCATCCCCAACCCAAACCCGGAGCCACGCTATGACCGACTACACAGCCCACCCCTCCGCCATCATTGACGAAGGCGCCAAAATCGGCGCAGGCAGCCGCATCTGGCATTTCGCCCACATCTGCGGCGGCGCCGAAATCGGGCAAAACTGCTCGTTCGGCCAAAACGTCTTCGTCGGCAACAAAGTCAAAATCGGCGACAACTGCAAAATCCAAAACAACGTCTCCGTTTACGACAATGTTTACCTCGAAGAAGGCGTGTTCTGCGGACCCAGCATGGTATTCACCAACGTGTACACCCCCCGTTCGCTGATCGAACGCAAAAGCGAATACCGCGACACCCTCGTCAAAAAAGGCGCCACGCTCGGTGCCAACTGCACCATTGTCTGCGGCACTACCATCGGCCGCTACGCCTTTATCGGCGCCGGCGCCGTGGTCAACAAAGACGTCCCCGACTACGCCCTGATGGTCGGCGTTCCCGCCCGCCAAATCGGCTGGATGAGCGAATACGGCGAACAGCTCGACCTGCCCGTCAACGGCAGCGGCAAAGCCGTCTGCGCCCACACCGGCACGGTTTATACCCTTTCAGACGGCATCTTGGACAAAGAGGCCGTCTGAAAAACTTAGAAACCCTGCCGTAGGTACGGTTAGCCGCCTTAAAGCGGCGTAACCGTACACCCGCACCAACCGACCCTGCAAATCAAAAATCCTTTTTTCAGACGGCACAGTCGGCAGACATTTCCAAACAGTGCATCGTACGGTTACACTGCCTCAGGGCAGCTGACCGTACCTACCGCAAAACCCGAATATCAAAGGCCGTCTGAAAACACGCGCCCGTTCCTAAAAAGCAGACCGGAGAAAAACCATGCAGTTTATCGACCTCGCCGCCCAACAGGCGCGCATCAAATCGGAAATCGACGCCAACATCCAAAAAGTTCTCGCCCACGGCCAATACATCTTGGGCCCCGAAGTTGCCGAACTCGAAGGCAAACTTGCCGAATACTGCGGCGCCAAATACTGCATCAGCGTCGCCAACGGTACCGACGCCCTGCAAATCGCCCTGATGGCGCTGGGCATCGGCGCGGGCGACGAAGTCATCATCCCCGGTTTCACCTACATCGCCACCGCCGAAACCGCCGCCCTGCTCGGCGCCAAACCCGTTTACATCGACGTTGACGAACAAACCTACAACCTCGACCCCGCCAAACTCGAAGCCGCAATTACCCCGAACACCAAAGCCATCATTCCCGTTTCGCTCTACGGCCAATGTGCCGACTTCGACGCCATCAACGAAATTTCCGCCAGACACGGCCTGCCCGTCATCGAAGACGCTGCACAAAGTTTCGGCGCCACCTACAAAGGCCGCAAATCCGGCAACCTTTCCACTATTTCCTGCACCAGTTTCTTCCCCAGCAAACCGCTGGGTTGCTACGGCGACGGCGGCGCGATTTTCACCAACGACGAAACGCTGGCCACGGTCATCCGCCAAATCGCCCGCCATGGACAAGACCGTCGCTACCACCACATCCGCGTCGGCGTAAACAGCCGTCTCGACACGCTGCAAGCCGCGATTCTGCTGCCCAAACTGGCCATTCTCGAAGAAGAAATGCAACTGCGCCAACAAGTCGCCGCATGGTACGCCGAAGCCCTCGCCGCCGCCGGCATCGCCGCGCCGCATATCGAGGCGCACAACCGCAGCGCGTTCGCCCAATACACCGTGCGCATCAAAAACCGCGACGCCGTTCAGACGGCCTTGAAAGCCGCCGGCATCCCGACCGCCGTCCACTACCCGATTCCGCTCAACAAACAGCCCGCCGTCGCCAGCGACGCCGTTTTGCCTGTCGGCGACAAAGTAGCCGAAGAAGTGATGAGCCTGCCGTTTTTCCCGTATATGACGCAGGAACAGGTCAAGCAGGTTGTGGACGCGTTGAAAGCGGCGGTTTGAGGCCTCTGAAATATTTCGATATTCCACCAATCCGTCCCGTGGGGAGGACTAGGGAGGGGCAAAGCGGCTGGGAGACGGAAACGCCTCCGAAATACCAACAGCCCTCTCCCCGACCCTCTCCCGCGGGAGAGGGAGCCGGCTTGCAAAAGCCCGGCCGTTTCCGAATTTTTCAGACGGCCTGAAAGCCGAAAAAACACCCGAGGCCGTCTGAAAATTTTGAAAGCCCTGCCGTAGCCCTGCCGTAGGGTGGGTGTAAACCCACCACCTGCCTGCACGGCGGAAAAACCGTTGACGAAATCTCTGGCGTTTGGATTTTGACCTGCGGTCAAACGGTGGGTTTACACCCACCCTACGGCAGGATGAAAACCGTTTGAGGCCGTCTGAAAAACCTCCCCGCCTACCCCGCCCGAAACACGCAATGAACACGAAAAAACTTCTCGGTTACGCCTTAGGCCCTTTGGGCAGCGCTGCGGTCAGCGCGGTTTCGCTACCGTTAATCTCTTGGTATTTCCCGGCCGACGACATCGGGCGTATTGTTCTGCTGCAAACGGTGGCGGGGCTGGTTTTGATTTTTGCGGGGTTGGGACTGGATCAGGCGTATATCCGCGAGTATCACGGCTCGGCCGACCGCGCGGGGCTGTTTAAAAGTATTTTTGCCGTGCCGCTGGTTTTGGTGGCGGGTTTGTGTATCTTGCTGGCGTTAAACCTGTCTTGGCCGTCTGAAAAACTGTTCGAGCTGCCCGATGCGGGCTTGGGCGTGTTGTGCCTGCTGTTTTTTGCCTCGTCGCTGATTTGCCGTTATCTGTCGGTGATTTTGAGGATGGAAGAACGCCCGTTTGCGTTTTCGTTCAGCCAGTTTACGCCTAAGGTTTTGATTTTGTTGGTAGTGGCGGTATATTTTCTGACCGGTTCGCCCAACGATACGTTCCGTTTGGTGTTGGCCTACACGGCGGCGCAGCTTGTGACTTTGGCGGTTTTGGCGTTCCAAACCAAAGGCGCGCTGAAGGAAGCGGCAGCAGCGCGTTTCAGCGGCCGAACGCTGAAAACCGCGCTGGATTACGGCTTTCCGCTGGCGCTGGGCGGTTTGGCCTATTGGGGTTTTGCCTCGATCGACCGTTTTGTTTTGAAACAGCAAAGCAGCCTCGGCGAGCTGGGCGTATATTCGATGGCGGTCAGCTTTGGCGCGATTGCTTTGATTTTTCAAAGTATTTTTTCAACCATTTGGGCGCCGATGGTGTTCAAATGGATTGAGGACAACACCAACCTCGACAAAATCGGCGGCATTGCCGCTGTAATGACGGATATGGTGGCGGCGATTTTGTGCGCGGCGGGGATTTTCTCTCCGCTGGTGCCGCTGCTGTTGCCGGAAAAATACGATCCCGTGCAGTTTATCCTGCTCTCCAGCATTCTGTTTCCGCTGCTTTATACGCTGACGGAAGTAAGCGGCATCGGCATCAACGTGCGCCGAAAAACCTGGCTGATTACGCTGATTTCGCTGGCGGCGTTCGGCTGCAACTGGTTTCTGCTCAATTGGCTCGTGCCGCTTTTCGGCGCGCGCGGGGCGGCGATGGCGACGGCGGCTTCGTTCTGGATTTTTTTCCTTTTGAAAACCGAAGTTTCCATCCGCATCTGGCAGCCGCTGCCGCGCGGCAAACTCTACGGCGCAACCGCCGCCTGCCTCGCCGTAAGCCTGGCGTACACACATTGGGGCTCGACGCAAAACCATCCGCTCTTCTGCGCGCTGTGGCTGGCAGTATTGGTTTGGCTGTTTAGGCAGCACCGAAACAGTTTGCAAAAAGCCGTTGCGGCGGTAAAAGGCCGTCTGAAAAAATAAGGCCGTCTGAAAACAAATTTGGAATTTCCC